>NC_019936.1:303214-606428 GCF_000327065.1 Stutzerimonas stutzeri RCH2 | reverse complement strand
CTTCCCACCCGCGGTCGTCACTGGTCGGCCTGTCACACATCACCAGTGAAGCGGTGTATGGACAACAGATATCTGATAGCACTGGCCGTCGTGCTTGGCGGTTGTGCCAGCCAACCGGAGGTGGTCGAGCGCGAAATCGGGCAGTTCGATCTCAAGCTCGGCACGGCGCCCACGCGCAGCATGGCCCAGGGCCTGGTACAGCCGACTACCGCCAGCACCTTTCGCGGCGGCCTGGATCTGACCCACGACAGCGGCGTGTATGTCGGCCAGTGGTCGCCCAGTGTCGGTCTGTTCGACGGCAGCCAGCTGGAGCTCAACAGCTACGTCGGCTATGCCCAACCACGGCTCGACGATTCGATGGGCTATGAGCTGGGCGTGATCCGCTACAGCTTTCCCGAAGTCGAGACGCGAAACCGCGAGGAGTACTACGCTGGCATCAACCTCGGCAGCAGCCGCCTGGGCGGCGCGATGAGCAGCTCGCTGGGGCGCACCGACAGCACGCTATTTCTCGAGCTGGGCGCGCTGCAGCCGTTCGATGTCGGGGTACGGATGAAGTACGCCAGCCACTCGATGGACAGCCCGATGTATCACCCGGGCGGCAGCGTGCGGGTGTTCAACGACTGGTCGCTGAACCTTTCCCGCCGGCTGCTCGGCATGCAGATGGACCTGTCCTACAGCGACTCGAGCCTGCGCGGCGCGCAGTGCGGCGTGTACTCGGGGCAGAACGCCTATTGCGAAGGCTTCATGATGTTCAAGGCCGAGCGCTCGTTCTTCTGAGCACGGGCCACGAAGCACAGCCGACCCATGCACGGTGCCCGCGCGGCTGACTTCAGCCAGGCGAGCGCACCAGCGCAGGGGCTTACTCCTTGACCTGCATGTATTCCTCGGCCCAGACGACGTATTCATCGGCCGTGGAGTATTTGACCGACAGCTGCGAGGCATTCAGGTCCAGTGCATCGACCTGGCGCTGCTCGCGCAGGCAATCGTAGGTGGCCTTGATCGCGGCGAAGTAGGCGGCGTGGCCATTGACCACGATGCGCACGCCGAGCGACGCCAGCCGCGCGTTGTCGCGCAGGTTGGGGTTGCCGTAGGTGACCAGCATCAGCGGCTTGCTCAACTGACTGGCGATGCTCTCCAGGTGGTCGAAATCCTCGATGCCGACCAGGCAGATGGCATCGGCGCCGGCCTTCTCGTAGGCCTGGGCGCGGGCGATGACTTCCTCGAAGCCGATCACGCCGGCGTTGGTACGGCCGATGATGGCCATTTCCGGGTCGACCCGCGCCTCCAGCGCCGCACGGATCTTGCCGACCGCCTCGAACATGCCGATGAGGTCAGTGGAGCGGCGACCGAATTTGGGCGGCAGCAGGGTGTCCTCGATGGTCAGTGCGGAAATCCCGGCGCGTTCCAGTTCGGAAACGGTGCGCATGACGTTGAGCGCGTTGCCGTAGCCATGGTCGGCGTCGGCCAGTACCGGCAGCTGGGCGACGCGGCAGATACGCGTAGCCTGCTCGACGAACTCGCTCAAGGTAATGAGGTTGAAGTCCGGCGCGGCGAGGACCTGCAGCGAGGCTACCGAGCCACCGAGGATGCCCACTTCGAAGCCGAGGTCGGCGGCGATGCGCGCGGACATCGGGTCGAACACCGAAGCGGTGTGGAAGCAGCGGTCGGCGTTCAGCAGCTCGCGAAAGTTGCGGCGCAGGTCGTGATGAGAGAGTCGCGGCATATAGGCTCCATGAGTGCACGCAAGGGTCGATTCGCCCTGTCTTTTCATTTCAGTGTTGTTGAGAAGCTGCCTGGTCGGCCGGATGGCACATTTTCGCCGTTTATCCCTCGACCGGCCCCTGGCGGCGCTGCACATAAGCCATGCACAGGCCGCTGGCGATGATCACCGCCATGCCGATCAGCGCCCCTGCATCCGGCGCGTGATCGAAGGCGACGTAGCCGACCACCCCGGCAAAAACGATCTGGCCGTAGGTGAACGGCGCCAGCGTCGCTGCGCTGGCGAAGCGGAAGGCATTGGTCAGCAGCAGGTGGCCGAGCATCGCCATGCCGCCGAGCGCGCCCATCAGCAGCGCATCGTGCAGGGTTGGCGTCCGCCAGTTGAAGACCACCAGCACGCTCAGGGTCACGCAGCCGACCAGACTGGTCAGGTAGTTGCTGGTAACCGGGTGGTCGGTGCCGGCCAGGCGCCGGGTCACCAGCTGATACACGGTGAACGACAGCGCCGCGCCAAAGGGCAACAGCACCGCCGGGGTGAACAGCGCCGAACCGGGACGCACGATGATCAGCACCCCGAGCAGGCCGAAGCCCACGGCGAGCCACTGGCTGCGGCTGACCCGCTCACCCAGCAACGCCGAGGCGATGGTCACCAGCACCGGGGTCAGAAAGATCACCGCGGTGGCTTCGGCCAGCGGGATGAAATGCAGGCCGTTGATGAACAGCAGACTGACGCTGACCAGGCTGAGCCCACGCAGCAGCTGCGGCCACGGGCGCAGGGTGCGAAACACGCGCTGGCCCATGCGCGGCACGAACAGCGCGGTCATCAGCACCGTCTGCGCGACGTAACGAGCCCAGATGACCAGGAACACCGGGTAGATTTCCGAGAGGTGCTTGGCCAGCCCGTCATGACTGGCCAGCAACAGACCCGACAGCAATATCAGCAGAACGCCGTAGAGCGGGTGATGGTGATCGTTCAACGCAGGCCTCAGCCACTTGTTAGCAGGCTAACCATTATGCCTGTCATCTTGTCGCACCGCTGCACCAATCAGCTGAAACCATTCAGCCCAACCAGGACGGTGGCGTCACTGCCCTGTCCGTTCCGCTGCGTGCGCTGACTGAGCACGGACGCCCGCCCGACGGCAAGCGGAACGCCGGCATTTCGCGTATGATCGCCGGCTTTTTGCCGAGCCGCGCGGCGTTTCGCGGCGTTCGAGTGTAGCCGTGATGTACCAGTTGAGAGCGATGCAGGAGCGCGATATCCCTGCCGTCCTGGCGATCCAGGAAGAATCCTATGCCGCCGAGGTTCTGGAAGACGAGGCGGTGATCCGCTCACGTCTGGCGACATTTCCGCAGTTGGCGTGGGTGGCCGAGGATGACGAGGGGGTGTGCGCCTATCTGTTCGCCTACCACTCGCGACTGGGTAAAGTGACGCCGCTGGACGGGGAGTTCTGCACCGACGGCGAAGCCGATTGCCTTTACCTGCATGACCTGGCCGTGGCCGGACGGGCCGCCGGCCGCGGCATCGGCCCGGCACTGGTGCGGCATAACCTGCAACAGGCCGGCGCCGCACAGCTGCGCTATTCGGCACTGGTGTCGGTGCAGGATTCCACCGGTTTCTGGTCGCGTCTGGGCTACGAAGCCCACGACGAACTCGACCCGCCGCAGGCCGGCAACCTGGCCAGCTACCAGATCCCTGCCGTGTACATGGTGCGCGACCTGCACCAGTAAGGCGCACGCACCTCACCCGGCCCCGACAGGCGCACTATGACGGTGCGCTCAAAGCCCCATTATCAGGCACGCAGGCCCGAAAGGCGCCGCGATCGCGATATATGGGGCCGGTTGGCAAGCCACTTGCTCTTGTTCCGGAAACGATCCGACCGGAACTCTGCTCATGCTGGTGATTCGCCAACGCATCGACGCCCGCCCCGAGTGGCAGGCCGAACTCGAACTGACCTACGACGCGCGCAGCAAGAGTCGCCTGCGCTGCTTCAGTACCAGCGGCGAGGATGTCGGCCTGTTTCTCGAACGCGGCCAGCCGCCGCTGCACGATGGCGAATGCCTGCTCGCCGGTGATGGCCGTGTCGTGCGCGTGCGTGCTCGGCCCGAGCAATTGCTGCACGTCACCTGCACCAGCGCTTTCGAACTGACCCGCGCGGCGTATCACCTGGGCAACCGCCATGTCGCCCTGCAGGTTGGCGATGGCTGGCTGCGGCTGCTCGACGACTACGTGCTCAAGGACATGCTGTTGCAGCTGGGCGCCAGCGTCGAACACATCGAAGCCCCCTTCCAGCCGGAGCATGGCGCCTACGGCGGAGGTCATCACCATTCCCACGCAGGTGAGGCAGAGTTCAGCTACGCACCGCGCCTGCACCAGTTCGGCGTACGGACGTGAACGCGACGGCCGCTCCCGGCTCCGCCTGGGCGCTGCTCCGGCTGGCCAGCCCGCAGCTGCCGATCGGCGGCTACAGCTATTCCCAGGGTCTGGAAATGGCGGTGGAAAACGGCTGGGTGAACGACTCCGACAGCGCTCGGCGTTGGCTGGAGGATCAACTGCTGCTCAACCTCGCGCGCTTCGAGGCGCCGCTGCTGCTCGCGCATTGCGAAGCGGCGGCACAGGACGACTGGCCGCGTCTGTTGCAGCTCGCCGCCGAGCACCGCGCCAGCCGCGAAACCCGCGAACTTCAGCTGGAAAGCCGGCAGATGGGCTATTCCCTGACGCAGCTGCTCGACGGCCTGCCGGAACTCGATCAACAGGCACGCGACTGCTTTGCCTCTGCCGGAGAACCGGGCCTGGCCATGGCTTGGGCGCTCGCGGCCCGCGCCTGGCAGATCACGCCCGCCGATGCTCTCGCCGCCTGGTTGTGGGGCTGGCTGGAAAACCAGCTGGCGGTGCTGATGAAGACCCTGCCGCTGGGACAGCAGGCGGCGCAGCGGTTGACCTCAGGGCTGTTGCCGGTCCTGAGCCAGGCGCAGCGGGAGGCCAGCGAGCTGCCGGAAGCGGCCTGGGGCAGCGCGCCGCTCGGGTTGGTGCTGACCAGCATGGCGCATGAGCGGCAGTACAGTCGGTTGTTTAGGTCATGAGCGGATCGAGTCCGCCGTTGCAGTGCGCGCCTGTAGGAGCGAGCGCTGCTCACGAACCCGCTGGTCACTCGTGGCGCACGGTGTTCACTGAACCAATGCGAAGGAATCTTGGCCGCGAAACTGTTGGCTTTCTGCATGAGTGCCGGCGCTCCGCGCTTTCCTCGGCGCGAGCGACAGGTTGCGCCTCTCACGGCGCCTTACTTTTCTTTGCACGCGCAAAGAAAAGTAAGCAAAAGAAAGCGCGCCCCTGCATCCGGCCCTGCGCTACGCGCAGGGTTCGTTCACTCCATCGCCGCTCCAGGGGCCGGCTTACAAGGGCCATCCATGGCCCTTTAAGCCTTTCGCCGCATCCATGCGGCTCATCCCCTTACGCAACGATTCCGCTCACCCTCCTGAAGGGGAATTGGGTGTTGCCTGTCAGGCCGTGGATGGAAAAGCGAATGCGAGTGCAACGCAATGTAGGGTGGAAAACTGCGCAGCATTTTCCACCACAGGCTACAACCAAGTTCTCGCCGGACCATGGCGGATTACTTTTCAAAACGGTGGGTAAGCTTCGCGTTACCCACCCTACGGACTTCGCGTCCCTCCGCGCACCCCGGCAGCACCCCCTTCGCATCAACCCCAAGGCAGTCACACCGCCTTCCAGAGGAGAACACCCATGAACACCCAACCCCTGCGCGTCGGCATTGGCGGGCCGGTCGGTTCCGGCAAGACCGCCCTGACCCTCGCCCTGTGCCAGGCCCTGCGCAATCGCTACAACCTCGCCGTGGTGACCAACGACATCTACACCCAGGAAGACGCCCAGTTCCTGGTGCGTAACCAAGCCCTGGCACCCGAGCGCATCATCGGTGTGGAAACCGGCGGCTGCCCGCATACGGCGATCCGCGAGGACGCCTCGATCAACCTCGAGGCCGTCGAGCAGCTCAACCGGCGCTTTCCCGGCCTGGATCTGATCATCGTCGAGTCCGGCGGCGACAACCTCTCGGCGACCTTCAGCCCGGAGCTGTCGGACCTGACCATCTACGTGATCGACGTGTCCGCCGGCGACAAGCTGCCGCGCAAGGGCGGTCCGGGCATCTGCAAGTCCGACCTGCTGGTGATCAACAAGATCGACCTGGCGCCGATGGTCGGTGCCTCGCTGGAGGTGATGGATCGCGACGCCCGCAAGATGCGCGGCGAGCGGCCGTTCGTTTTCAGCAACCAGAAGGTCGGCCACGGCCTCGACGAGATCATCGCCTTTATCGAGAAACAGGGAATGCTCAGCGCCGCGTGACCTCGCCCATCAACGGAAATCGACCGAGTGCCAGCTTCTCGGTCCAGCTCTCAGCCTTGCAATCAGAGGAACTCGCATGAACGTACAGAAAATCCTGGTCACCTCCGCCCTGCTGCTCAGCCCTGCGCTGGCCCTGGCTCACCCTGGGCATGACCACGCCGGAGTGCTGTCCGGTATCGCCCACCCGATCTTCGGCCTCGACCATCTGCTGGCCATGCTCGCGGTGGGTCTATGGGCGGCTCAGCAGACTGGCAAGGCGCGCTGGGCGCTGCCGATGACCTTCGTCGCGACCATGCTGCTCGGCGGCCTGGCCGGCTTCGCCGGAATCGAAATGCCGCTGATGGAAACCGGCATCGCCGGCTCGGTGCTGGCCCTCGGCCTGCTGGTGGCACTGGCGGTACGCCCGCCGCTGGTCGTCGCCGCAGCGCTGACCGCCCTGTTCGCCGCCAGCCACGGCGTCGCCCACGGCCTGGAACTGCCAGAGCTGTCCAGCCCGTGGGGGTATGCCGCCGGCTTCATTGTTGCCACTGCCGCTCTGCATGCCGCCGGTTACGCGCTGGTGCGTTACCTGCCGCAGGCCGCCGCGCCACTGGTGCGCATCGCCGGCGCTGCCTCGGCACTCACCGGCGCCTGGCTGCTGGCCAGCTGAGAACCAGGCCATGCCTCAGTGGTAGCGCCGTCGCAGCGCCACATTGAGGCGATCGACCACTTCGGCCCAGTCGGCATCCTCGAGGATTTCCTCGCGCAGGAAGGCCGCCTGGGCCGGCGTCCAGAACGGCGCGTCGGCCAGGTAGACGTCCTCGGCTAGCGGCGAATGGGTTTCGATAAAGCGCCTGATCGAGACATCGTCGTTGGGCAGGCCCAACTGTTCGAACAGGTTATGGAAGGCGTGGATCGACTGTTCCATGTTGACCTCCGGTGCTGACGCGGGAATGAACGCTATGAGTATCGTCCATTCCCACGAAAGCGCCGGCAGCACATGCTGATTCAGCGGAACGGCGGCTCGTCGAAGCTGCGCAGCTTGCGCGAGTGCAGCGAGTTGAGCTGGCTGCGCAGCAGTTCCAGTGCGGTGATGCCGATTTTCAGGTGCTGGGTCACGGCCCGCTCGTAGAACGCATTGGCCGAGCCGGGCAGCTTGATCTCGCTGTGCAGCGGCTTGTCCGACACGCAGAGCAAGGTGCCGTAGGGCACCCGCAGGCGGTAGCCCTGGGCGGCGATGGTGCCGCTTTCCATGTCCACCGCCACGGCACGCGACAGATTGATCAGCGGCCGCTCCTGCGCCCAGCGCAGCTCCCAGTTGCGGTCGTCGTAGGTCAGCACGGTGCCGGTACGCAGGCGCTTCTTCAACGCTTCGCCCTGCTCGCCGGTGACCGTCGCGGCCGATTCCTGCAGCGCCTGCTGCACCTCGGCCAGCGCTGGCAGCGGGATGTGCGGCGGCAACACCCGATCGAGGATGCCGTCGCGACGCATGTAGGCGTGGGCCAGCACGTAGTCGCCGATGGACTGCGACTGCCGCAGCCCGCCGCAGTGGCCGATCATCAGCCAGCAATGCGGGCGTAGCACGGCCAGGTGGTCGGTGATGTTCTTCGCGTTGGACGGACCGACGCCGATGTTGACCAGGGTGATGCCATGGCCATCGTCGGCGATCAGGTGATAGGCCGGCATCTGGTAGCGGTGCCACATCACGCCACCGATGATCGCCTGCGCCTCGCCCTCCTCCATGCCGCGCTCGATGATCACGTTGCCCGGCAACACCATGCGCGTGAAGCGGGTGTCGTCGCGCAGCATGTCGAGGCCGTGGCGGATGAACTGGTCGACGTAGCGGTGGTAGTTGGTCAGCAGGATCCACGGCTGTACGTGGCGCCAATCGCTGCCGGTGTAGTGCACAAGCCGACGCAGCGAGAAGTCCACCCGCGCGCCATCGAACAGTGCCAGCGGATAGGGATCGGCGTGCTCCCAGTCGTAGAGCCCGTCGGCGATATCGTCGGTAGCGGCGGACAGGTCGGTACTGGGGAATACCCGCGCCAGCTCGGCGGCGGTCACGCCGGTGCCGGCCAGCTCGTCGCCCTGCTCGATCACGTAGGGATAGGGAATGTTGCGGTCGCTCATGCCGACCTCAACGGTGACGTTGAAGTCCTGAATCAGCGGCTTCAGCTGATCGAGCAGATAGGCGCGGAACGCGGCCGGGTGGGTCACGGTGACGCTGTACACGCCGGGCGCCTGGACCTTGGCGTAGGCACGGGTCGAGGCCGGCACTTCGCCGTGGCACTCGTAGGTCAGGCGCAGCTGCGGGTAGCGGAACAGGTTGCGCTCCGCGGCACTGGGCTCGGTGCGGCTGGTTACGTAGCGTTTGAGCGCCTGGTTGAGGGCCGCTGTGGCCTGCGCGTGCAGCTCGGCCAGCTTGTCGACCGCCTCCTCAGCGCGGGTGGCGACGGTGAAGGATCTGGATTCGTTGGAAGTCATGGCTAATCCTGGCTTAACACTCCGCTCTATCTTGGCTGCATTTGGTGACGGATGTATACGCAGCCGAGCGGTTGGAGCCGCATCCGAGACGCCGGCGCTCTGGAAATGTGCGCCGTCATCGGCGAAAAAAATCCGACGCCAGAGCCTGACGTCGGATTCGGGTACCGCTTCGAGCCCGCCGCCGATGCATTGCTGCATCAGCCGCACAGGCTCCTACCGATTACTTGTCCAGCAGCATGGTGCCGTTCTTGGCGAAGTTGGCATGCCAGGAGAAGGCTTTTTCCAGCACGTGCGGGGTGTGGCCGCCACGCTGTTTCGCCTCTTCGAGGTAGGCGAGCGCCTGGGCCCTGTAGTCCGGGTGCATGCAGTTGTTGATGACTCGCGCCGCCGCCTCGACGGGCGCCAGCCCGCGCAGATCGGCATAGCCCTGCTCGGTGATGATCACGTCGACGTCGTGGTTGGTGTGATCCACGTGCGTGACGAACGGTACGATGGAGGAGATCTTGCCGTCCTTCGCCGTCGAGGTCGTCACGAAGATGCTGATACGTGCGTTGCGGGCGAAGTCACCCGAGCCGCCGATACCATTCATCATGTGGGTGCCGTTGACGTGCGTGGAGTTCACGTTGCCGTAGATGTCGGCTTCCAGCGCAGTGTTGAAGGAGATGATCCCCAGCCGGCGGATCACTTCCGGATGGTTGGAGATCTCCTGCGGACGGAACACCACCTTGCCGGCGTACTTGGCGAGGTCCGAGGCCAGGTTGTCCACGCGCTTCTTCGACAGGGAGAAGGCGGTGGCGGCGGCGAACTTCACCACTCCGGCGTCGATCAGGTCGAAAACGCCGTCCTGCAGCACTTCGGAAGCGACGGTCAGATCCTTGAACTCGGAGGTCTTCATGCCGGCCAGCACCGCGTTGGCCACCGAACCGACACCGGACTGCAGCGGAGCCAGGCTGTTGGTCAGGCGTCCCAGCTTCACTTCCTCGCGCAGGAAGTCCAGCAGGTTGTCGGCGATCTTCTGGGTTTCGGCGTTCGGCTCGAACAGCGGGGAAGGAATGTCCGGCTCGCTGGACAGCACGATGCCGCGCACCTTGGCCGGATCGACCGGAATACCGATCGAGCCGATGCGCTTGCTGACGTTGTAGACCGGGATGTCCTTGCGCGAATCCTCACCGGCGGGGCCGGGAATGTAGATGTCGTGCATGCCTTCGTACTCGCGTGGAGCAGAAGTGTTCAGCTCGATGATCACGTGCTTGGCGTTCTGCACGAAGATCGGCGAGTTACCGACCGAACCGGTCGGGATGATCTGGCCGTCCTCGGTGATCGCAGCCGCCTCGATGATGGCGTAGTCGACCTGCGGCAGCACGCCCTGACGCAGCAACTCGGCGGTGTGCGACAGGTGCTGATCGATGTAGAGCACCTCGCCGGCGTTGATCTTCTTGCGCTGTACCGCGTTGCCCTGGTACGGGATGCGCTTGTTGATGATGCCGGCTTCGGCCATCGACTGGTCGGCCGCCGGCCCCATGGACGCGCCGGTGAACAGGTTGACCTTGAATTTCTCGCGCTGGCCGCGCTCGGACAGTGCCTTCGGAAACACCTTCGGCTCCCCGAACAGGGTGAAGCCGCTCATGCCCAGCGTCATGCCGTCCTCGATCCACGACGCGGCCTCTTCTGCCGAGACGACCTTGTCGAGAAACGCTGCGTTGCGGATGTACTTGTTTAGATCGGTTGCCATGAACTCACCTCAGAAACTCATCGAATGCTCGTCCGTGAAGGCTCTGCAAAGAAATTCGCCAGGCCTGACGAGGCAGGGAGACGGCCACTTGATGTCCGGAGACAAAGCGCCCATGTCTTTTGCCGCTCAATATCTGAACCTCAAAAAATCATGCGGCACTTGCAACCCCGTAACGTAGTCGCTGGCCCCATTCTAGGAGCACCAGCTCGTTTGGCTGTTATACAAAGGTACTAGCAGGCCGCCGCACAGGAGAGGTCATAGCCGGTATCCGCGCCCAGCGCAACCACGACCGGCCAGCTGCGAGGCGCTCGCTGGCCCTCGCACGCGGTGGAACCGGGGCGCCCGGTCTGTCGCCGCGCTCAAAGCGCCGCCCGATCCCTGTCAAATCGGGAAACGAACCGGGCACCGCTGTCACTTCCCCGCGCAGGTCTTCGCCGCCATACTCGCGCCCGCCCGGCCGAGTACAGCGGTAACCTCCCGCGGTCGCGGGCAGGGCGATGATCGAAACAGACAGGTAGGCATCATGCAGGCAACCCCCGTGGAAACGAGCACTCGTAGTCGGCTCAAGCAGCTCATTGAGCGGCCAGCCGTTCAGCGCGGCATTCTGCTGCTGATCGTGATCAACGCGGCCATCCTCGGCATGCAGACCTCGCCGTCACTGGTGGCCAGCTGGGGCGAGTTCCTCAGAGTCCTCGACATGCTGATCCTCGGCGTGTTCGTGGTGGAAATCGCAGCGCGCATCTACGTTCATCGCGCGGCGTTCTTCCGTGATCCCTGGAGCCTGTTCGATTTCACCGTGGTGGCCATCGCGCTGGTACCCGCCAGCGGCCCGTTCAGCGTTCTGCGCGCCCTGCGCGTGCTGCGGGTGATGCGCATGGTCACCATGGTGCCATCGATGCGCCGCGTGGTCGGAGCGCTGCTGTCAGCCATTCCCGGCCTGGGCTCGATTGCCATGGTGCTGGCGCTGGTCTTCTACGTGTCCGCAGTGATCGCCACCGGGCTGTTCGGCGCCGACTTCCCCGAGTGGTTCGGCAACCTCGGCCGTTCGGTCTACACACTGTTCCAGGTGATGACGCTGGAAAGCTGGTCGATGGGCATCGTGCGCCCGCTGATGGACGTGTTCCCCTATGCCTGGGTGTTCTTCATCCCGTTCATCCTGATCGCCACCTTCACCATGCTCAACCTGTTCATCGCGATCATCGTCAACGCGATGCAGACGGTTACCGATGCTGACCACGAAGCCACTCAGGCAACCATCGAGGCGGCACGCGAGCACATCGAGGCCGACCTGCATGAAGAGGTCCGCGCCCTGCGTGGCGAAATCGCCGAACTCAAGGAACTGCTACGCGGGCAGGCTCGCCGCTAGCCGATACCACCTGCCACGAGTCACAGCTGCGGCGCACTGCGCGCGAGCAGCGCGTCGATGTCCAGCCCGCGCGGCAAGGTGCCATAGACGCGCCCCTGCCCCTCCAGGCGGCTGGCAATGAACGCATCGGAAACGGCTGCGTTGCCGGCTTCGAGCAGCAACTTGGCCTGCAGGCCGATGGCCACGTCTTCGGTGAGCTGCCGGGCGCGGTACTGGATGTCCTCGGTATCGCCAAAGGCCACCTTCAGTCGCTGGATGTGCGCCTTCAGCCGCGCATCACCGTGACCGTCGCCGAGCTCGGTGAACAGCACCTCCAGCACGCCGGGCTCCTTGGACAGCGCGCGCAGCACGTCCAGGCACTGCACATTGCCGGAGCCCTCCCAGATGGAATTCACCGGCGCCTCGCGGTACAGCCGCGGCAGGATGGTTTCCTCGACGTAGCCAGCGCCACCCAGGCATTCGCTGGCCTCGGCGATCATGTTCGGCGCGCGCTTGCAGATCCAGTATTTGCCGACGGCGGTGACCAGACGGGCGAACTTGTCTTCGTGCTCGTCATGGCGATTGTCCTGGGCGCGGCCCATGCGCAGGGTCAGCGCCAGCGCCGCCTCGCTTTCCAGGGCAAGGTCGGCCAGCACGTTCTGCATCAGCGGCTGCTCCAGCAGGACGCGGCCGCCGACCAAGCGGTGCGCGCAGTGGTGCATGGCCTGGGTCAGCGCCTGACGCATCAGCGAGCTGGAGCCGATCATGCAGTCGAAGCGGGTCGAGGAGACCATCTCGATGATGGTCGGCACGCCGCGCCCATCTTCACCGACCATCCAGGCCAGCGCACCGCGGTATTCGACTTCGCTGGAGGCGTTGGCCCAGTTGCCCAGCTTGTTCTTCAGGCGCTGGATATAGAACTGGTTGCGCGTGCCATCCGGGCGATGGCGCGGCAGCAGGAAGCAGGACAGGCCCTTGTCGGTCTGCGCCAGGGTGAGGAAGGCATCGCACATCGGCGCCGAGCAGAACCACTTGTGCCCGATCAGCTCGTAGGCCTGGCCCGGCCCACCGGCACCAACCGGATAGGCGCGGGTGCTGTTGGCGCGCACGTCGGTGCCACCCTGCTTCTCGGTCATGGCCATGCCGATGGTGACGCCGGCCTTCTGCTCCATCGGCAGGTTGCGCGGGTCATATTCGCGGGCAAGGATCTTCGGCAGCCAGCGCTCGGCAAGATCCGGCTGCAGGCGCAGCGCCGGCACGCTGGCGTAGGTCATGGTCAGCGGGCAGCTGCTGCCGGCCTCGGCCTGGTTGTGCAGGTACATCAGGGCGGCACGTGCCACCTGTGCGCCGGGCTGCGGCTCGCTCCAGGGCAGCGACGGAATACCGTGCTCGACGGCGGCACGCATCAGCTCGTGATAAGCGGGGTGAAACTCCACCAGATCGATGCGATGGCCGTAGCGGTCATGACTTTTGAACAGCGGCCTGTTCTCGTTGGCGAGAAAGCCGGCCTGCATCAGCGGCCCGCCGGCGAGCGCGCCGTAACGGTCCAGTCGATCTTCCGCCCAGCCGGCGTGGTAGCGCTGTACCCACTGCTGCAATGGCAGGTCGATACGGTAGAGGTTGGCGCCATCCAGCGGCGGCACCTGATTGGTGACCTCATGGGTTTCGGCGCAGGTCTGCAGGTTCATCTAGCGTCCTCCTTCGATACCGATGCCGCGGCGGTTGCCAGCAAGCGTAGTCGGCGCTGGCGATGGATCAGCAGTGAACCATGCTGTCATGCGGCGGTTGAAGCGAGGTATCGGCCAAAAGGTCCGCGCGTCAGGCAATCGGCGCGGATGGCGGAACGGCAGACGAGGAGTCGGAGGCAGGCCCATCCGAAGGATTCAGCGCAAAGCGCAGATGAATGCCGAAGCGGCTGCCCAGGCCCGGCCGTGACTGCTGCTCCAGCCGCCCGCCGAGCAGCTCGATCAGGCCGCGACTGATGGCCAGACCGATGCCGAGGCCGCCATAGCGCCGCGTCATCGAACCGTCCACCTGGCGGAACTGGTGATAGAGGAAGGCCTGGTCGGCATCGCTGAAGCCGATGCCGCTGTCGATGACTTCGACGTTCAGCTGCAGCTGGCGCGGCTCGACCGCACCCGTGAAGCGCAGGTTCACCGCCCCGCGAGCGGTGAATTTGACCGCGTTGTCGAGCAGATGGCAGATGCACTGCTCAAGCTTTTCGGCATCGCCGTAAACGCGATCAGGCAGCTGTTCGTCGAAGTCGAGGTCGAAGGCGAGCCCTTTTTCGCGGGCCAAGGGCGCGAACTGCTGGTGCAATCGTGCTGCGGTCTCGCGAAGACTGAACCGCTGATCCTGCAGGCGCAGCTTGCCGGCACGCAGCTCGCTGAGCACCAGGATGTTATTCACCAGACGCATCATGTCGCGCGCCGATCCGGTGGCGATGTGCTGATACTGCTGCAGCTCTTCCGGTGTTTCGGAGGCGGGCAGCAGCTCCAGCGCGCCCATCACGCCCATCATCGGCGTGCGCAGCTCATGGCTGATATTGGAGAGAAATTCATCCTTCAGCCGGTTGCTCTCGGCCAGCTCGCGGTTCAGCTGTTCCAGGTCGGAGCGGGCGCTCTCCAGGATCTTCGCCCGCTCGTCCTTGAGCGCGTTGATACGATCGGCCAGCGCCATCGACAGCAGTACCACTTCCAGCGCCGCGCCCAGCTGGCTGGCATACATGGTCAGGAAATTGTGCGGCAGATGGCCGAGCACCATCAGCGTGTTGATCTGCCCACCGATAAGCAGCGCGCTCCAGGCGATGATGAAGTAGCGCGCCACCCGCATGCCACGCAGCCAGGCGAGGATGCCGGCGGCAAACACCGCCAGGGTGAACAGCAGCGCCAATGCAGTCGCCAGGCGCAGCGACAGGCCGTAATCGGTGGTCAGCGCCAGCACCATCACCACCACGGAGAAGCCGATGATCAGCCGTAGCAGCCGGTCCATCCAGCGGCTGTGCTCGGCGGTGCGCAGGAAGCTGCGCGTGAACAGGCAGCCGAACAGCCCGGTGGCACCGATCAGCAACGGCGTGGCAGCGTTGGCCCACCAGGGCCGATCAGGCCAGAGAAACTGCACCCCGGCACCGTTCACCGAGACCTGGTAGAGGCCGAACGCGGCGATGTAGAGGATGTAGAACAGGTAGCTCTGGTCGCGGATGCTGACATAGATGAACAGGTTGTAGACCAGCATCGCCAGCAACACGCCGTAGATCATGCCCAGCACATAGATGCGCCCGGGCTGCGCCTCGAGGTACGCATGCTGCGACCAGAGGCTCAGCGGCACCTGGATCGACCCCTCGCTCGCAACGCGCAGATAGGCACGTTGCGGCTGGTTGGGCTGCAGCTCGATCTCGAACAGGTAGTTGCCCTGGCGGATTTCGCGGCTGGCCCAGGGCTTGGTATCGCCGGTATCCCCGGCCAGGCGGTAGCCACCCTGGCCATCGGCCAGATACAGCTGCAGGCTGTCCAGCGGCGGATAGGCCACTTCCAGCAACCAGCGCCGCGCTCCCTGCACCGTCTGTGGCCGGTAGTTCAGGTCGACCCGCACCCAATGCACCGAGCGGGAATAGCCGGCATTGAACACGGCGTTCTGATGCGGCTGAAAGCGGCTTTCGAAAGCCGTCGAGGTGATGTCTTCTATGCGCGCTTCGCCGAGCGGGTCCTCGAACACCTGCATGACCTGGCCCAGCGGCAGGTGACGGGTGTGCTCGTCGAGTTCGACAGCACTGGTCACGACAGGCAGAAGAGCCAGGAAAAAGAGGAAGACGTACCGCATGATGCCTCGTGCAGGCCGGGCGGCGAATGCGAATTCACGCCCGTGAACCCCGCCGCTGCGTCCGAAAATCAAAGTGCCAGCAATCTACCACAGCGCTCGTTCTCGCCGGAAAGGCGAATCGCTCCCGCCTGGATTAGCCGATGGCCGGCAATCGCAGCGATGGCGGATCGACGCACAACTGCCGCGTCCCGCCAGCGCGGTTTGGTGATAAGCTCGCACGCCATGAAAAACCCTACTTCACGCCCCGTCGTCCTCTGTCTTTCCGGCCATGACCCCAGTGGTGGAGCCGGTTTGCAGGCGGACATCGAAGCCCTGCTGGCGCAGGCCTGTCACGCCGCGCCGACCGTCACCGCACTGACCGTGCAGGATACCGTCAACGTCTCCGACTTCCGCGTGCTCGACCGCGAGTGGGTGCTCGCCCAGGCCAATGCGGTGATCGCCGACCTGCCCATCGCAGCGGTCAAGCTGGGCATGCTCGGCTCGGTGGAGATGGTCGAAACCGTCCTCGAGATCATGAGCAAGCTGCCCGGCGTGCCACTGGTCTGCGACCCGGTGCTGCGCGCCGGTGGCGGCGGCGCACTGGGCAAGGATGATGTCGGCTATGCCATGCGCGAGCGGCTGTTTCCGGTGTCGACCATCGCCACGCCGAACCTGCCGGAAGCGCGCATCCTCGCCGAGCTGCCCGAGGGCAGCGCGGACGAATGCGCCGAACGCCTGCTGCCGCATATCCGCCACCTGTTGATTACCGGCGGACACGGCGACGAAAGCCAAGTGCACAATCGTCTGTACTGCCGCGATGGCAGTCGCCACGATTTCACCTGCGCGCGCCTGCCGGGCAGTTACCACGGCTCCGGCTGCACACTGGCCAGCGCCCTCGCCGGCCGCCTGGCCCTGGGCGAGGAGCTGACCAGCGCAGTCAGGTCCGCACTCGATTACACCTGGCGCACCCTGCGCGACGCCGAGGCGCCCGGCCACGGGCAATACATTCCCCGGCGCCTGCCGCTGGACCTGGCCTGACTGGAGAGCAGCGCATGAAGGACTCGACTCGCCTGCGCGGCCTGTACGCCATCACCGACAGCAAGCTGCTCGCCGACGGTCGCCTGCTGCCATATGTCGAAGCAGCACTCAAAGGCGGCGCCCGGCTGCTGCAGTACCGCGACAAGTCCAGCGACGAGGCGCGGCGCTTGCGTGAAGCCGATGCGTTGCAGGAACTCTGTGCCCGGCATGGCGCGCAACTGATCATCAACGACGACGCCGAACTGGCGGCGCGACTGGGCGTCGGCCTGCACCTCGGCCAGGAGGATGGCTCGCTCGCCGTCGCCCGGGCCCTGCTCGGCCGCCAGGCAGTCATCGGCGCCACCTGTCATGCGCAGCTGCCGCTGGCCGAACAGGCCGCGCGTGACGGCGCCAGCTACGTCGCCTTTGGCCGCTTCTTCCAGTCGCAGACAAAGCCAGGTGCGCCTGCGGCCGATCCTCAGCTGCTGCGCGAGGCTCGCACCCGCATTGGCCTGCCGATTGTCGCTATCGGTGGCATCACGCCGGAAACGGCACCGAGTCTGCTCGCCGAGGGCGTGCAGATGATCGCCGTGGTCCACGCCCTGTTCGCCGCTGACAGCCCGGCCGAGGTCGAGCGCCGCGCCCGAGCGTTCAGCCAGTTGTTCAATACTCCCTGATTCCGCCACGGCTGACCCGCCCCACGGCGGTCAGCCCCTGTTTTGCGAGGCCCGCATGTCCCGTTCCGAAACCCTCTTCGCCAGCGCCCAGACCCACATCCCGGGCGGCGTCAATTCACCCGTTCGCGCCTTCCGCAGCGTCGGCGGCACCCCACTGTTTCTCAAGCATGCCGCCGGCGCCTATGTGATCGACGAGGATGACAAGCGCTACGTCGACTATGTCGGCTCCTGGGGTCCGATGATCCTTGGCCATAGCCATCCCGAGGTGCTCGATGCCGTGCGCCGCCAGCTCGAGCACGGGCTGTCCTACGGCGCGCCGACCGCCATGGAAACCGAGATGGCCGAGCTGGTCTGCCGCCTGGTGCCATCGATGGAGATGGTGCGCATGGTCAGCTCGGGCACCGAAGCGACCATGAGTGCGATCCGCCTCGCCCGTGGCTATACCGGCCGCGACGCCATCATCAAGTTCGAAGGCTGCTACCACGGTCACTCCGACAGCCTGCTGGTCAAGGCTGGCTCCGGCACCCTGACCCTGGGTGTGCCGAGTTCGGCAGGCGTGCCGGCGGACTTCGCCAAGCACACCCTGACCCTGGCCTACAACGACCTCGCTGAAGTCGAAGCCACACTGAAGGAAAAGGGCGAGCAGGTCGCCTGCATCATCGTCGAGCCGGTCGCCGGCAACATGAACTGCGTGCCGCCAGCGCCGGGCTTCCTCGAAGGCCTGCGTAGCCTGTGCGACGCACACGGCGTAGTGCTGATCTTCGACGAAGTGATGACCGGTTTCCGCGTCGCCCTCGGCGGCGCCCAGGCCTACTACGGCGTGACGCCGGACCTGTCGACCTTCGGCAAGATCATCGGCGGCGGCATGCCGGTGGGCTGCTTCGGCGGCAAGCGCGCCATCATGGAGCGTATCGCTCCGCTCGGCCCGGTCTATCAGGCCGGTACCCTGTCGGGCAATCCGCTGGCCATGGCCGCCGGCCTGACCACCCTTGGCCTGATCAGCCGTCCCGGCTTCCACGACGAGCTGAGCGCCTACACCAGCCGTATGCTGCAGGGCCTGCAGGACCGCGCCGATGCCGCGGGCATCCCGTTCGTCACCACCCAGGTGGGCGGCATGTTCGGCCTGTACTTCAGCGGCGCCGACGACATCGTGACCTTCGCCGACGTCATGGCCAGCGACGCCGATCGCTTCAAGCGCTTCTTCCATCTGATGCTCGAAGGCGGGGTCTACCTGGCGCCGAGTGCGTTCGAGGCCGGCTTCACCTCCATCGCCCATGGCGACACCGAGCTGGCAATCACCCTGGAGGCGGCCGAGCGCGCCTTCGCCAAGCTCAAGTGAGCGAGACGATGCAATTGCTGCAAGCGGTACTGCTGTTCCTGGCGGCGGGCGCCAGCGCGGTATGGATCGGCCGCAGCCGACGCCACTACGGCGAAGCGGATCAGCCGGCACTGTTCAGCGCGATGCTGGGTTTCATCCTCGCCGCGGCGAGCGGTGCATGCGCTGCGGCGAGCCTGATCGGCCTCGATCTTGAGGAAGCCCAGCAGTGGCTGGAGCGCGCCAGCTTGCTGCTCGGCCTGCCACTGATTGCACTGGCGGCGCTGACCCTGGCACGACGCTGGACTTGGAGCCGACCGAACTGGGGACGCGTGGTGCTGGGGCTGTGCGTGTTCTTCGAGCTGGCGCGGCAGCTTGGCTGGAGCGAGCCCTACGCGCTCGGGCTGATGCTGACCAGCGCGCTGCTGATCATCTACGCCGGCGCACTGCAATGGCCGGCGAGTCTGCCGGCCGCTGCCGGAGTGGTCGCTGGCATGCTGCTCCTGGCCTCGGCACCGCTGCCGGCAGGCATCCTGATGGACAATCCGCTCAGCGAGCTGCGCCCACTGCTGCTGGCCATCGCCAGCCCGTTTATCGCCGCCCTGCTGGGACGCCTGCCGGGCAACGCAGGCGGAGACCAGCCGGCAGCCGCATAAAAAGCCGATGGCAGGCGGTTAAAGGCTTTGTAAGCAGACTGCAGCTTATCCATAATGTGACGGCTGGCTCGTTCCAGCCTTTCATTACCGCCCTGCTCCTCGAGGCGCCAGATTTTCATGATCCGCACCGGCCGCATCCTGTCTTTGGGCTGTCTGCTGCTTCTCTCGCCTCTCACGGCCATGGCCGGCGGGAACACTTTGCTGATCCCGGCGACTGCCCGCTGCGCGCTCGACACGCTCCCCGAAGAACTGCCGGAAGCCCTGCGCAGCTGCCAACAGGCTGCCAGCGAAGGCGACGTGCAAGCCGCTTACGAGCTGGGTGAGTTCCATTACGACGGTCGCCGTGCACCGCGCGATCTGGCCAAGGCGTTGTATTGGTTCGAACAGGCATCCCTGCGCGGCCATGCGGCGGCACAGCACCGGCTCGGCGTGATGTTCTTTCGTGGTGAGGGCGTCAAGGCCAACAATGTGCAGGCCTATATCGTGCTGAAGATGGCCGCGGTCAACGGCGAAGACGAAGCACTGGATACCGCCGACCGGGTTTCCGCGCAGATGCGCCGCGACGAGCTGGAGATCGCCACCCAGGTGCTCGGCCAGATTTTCCGCGACTACCTGATGCAACTGCAGGCCGCCGACGCACCGCTGATCCCCTGAGCGCCAGCGAAACCCTGCGGCATCCTCCCGCGCTTTCCCCTGCTCGGCCGTGGGCATATAATCGCCGGTCATTTTTTGCACAACGCCGGCCCGTAACATGACCCGCAAGCTTTTCATCGAAACCCATGGCTGCCAGATGAACGAGTACGACAGCTCGCGCATGGTAGACCTGCTGGGCGAACACCAGGCCTTGGAAATCACCGAGAACCCGGCTGAGGCCGACGTGATCCTCCTCAATACCTGCTCGATTCGCGAAAAGGCCCAGGAAAAGGTCTTCTCGCAACTGGGCCGCTGGCGCGAACTGAAACTGGATAATCCGCAGCTGGTGATCGGCGTTGGCGGCTGCGTGGCCAGTCAGGAAGGCGCGGCGATCCGCGACCGCGCCCCGTACGTCGACGTGGTCTTCGGCCCGCAGACCCTGCATCGCCTGCCGGAAATGATCGACGCCGCGCGCACGACCAAGAAGCCGCAGGTGGACATCTCCTTCCCCGAGATCGAGAAGTTCGACCGCCTGCCCGAGCCGCGCGTCGATGGGCCCAGCGCCTTCGTCTCGGTCATGGAAGGCTGCAGCAAGTACTGCACCTTCTGCGTGGTGCCCTACACCCGCGGCGAGGAAGTCAGCCGGCCGCTGGCCGACGTGCTGGCGGAAATCGTCCACCTCGCCGAGAACGGCGTGAAGGAAGTCACCCTGCTGGGACAGAACGTCAACGGCTACCGCCACGACGGGCATGACTTCGCCGACCTGCTGCACGCGGTCGCCGCGATCGACGGCATCGGCCGGATTCGTTACACCACCAGCCACCCGCTGGAATTCTCCGATGCCATCATCCAGGCCCACGCCGACATTCCGCAGCTGGTCAAATACCTTCACCTGCCCGTACAGGCCGGTTCCGACCGTATCCTCGCAGCGATGAAGCGCAACCACACCGCGCTGGAATACAAGTCGCGCATCCGCCGGTTGCGGGCGGCGGTACCGGATATCCTGATCAGTTCGGACTTCATCGTCGGCTTCCCCGGCGAGACCGACAAGGACTTCGAGCAGACCATGAAACTGATCGAAGACGTCGGTTTCGACTTCTCCTATTCGTTCGTCTACAGCGCCCGCCCCGGCACGCCGGCGGCAGACCTGATCGACGACACGCCGGACGAGGTGAAGAAGCAGCGCCTGGCTATCCTGCAGCAACGCATCAACCAGCAGGGTTTCGAGAACAGCCGACGGATGGTGGGCACGACCCAGCGCATCCTCGTCAGCGATTACTCGAAGAAGGACCCGGGCATGCTGCAGGGCCGCACCGAGCACAACCGCATCGTCAATTTCCGCTGCGACAACCCTCGGCTGATCGGCCAGTTCGTCGAGGTGCACATCGACGATGCGCTGCCGCATTCGCTGCGCGGCACCCTGCTGTCTTGAGAAACGCGACTGCGGCCCCGATATGGATGGGGGCCGCGACCACCTGCGCTTTCCGCTTTGCGCCCGCGGCGCTATTCTTCCCCCATCATTCCGCCGACCACGGCCAAAAATAAAGCCCTTGAACGCACCCATAGAACCGCATCGCTTCACCCTCGAACCCTTTGAAGCCCGTCGCTTCGCCAACCTCTGCGGCCAATTCGATGAGCATCTGCGCCTGATCGAACAGCGCCTCGAGCTGGAAATCCGCAACCGCGGCAATCAGTTCGAGCTGATCGGCCCGAGCGACGTGGCCAAGTCTGCCGAGCAGCTGCTGCGCCGGCTGTACCGGGAAACCAAGAACACCGAGCTCTCTCCCGACATGGTGCATCTGTACCTGCAGGAATCCGGGATGGAAGAGCTGGCCAATCCGAACGCGCATCAGGGCGTCGCCCTGCGCACCAAGAAAGGCATGATCCGCCCGCGCGGCGCCAATCAGCAGCGCTACGTCAAAGCCATTCTCGACAACGACATCAACTTCGGCGTCGGCCCGGCCGGTACCGGCAAGACCTACCTGGCGGTGGCCTGCGCGGTAGATGCGCTGGAGCGTGAACAGGTACGGCGCATCCTGCTGGTACGTCCAGCGGTGGAAGCCGGGGAAAAGCTCGGCTTCCTGCCCGGCGACCTGGCGCAGAAGATCGATCCCTACCTGCGCCCGTTGTACGACGCGCTTTATGAAATGCTTGGCTTCGAATACGTCGCCCGGCTGATCGAGAAGCAGGTCATCGAGATCGCGCCGCTGGCCTACATGCGCGGGCGCACGCTGAACAACAGTTTCATCATCCTGGATGAAAGCCAGAACACCACACAGGAACAGATGAAGATGTTCCTCACGCGGATCGGCTTCGGCTCCACCGCAGTGATCACCGGCGACATCACCCAGGTCGACCTGCCCCGCGGCACCAAGAGCGGCCTGGCGCATGTCATCGAGGTACTGAAGGACGTCAACGGCATCAGCTTCACCCACTTCAAGCCCAAGGACGTAGTCCGCCATCCGCTGGTACAGCGTATCGTCGAGGCCTACGAGTCCTTCGAGGATCGCCAGTCGCCGGCCAGCAAGCGCGCCGCACAGGATGCCGCCGGTGATTGAGCTCGACCTGCAGTGCGCCAGCACTGGCGCGGCGCCGGCGCTCGCCGATCTGCAGCACTGGTGCGAGCTGGCGCTACGCCAGCGCAGCGGCGACTCCGAACTGACCATTCGCCTGGTCGACGAGGAGGAAGGCCGCGAGCTCAACCGCACCTGGCGGCAGAAGGATTACGCGACCAACGTGCTGTCGTTCCCGGCCGACGTCCCCGACGAAATGCTGGATATTCCGCTGCTCGGCGATCTGGTCATCTGCGTGCCGGTGGTCGAGCGCGAGGCGCTGGAACAGGGCAAGACGCTGACCGCGCATTGGGCGCATCTGGTCATTCACGGCTGCCTGCATCTGCTTGGCTACGATCACATCGATGATGACGAAGCCGAGGAAATGGAAGACCTGGAACGTCAGCTGCTGGCCGAACTGGGTCATCCCGACCCTTATGCTGAAGAATCGCCCGTTTCGGGCATTTGCAAGGACTCTTGAGTCAACGACATGAGCGAAGATCGATCGATCAGCGGGCAGAAGACCTGGCTGGAAAGAATCACCCAGGCTTTTGCCCATGAACCCAAGAATCGCCAGGAGCTACTGGAAGTCCTGCGCGAAGCCCATCAGAACAAGCTGCTCGACAACGAAGCACTGGCCATCGTCGAAGGCGCCATCCAGGTCGCCGACCTGCAGGTACGCGACATCATGGTGCCGCGCTCGCAGGTCATCAGCATCCGGGCCGATCAGTCGCCACGCGAATTCCTCCCGGCCATCATCGCCGCCGCGCATTCGCGCTATCCGGTCGTCGGTGAAAGCCTGGACGAAGTGATCGGCGTGCTGCTGGCCAAGGATCTGCTGCCATTGATCCTCAAGGAGGATCAGCAGAATTTCGACATCAAGGATCTGCTGCGCCCGGCCACCTTCGTGCCGGAGTCCAAGCGTCTCAACGTCCTGCTGCGCGAGTTCCGCGCCAACCACAACCACATGGCCATCGTCATCGACGAATACGGCGGCGTCGCGGGCCTGGTGACCATCGAGGACGTGCTGGAGCAGATCGTCGGCGATATCGAGGACGAGCATGACGTCGAGGAAGACAGCTACATTCGTCCGCTGCCCAGCGGCGACTTCCTGGTCAAGGCACTCACGCCGATCGACAGCTTCAACGAGTACTTCGGCAGCGCCTTTCCCGACGACGAATTCGATACCGTTGCCGGCCTGGTGATGAGCACCTTCGGTCACCTGCCCAAGCGCAACGAGGTCACCGAGATCGACGGCTTCCGCGTGCGCGTATTGAACGCCGACAGTCGCCGCGTGCACATGCTGCGTCTGAGCCGCACGGAAAGCGCGTAGAAAGCAACCGAGTAACTCCGCGCAGCCAGCCTGCGCGGCGCTTGCGCCGAACCGGCTTGCCCGGCCGTCCCATTGCCCTTAGCCTCCCCTCCCGCATCTATTGCGCAAGGAATCTCCATGCACTGGATCACCCGCCCCGGCTGGCCGGGCAATCTGCTGGCACTGGTTGCCGGTACGCTCACCACACTGGCACTCGCGCCGTTCGATATCTGGCCACTGGCGCTAGTGTCCGTGGCACTGCTGTACCTCGGCCTGCGCGACAGCACAGCGAAGCAAGCGGCGCAGCGCGGCTGGTGCTATGGCTTCGGTCTGTTCGCCTCGGGGGTCAGCTGGGTCTATGTGAGCATTCATGATTTCGGCGCGGCCTCACCGGCGCTGGCCGGCCTGCTCACTCTGGGCTTCGTCGCCGGGCTGGCATTGTTCTTCGCACTGCTTGGCTGGCTCTGGGTACGCCTGCTGCGCAATCGTCATTCCGCACTCGGTGACGCGCTGGCGTTCAGCGCACTCTGGCTGGCATTCGATGCGCTGCGGGGCTGGGTCCTCACCGGCTTCCCCTGGTTGTACATCGGCTATAGCCAGCTGGATGGCCCGCTGGCCAGCTTGGCTCCGCTCGGTGGCGTCTGGCTGCTGAGCTTTGCCATCGCACTGAGCGCGACGCTGCTGGTCGCGCTACCTCGTCTGCGTACCGAGAAGCCGCGTCTGGCGCTGGCCATCGTGCTGCTGGCGGCGCCCTGGATTGCCGCGCTGCTGCTGAACGGGCATGCCTGGACCACGCCCAAGGGCGAGCCGCTGACCGTCGCCGCGGTGCAGGGCAACGTGGCGCAGAGCATGAAATGGGACCCGAAGAAGCTGGAGATGCAGCTGCTGCTGTACCGCGACATGACCTTTCGCAGCCGCCCGGCGGACCTGATCGTCTGGCCGGAAACAGCCGTACCGATTCTCAAGGAACACGCCGAGGGCTATCTGAAAATGATGGCCGGCTTCGCCGAACAGCGCGATGCGGCATTGATCACCGGCGTGCCGGTACGCCAGCCCAATGCCGACGGGGAACTGCGCTATTACAACGGCCTGACCACCGCCGGTGACGCCAGCGGCACCTATCTCAAGCAGAAACTGGTGCCGTTCGGTGAGTACGTGCCACTGCAGGATCTGCTGCGCGGCCTGATCGCCTTCTTCGACCTGCCGATGTCCGATTTCGCCCGCGGCGAGGCCGGCCAGCCGCTGTTGCAGGCCAAGGGACTGCAGATCGCACCGTATATCTGCTACGAGGTGGTTTATCCGGAGTTCGCTGCCGGCCTCGCGGCGCAGAGCGACCTGCTGCTGACGGTGAGCAACGACGCCTGGTTCGGCCGCTCCATCGGCCCGCTGCAGCACCTGCAGATGGCGCAGATGCGCGCTCTGGAAGCCGGACGCTGGATGATCCGCGCGACCAACAATGGCATTACCGTGCTGATCGACCCTTACGGGGACATCACTGAGCAGATTCCGCAGTTCGAACAGGCCGTGCTGCATGGCCAGGTCACTGCGATGCAGGGCCTGACGCCCTACCTGCGTTGGCGCTCCTGGCCACTGATAGCAGTGTGCGGGCTGCTGCTCGGCTGGGCGCTGATCAGGCGCCGGGCCGTAGGCTGAGAATGTGCAAGCTGTAGGGCGGGCTTGAAAGCCGCCCTGCAGGTTCTCTGCCCGGGCCGTTGAAGCCTGGAGCGCACACCACTATGGCGGCGCAATCGGCTCACTCGGCCACGCCACCGTAAACCAGCGGGTAGACGGCCATCCCCACGACTTCATTGAGCAGCATGCCGTTCTGCCAGAAGGCCTTTGCTTCCGGCAGCCAGCCGTGCAACGGCCGACCATTGGGCACGCCCATGAAACCCACTGGCGCGGCGATGACCTCAATGCCGTTCTGCTCGAAGCACCAGCGCGAACGCGGCATATGCGATGCCGAAGTGACCAGAACCACCCGCTCGACACCGGCCGCACGCAGCATTTCAGCACTGTACAGCGCGTTTTCCCAGGTGGTGCGGCTGCGCTCCTCGAGCCAGCGCGTGGTGACATCCAGGTCGCGCTGAAGTACCTCTGCGCCGAGCATCGCCTCACTGGGCGGCTGGCCGTAGTGCAGGCCGCCGCTGGTGAGAATCGGCAGCCCGGATGCTTTCGCTACGCGCGCTGCATAGCGCAGCCGCTCAAGGGCGATGTAGCCAGGCTGATCGCCGCCCCAGGCCGGATCGTTCTGCTCGCGACCCGCGCCCAACACCACAATGGCACCCGCCTGCTCGGCCAATCCTGACCATTGCGCCTCGACGAGAGCCGGCTCGTTCTCGACCAGACGCGCCGTCCACTCTACGACGATCGGCAAACTCATCAGCCAGAGCCCGGCGAACCCGGTGACGAAGCACAGCGCGGCCAGTCTTGGCGCGCGACGACGCAGCCACCATCCGAGCAGCAACAGAAGCAGCAGCAGACCCGGTGGCAACAGCAGTTGCTTGAAGAAATAGCGAATCGGCATCCGAGCTCTCCGGCAAAAGGCCAACACTCTAGCGGCTGTCAGCGCTTTTGTCGGCGCAGGCTTGGCTCAGTGCCTCGGATAGGTATGCAGACGTTGTCGCGCTCGCAGCAACTGCGAGCCACAAGCCGGGCAAGCGGCGGGGCCGGCGCCGTCCGGCCAGCTCACTTCGGCATTGCACAGCGCGCAGCTGAGCGTCTGCTGCAATGCCACAGGGGCATGTCTGGTGCGCAAGCCATGCCGCTGCCGGCTACCGCCGCGCACCGTCGGCCGCAACGCCTGGCGGCTCAGATGGGCCTGCTCTTCCGCGGCTGCATGCCAGCCCGAAAGCCATTGCGAATCGCGCTGCAGATAGGCGCGGATCAGCTCGAATTCGGCCGGCGTCAGCCCCCGCACCTCCAGTTCACCCGCGCCTGTTTCGCCGGTCGTACCCCGCTCCGCTTCCTGCAACGCTGAACTCAGTCGTTGCAATACCCGCGCATAAAGACTGCCGTCCTCCGACTGCTGTTCTCTGTTCATCAAACTCACCTCGCATTCATCCCGCCCCTGGATCAAGCGTAGCTCAGCCTGACTCGCCCAAGCCGCGTGCGACGGACGGAACCCCTGTCGGCTACGGCAAATCGGGTTTCCCTAGGCCGCGGGGGGTCATGTATGCTACGGCGCTTCCATGCCTCCGCCCGCAGCCCGCAGGGCCGCGTTTGCGCCAGTTCCGCCGGACCTGCCAGACGAGCCTGCGCCAGCATATTTGCGGAGAGCCAGCCCCCATCCCAACGCCAGTAGCCATGCACGAACAGTATCAGCCCCGCGAAATCGAAGCCGCCGCGCAGTCCCACTGGGATTCGCAGAAATCCTTTGAAGTGAGCGAACAGCCAGGCAAGGACACCTTCTATTGCCTGTCGATGTTCCCCTACCCCAGCGGCAAGCTGCACATGGGTCACGTGCGCAACTACACCATCGGTGACGTGATCGCCCGCTATCAGCGCATGCAGGGCAAGAATGTGCTGCAGCCCATGGGCTGGGACGCCTTCGGCATGCCGGCAGAAAACGCCGCGATGAAGAATCAGGTGGCGCCGGCCAAGTGGACCTACGAAAACATCGCCTACATGAAGGCCCAGCTGAAAAGTCTGGGCCTGGCGGTCGACTGGACGCGTGAAGTCACCACCTGCAAGCCCGACTACTACCGTTGGGAGCAATGGCTGTTCACCCGCCTGTATCAGAAGGGCGTGATCTATCGCAAGAACGGCACCGTCAACTGGGACCCGGTCGATCAGACCGTGCTGGCCAACGAGCAAGTCATCGACGGCCGCGGCTGGCGCTCGGGCGCGCTGATCGAGAAGCGCGAAATCCCGATGTACTACTTCAAGATCACCGCCTACGCGGATGAGCTGCTGGAGAGTCTGGACGAACTGGATGGCTGGCCGGAACAGGTCAAGACCATGCAGCGCAACTGGATCGGCAAGTCGCGCGGCATGGAAATCAGCTTCCCCTACGACATTGCCAGCATCGGCAGCGAAGGTCAGATGAAGGTCTTCACCACCCGTCCCGATACGCTGATGGGTGCGACCTACGTCGCGGTGGCCGCCGAACACCCGCTGGCTACCCTGGCGGCGCAGAACGATCCCGAGCTGCAGGCCTTCATCGACGAGTGCAAGCGCGGCGGCGTCGCCGAAGCCGACATCGCCACCCAGGAGAAGAAGGGCCTGGCCACTTCTCTGCGCGTGCAGCATCCGCTGACCGGCGAGTTGCTGCCGGTGTGGGTCGCCAACTACGTACTGATGAACTACGGCGAAGGCGCGGTCATGGCCGTCCCGGCGCACGACGAGCGCGACTTCGAATTTGCCAGCAAGTACGGCCTGCCGATCAAGCCAGTGGTACGCACCAGCGCCGGCGACCTGACTCCGTCGCCCTGGCAGGACGCCTACGGCGAGCACGGTGAGCTGATCAATTCCGGCATCTTCGACGGCCTCGATTTCGCGGGTGCGTTCGACGCCATCGAAGTGGCACTGCAGAAGAAGGGCCTCGGCCAGGCGCGCACCCAGTTCCGCCTGCGCGACTGGGGCATCAGCCGCCAGCGCTACTGGGGCTGCCCGATCCCGATCATCCATTGCGACAGCTGCGGCGATGTGCCGGTCCCCGAAGACCAGTTGCCCGTCGTGCTGCCGGAAAACGTGGTACCGGACGGCGCCGGCAGCCCGCTGGCGCGCATGCCCGAATTCTACGAATGCAGCTGCCCGAAGTGCGGCGCACCGGCCAAGCGCGAAACCGACACCATGGACACCTTCGTCGAGTCGTCCTGGTACTTCGCCCGCTACGCCAGCCCGAACTACGACCAGGGCATGGTCGACCCGGCCGCCGCCAATCACTGGCTGCCGGTGGATCAGTACATCGGCGGTATCGAACACGCGATTCTGCACCTGCTCTACGCGCGCTTCTTCCACAAGCTGATGCGCGACGAGGGGCTGGTCAGCTCCAACGAGCCGTTCAAGAACCTGCTGACCCAGGGCATGGTCGTGGCCGACACCTATTACCGCACCCTGGAAAATGGTGGCAAGGACTGGTTCAACCCGGCCGACGTAATCGTCGAGCGCGATGCCAAGGCCAAGGTCATCGGCGCCAAACTCGCCAGCGATGGCCTACCGGTGGAAATCGGCGGCACCGAGAAGATGTCCAAGTCGAAGAACAACGGCGTCGACCCGCAGGCCATGATCGACGCCTACGGCGCCGATACCTGCCGCCTGTTCATGATGTTCGCCTCGCCGCCGGACATGAGCCTGGAATGGTCCGACTCCGGTGTCGAGGGCGCGAGTCGCTTCCTGCGCCGCGTCTGGCGTCTGGGCCATGCGCACATCAGCGCGGGTGCTGCGGGCGCGCTGGATACCGCCAGCCTGAGCGATGAGCAGAAGGCCGTGCGCCGCGCGATCCATCTGGCCATCAAGCAGGCCAGCGTCGATGTCGGCCAGCACCACAAATTCAACACCGCCATCGCCCAGGTGATGACGCTGATGAACGTGCTGGAGAAAGCCGCGACCGCCACCGAACAGGACCGCGCCCTGCTGCAGGAAGGTCTGGAAACTGTCGCCCTGCTGCTCGCGCCGATCACACCGCATATTTCTCACGAACTCTGGCAGCAACTCGGCAAGCCGGGCGCGATCATCGACGCCTCATGGCCGAAGGTCGACGAATCTGCCCTGGTGCAGGACAGCCTGACCCTGGTGGTGCAGGTCAACGGCAAGCTGCGCGGCCAGATCGAAGTAGCGGCCGCCGCCACTCGCGAGGAAGTCGAGGCCGCCGCCCGTAGCAACGAGAACGTGCTGCGCTTTACCGAAGGCCTGACCATCCGCAAGGTCATCGTGGTGCCGGGCAAACTGGTCAATATCGTCGCTAACTGATTCGGCCCCGGCGTCCGCGCCGGGCCTGCAAGGGGATAACAAGATGAACAAACGGAATCTGATGGTGCTGGGCCTGACACTGCTGCTGAGTGCCTGCGGCTTCCAGCTGCGCGGCACCGGCGACGTCGAGTTCGGCCTCAAGGAAGTCAACCTGCAAGCACGTAACAGCTACGGCGAAACGGTGCAGCAGCTCGAAGACCTGCTCAAAAGCAACGGCGTACGCGTCACTCCGGCCGCCAAGTACAGCCTCAACCTGGCCAACGAACAGACCCGCCAGCGCACCGCGAGCTACACCAGCTCGGCACGCAGCGCCGAGTACGAGCTGACCAGCACACTCGATTACGAATTCCGCGGCCCGCAGAATCTGCTGCTGCTCGAAGACAGCATCGAAGTGCAGAAGGTCTACGTGCACGACAGCAACAACCTGATCGGCTCGTCCCAGGAAGGCGATCAGCTGCGCCAGGAAATGCGCCGCGAGCTGCTGCAACAACTGGCCCTGCGCATCCAGCGCATCACGCCGTCGCAGCTCGATCGCCTGCAGCAGGAAGCCGAAGCGAAGGCACGTGCCGAGGCTGAAGCCATGGAAGCAGCCCGTCGCGCCCAGGATGCACAGCCGCAACAGTCGCCCATCCAGCTGCCCATCCAGTAACAGGTAACGGGGGCCTCAAGGCCCCCGTCTTCGCATCATGAAGCTTTCTCCCGCTCAGCTCGGCAAACACCTGCAAGGCCCGCTGGCGCCGGTTTACGTCGTCTGTGGCGATGAACACCTGTTGTGCCAGGAAGCCTGCGACGCGATCCGTGCCGCGACGCGCGCACAAGGTTTCAGCGAGCGTCAGGTCTTTCATGTGGAAACCGGCTTCGACTGGGGCCAGCTGATCGAGGCCGGTGCCAGCCTGTCGCTGTTCGCCGAGAAGCGCCTGCTTGAACTGCGCATTCCCAACGGCAAGCCCGGGGACAAGGGCGCCGCGGCGCTGCTGGACTACCTGGCGCGTCCGGCCGAGGACACCGTGCTGCTGATCAGCCTGCCCAAGCTCGATGGCAGCACGCAGAAGACCAAATGGGCGAAAGCGCTGATCGACGGCAAGGACGTGCAGTTCCTGCAGATCTGGCCGGTAGATGCCGCGCAGTTGCCGCAATGGATTCGCCAACGCCTGGCCCAGGCGGGCCTGTCCGCCGATCAGGAGGCGGTTGAACTGATCGCCGCCCGGGTTGAAGGCAATCTGTTGGCTGCGGCACAGGAAATCGAGAAGCTCAAACTGCTTGCCGAAGCCGGGCAGGTCACCGCGGACACCGTGCAAGCCGCAGTCGCCGACAGCGCCCGCTACGATGTCTTCGGCCTGATCGACGCCACCCTGCATGGCCAGGCGGCTCACGCGCTACACATGCTGGAAGGGCTGCGCGGTGAAGGGGTCGAAGCGCCGGTGATCCTCTGGGCCCTGGCGCGCGAACTGCGCCTGCTGGCCAATATCGCTCAGCAGTATGCCCAGGGTATCCCGCTCGACCGCGCCTTCAGCCAGGCCCGCCCACCGGTGTGGGACAAGCGCCGTCCGCTGATTTCCAAGGCACTGCAGCGGCACAACGTGGCCGGCTGGAGCCGATTGCTGATGGATGCGCAACGCATCGACGAGCAGATCAAGGGCCAGGCGGCCGGCGATCCGTGGATCGGGCTGGCCGATATCTGCCTGCAGCTGAGCGGCCGCCGGATCGGCGCCTAGCTGCCAGAACGCTTCACTGGTCCGCACTGGACAATTTTTGCACAAGGCCTATGATGCCCTCGCCCGATAGTGGGCCACCATGAGGGAAATCGGATGAGCACACGCAAGAAACGGCCGAACAAGGCCAAAAGCCTGGTCGCGCAACCCCTGTTCCGCCAACGCCAGGAAACGCCGAAAAAAGGCAAAGGCAGCTACCGTCGCGAAGCCTCCCAGCCCACCAACTGGGAGGCTTCGGTCCTTCTGGCAGCCTGAAAACCCAACACCGCCAAAGCGTGATAATGTCTGCGGCCGACGACACGTTTCGAGAGTGGTGCATGTATCACACCTTCGTTCCCGTTCTGCTGCTTCGTACCCTGGTCGCCGCTTCGGCGATGAGCCTGGTCGTTGCCTGTGCAGCCGAACCCCTCGCGCAGTCCACTCTGGTCAGTAACGCCCCACCGTCAACCAGCTCGCATAGCAACACCGCCGCGGTCGACCTGGTCCCAGAAAGCCCTCATCTGAGCTTCAGCCAGTGGCGCGATCAGTTTCGTAGCGAAGCCCTGGCGGCAGGTATTTCCGCCAAGACCTTCGATCAGGCGTTCGCCGGCGTCGAACCCGATCCCGCAGTGATCGCGGCCGATCGTAGCCAGCCCGAATTCACTCGTCCCGTGTGGCAGTACCTGGAAGGCGCCATCTCCCCCCAGCGCGTGCGCAGCGGCCAGCGCCTACTCAGCGAGCATGCCGCCACACTGGACAGGATCGAGGCTCGCTACGGCGTTGATCGCGAAACCCTGGTCGCCGTCTGGGGGCTGGAGAGCAGCTTCGGCCAGATCATGGGCGACAAGTCGGTCATTCGCTCGCTGGCGACTCTTGCCCATGAAGGCCGCCGCCCGGCATTCGCCAAGAGCCAGCTGATCGCCGCACTGGAAATCCTCCAACATGGCGATGTTGCGCCACAGCGCATGCGCGGCTCCTGGGCCGGCGCCATGGGACAGACGCAGTTCATTCCGACCACCTACAACACCCATGCCGTGGATTTCGACGGCGACGGCAAGCGCGACATCTGGAACAGCTCCGCCGATGCCCTGGCTTCGGCAGCGCACTACCTGCAGTCATCCGGCTGGAAACAAGGGCAACCCTGGGGATTCGAGGTGCAGCTGCCGAAAGGCTTCGACTACGCCCTGGCCGACAACGAGATCCGCAAGCCGCTTGCCGAATGGCGCCGCCTCGGCCTCCATGGTCTGCCCAGCGGCCAGGACGAAGCCAACGCCAGCCTGCTGCTGCCAGCCGGCCACCGCGGCCCGGCATTCCTCATCATGGATAATTTCCGCGCCATCCTGCGCTACAACAATTCTTCGGCCTATGCGCTGGCGATCGGTTTGCTGGCGGAGAACTTCCAAGGCAAGGGACAGGTTGCCGGCAGCTGGCCACGCGGTGAGCAGCCGCTCAGTCGCTCCGAGCGTCTGGAATTGCAGGAGCGCCTCGTCGCCCAAGGCTTCGACCCGGGCACACCGGATGGCATCATTGGCGCCAATACCCGCAAGGCCATCCGCGGCTTCCAGCAACGCCTGGGCTGGCCAGCCGATGGCCACCCGACCCAGGAACTGCTCGGCCGCCTGCGCGCGCAACCCTGATTGCCAAACACAACAGAAAGATACGAAAAGCCCCGGCCATACCGGGGCTTTTGCTTTCATCTACAGGCGAGAGCCTGTGGTTACCATCAATGCTTGATGGCCACCTCATAGAGGTAATCCGGCAACGGATCGATGACCACCTGCTGCCCCTGGTAATGCGCTTGCACTGCCTCACGCGGCACGACGCCATGCGGTACGCGCTGGTCGCCGCCAAGACGCTGGCGAGCACGGTAGTCGATCACACAGCCATCGGTTTCGACCCAGAAGTGCGGCGACACCACCTTTCCGTCCAGCTCCACCTGCCCCAACATCGCCCGGTATGGAATGTGCTGCTTGGCCAGTCGTGTCACGACCAGGCGACTCATCGCATCGCACTCGACCTTCGCGGCATCCAGATCGTCAAGGAGGTTCTTTAACTGGGGTTCGTTCATCTGCTGTGGCCCTCGGTTGGCCTCATGGTGTAAACGAACGCCACTATAGACCAAAGTCTAATGCGTCGTAATGCCGCAATTTTCTTGCCAACGCTTCGGTTGCAAGCAGAACGGATTCAAGCGCGTGACCAGAAAAAAGCCGCAGAGGCAATCTCGATTACCCTGCGGCTTTCCTTGTGACGGCTGGCGCGACTGTTTGGGATCAGTCGTGCTTGGCCCCATGCGCCTGCTGATCGGCGTGGTACGAAGAGCGTACCAGCGGGCCCGAGGCGATGTTCTTGAAACCCATCTTCATGCCTTCTTCGGCAAACCAGGCGAAGGTATCGGGATGCACGAAGCGCTGCACCGGCAGGTGGTTGCGCGACGGCTGCAGATACTGGCCGAGCGTGAGCATGTCGATGTCGTGCTCGCGCATGCGGTGCATGACCTCGATAACCTCTTCGTCGGTTTCGCCCAGGCCGAGCATCAGCCCGGACTTGGTCGGTACGCCCGGCACACGCTGCTTGAACTTCTCCAGCAGATCCAGCGACCACTCGAAATCCGAGCCCGGGCGTGACGACTTGTACAGTCGCGGCACGGTTTCCAGGTTGTGGTTGAACACATCCGGCGGTTCACTGGCAGTGATGTCGAGAGCGATATCCATGCGGCCGCGATAGTCCGGAACCAGCGTTTCCAGCTGGATCGATGGCGACAGCTTGCGAATCTCGCGCAGGCAATCGGCGAAATGCTGCGCGCCGCCGTCACGCAGGTCGTCGCGGTCGACCGAGGTGATCACCACGTACTTCAGACGCATGTCGGCGATAGCCTGAGCCAGATTCTTCGGCTCATCCGGGTCCAGCGCGTTCGGCCGACCATGGCCGACGTCGCAGAACGGACAGCGCCGCGTGCAGATGTCGCCCATGATCATGAAGGTCGCGGTGCCGCTGGAGAAGCACTCGCCCAGGTTGGGGCACGACGCCTCTTCGCAAACGCTGTGCAGCTTGTGTTTGCGCAAGGTCTGCTTGATCTGGTCGACCTCCGGGGAAACCGGGATGCGCACGCGAATCCAGTCCGGCTTCTTCGGCAGCTCATCAGTGGGGATGATCTTCACCGGAATTCGCGCAACCTTTTCGGCACCGCGCAGCTTGACGCCGGCTTCTACCTTGGCTGGGCGCTTGCCTGCTGTTTCTACACTACTCATATGCTTCGATTCCGCCCGCGAGGGTCTTCTGTTGCGCGTATCCGAGCTGCCGGACCAATTGCTCGCGCAGTCTATCGGCCACTTGGCAGATGTCGATCGGTCCGATCAAGTCACGCATCTGGGTCATGGGCAGCCCTGCATAACCGCAGGGATTGATGCGCCGGAAAGGTTCGAGATCCATATCCACGTTCAGCGCCAGGCCGTGGAAGGACCGGCCGTTGCGAATGCGCAGGCCCAGCGACGCGATCTTCGCGCCATTGACGTAAACACCAGGAGCATCCGGTTTGGCTGTCGCCTCGACGCCATACTCGGCAAGCAGATCGATCAGGCTGCGCTCGATGCGACTTACCAGTTCGCGCACGCCGATTCCGAGGCGACGGACATCGAGCAACAGATAGCCAACCAGCTGGCCGGGGCCGTGATAGGTCACTTGGCCACCGCGATCCACCTGCACCACCGGAATATCGCCCGGGAACAGCAGGTGTTCGGCCTTTCCGGCCTGCCCCTGCGTGAACACCGGCGGATGCTGCAACAGCCAGATCTCGTCGTCGCTGTCCGCATCGCGTGTATTGGTGAACTGCTGCATGGCCTGCCAGGCAGACCGGTATTCGATCAGGCCGAGCTCACGCACACCCACTTCGTGGGTCATCACAGCACCATGTGAACACGGCCGGTGGCCCGCAGGTCGACATGGATGGCCTGCAGCTGTTCCACGCCAGTGGCGGTGATCAGTACCTGCAGCGAAAGAAAGCGCCCGCTGCGACTGTCACGGGTAACCACGGTGGTCTCGTCGAAATCCGGCGCGTGGCGCTGGATGACCTCGATCACGACCTCCCGGAACCCTTCGCCGGCGTCGCCGATCACCTTGATCGGGTAGCGCTCGCAAGGGAAATCGATCTTGGGTGCAGCAACATCTTGGTTATCGGTCATGGCGTAACGGACTCGTGATCCGCAGGTGCGCCGCGGCGGGATCAGCCAAGGCGCACTGGAGCGTGGTCAGTTGAACAAGCTGTAGAAGAAGAGGCGAATGCTATCCCAAAAGCGACGGAACAGCCCACCCTCTTCGATGGTCTCCAGCGCTACCAGGTCGGTGCTGCGCACCACCTTGTCGTCCAGCTTGACCTCGACCTTGCCGATCACGTCGCCCTGCTGGATCGGCGCGATGAGCGTGCCGTTGAAGCTCATCACAGCCTGCAGTTTTTCTACCTGGCCACGCGGCAGGGTCATGGTCAGATCCTGTGCCAAGCCGGCCTTGAGCTTGTCCTGCTGGCCTTTCCAGACCTGCGCCTGGGCCAGCTCAGTACCTTTCTGGTAGAAGGTGCGGGTTTCGAAGAAGCGGAAGCCATAAGTCAGCAGTTTCTGCGTCTCTGCTGCACGGGCCTGCTCGCTGTCGGTGCCGAACACCACCGAGATCAGGCGCATGTTGTCGCGCACGGCAGACGCCACCAGGCAGTAGCCGGCTTCTTCGGTATGGCCGGTTTTCAGGCCATCGACGGTCTTGTCGCGCCACAACAGCAGGTTGCGGTTCGGCTGTTTGATGTTGTTCCAGAAGAACTCTTTCTGCGCATAGATGGCGTAGTGCGCTGGATCTTCATAGATGATCGCCCGCGCCAGCTTGGCCATATCGCCAGCCGAGGAGTAGTGATCCGGGTCCGGCAGGCCGGTGGCATTCATGAAATGGGTATTGGTCATGCCCAGACGCTGGGCGGCGCTGTTCATAAGATCGGCAAAGGCTTCTTCGCTGCCGGCGATGTGCTCGGCCATGGCCACGCTGGCGTCGTTGCCCGACTGAATGATGATGCCATGCAGCAGATCGTCCACCGAAACCTGCGTGTTGACCTGGATGAACATACGCGAGCCGCCGGTACGCCAGGCCTTTTCACTCACGGTGACCATGTCGTTGTCGCTGATCTGGCCCTTCTGGATTTCCAGGGTGGCGATATAGGCAGTCATCAACTTGGTCAGGCTGGCGGGTGGCAGACGCTCGTCGCCATTGTGCTCGACCAATACCTCGCCGCTGGCCGCGTCCATCAGCAGGTAGGACTTGGCGGCCAGCTGAGGCGCCGACGGCAGGATCTGGGCCGCCCAGACGGTCGGGGCGACCGTCAGCAGAGTCAGGACTATGAAGCGTTGCACGAGGCTGGTGATGTTCATCCGAATCTCAAAGTTGGTCAGGTAAAACAGGTAATGTTTGCAAATGGGTCAGTCGGCAGCGACGCGCCGCGGCTGACCAAGATTGGCCAGGCGAACGCTCTGCTCGAGCTGCATGGCCTCATCCGGCGTGTCGATGGGTCCCAGCCGTACCCGATGCAGGGTCTGCTGGTTGTGTACCACCGAGCTGATGAACACCGGAGCAGACACCACGCCGCTCAGTTTGTCCTTCAACAACTGAGCTGCATCCGGATTGGCGAAGGCGCCAACTTGGAGAAACAGGCCAGAGGCTGCGGGCGAAGCGTTTTTTTTTGCATCGATTTCAAGCGGCACAGTGGCCGCAGCGTGCTGCTGAGGCGGTGGTGTGTACTGCTCGATCGGCTGGGCAATGCTGCTGGCGGGTTTGGCGGCGGCCATCTGCGGCTGCGCCATCATGCTCGGAACCGGACGTCCCTGCTGCGCCCACCACTGCTCCGGATCAATCCCTTCGACCTTGACCCGCGCCGTGCCGCTTTCGGCAAAGCCGAGTTTCTTCGCCGCCGCGAAAGATAGATCGATGATGCGATCGGAGTAGAACGGACCGCGGTCGTTGACGCGCAACGTCACCGTACGCCCGTTATCCAGATTGGTGACCTTGACGTAGGTGGGCAATGGCAGGGTCTTGTGCGCGGCGCTCATGCCGTAGAGGTCGTACTTCTCGCCATTGGCGGTGGGCTGCCCGTGAAACTTGGTGCCGTACCAGGAGGCGGTCCCGGTAGCCGAATAACGCCGCCCGTCACTGATCGGGAAATACGTCTTGCCCAGCACGGTGTATGGATTGGCCTTGTATGGACCGTAATGCGGCATCGGCACCGCGTCCTGGATCTGCGAAACGTCTACGTCCCACCAGGGTGCGCCGTCCTTGTGAGGCCGGGCATAGTCGCCAGGGCCGCTGCTGCCGGCCGGCTTGCTCTGCGTGCTACTGGGCGCCGGTGTCGACGAACAACTCGCCAGCAGTAAGCCAGTCACGCCCAGCACTACAAGCCTTGTCCAGATAGCACTCATTGTTCGCCTCGCGCTTCGGCCAGCAGCTGGGACAGCTGATGCACGGCCATGGCATACATGACGCTGCGGTTATAGCGGGTGATGACGTAGAAATTCGGCAGGCCCAGCCAGTATTCGTCGCCCTCAGCACCTTCCAGACGGAATGCAGTCACCGCCGTGTCATCAGCCACGGACTTGTCGAACTGCCAACCCAGGCTGCGCATCTCGCCGGCGTTCTTCTGCGACTCCAGGCCGACGGTCAGACCTTCCTCGAAGCGCTTGCCGGACACTTTCGCACGAGCCACGACGGGCCCGCCGGCTGTCCAGCCATGCTGCTTGAAGTAGCTGGCCGCACTGCCAATGGCATCGGTGGGGTTGTTCCAGATATCGATGCGGCCGTCGCCATCGAAGTCGACGGCATAGGCACGGAAGCTGCTCGGCATGAATTGCGGCAGCCCCATGGCCCCGGCGTAGGAGCCCTTCAGGGTCAGCGGGTCGACCTGCTCCTCACGGGTCAGCAGCAGGAATTCCTTGAGCTGCTGGCGGAAGAAAGGCTGCCGCGGCGGATAGTCGAAGCCCAGAGTGGACAGCGCATCGATCACTCGATGGCTACCCGTGTTGCGACCATAAAAAGTCTCGACACCGATGATCGCCACGATGATCTCGGCCGGCACGCCGTATTCGGTTTCCGCGCGAGTCAGGGCCGCTTCGTTCTCGCGCCAGAAATCTACGCCTTGAGCGATGCGCGAATCGGTAAGGAAGATCGGTCGGTATTCCTTCCACGGCTTGACCCGCTCGGCCGGTCGCGAAATTGCGTCGAGAATCGCCTGCTTACGTTCGGCCTGCTTGAACAGGTCACGCAGCTGCTCGCCGGCGAACCCGTAATCGCGGGTCATTTCCGCGATGAACTCGTCCACGTTCGGGCCGGTGTAGTCCGCGGCCTGCAGCGGCAGACTTCCCAGCATAGCGCCGGCCAAGCCCACGCCCCCCAGCATCCGTGCTACCCAGCCACGCCGTAATGAAGTCAACAAATTCACTCTCATCAAACCTGTGCGATCCACTTGCGATGGGTGTGGATCGACATCAAAACCCCGAACCCTGACAACAGGGTCACCAATGAAGTTCCACCGTAGCTTATGAAGGGCAGAGGCACCCCCACAACCGGCAGCAGCCCACTGACCATACCGATATTGACGAAAACGTAAACAAAGAAGGTCATCGTCAACGCACCGGCCAGCAGTTTTCCGAACAATGTCTGCGCCTGCACAGTGATCACCAGTCCGCGGGTGATCAGCAGGATATACACCAGCAGGAGCAGACATACGCCGACCAGACCGAACTCTTCGGCGAGCACGGCGATGATAAAGTCAGTGTGGCTTTCCGGCAAAAAATCCAGGTGCGACTGGGTGCCAGCCAGCCAGCCTTTGCCAAACACCCCGCCCGAGCCGATCGCCGCCTTCGACTGGATGATATTCCAGCCGGTACCGAGCGGATCGCTCTCTGGATCGAGGAAAGTCAGCACGCGCTGTTTCTGGTAATCGCGCAATACGAAGTACCACATCGCCACGGCGATGGGCACCACAGCCGCCACCGCACTGATGATCCAGCGCCAGCGCAGCCCGCCAATGAACAGCACGAACGCGCCGGAGGCGAGAATCAACAGCGAGGTGCCAAGATCCGGCTGTTTGAGAATTAGCACGAAGGGAATCAGGATCATCGCCAGGCTGATCGCGGTGTGCTTGATGCTCGGCGGCAGGCTGCGTGACGACAGATACCAGGCGATGGTCATCGGCATGATGATCTTCATGAATTCCGATGGCTGGAAGCGGATCACCCCGGGAATGTTGATCCATCGCGTGGCCCCCATCGCCGTGTGGCCCACCACTTCCACTGCCACCAGCAACGCAACCACTCCGAGATACCCCAGCGGCACCCAGCGCGCCATGAAACGCGGTTCGAGCTGCGCAATGACCAGCATCGCGCCCAACCCAAGCCCGAACGAGGTGGCCTGCTTGATGACCAAGTCCCAGTTCTTGCCGCTGGCCGAATAGAGAATGAACAGGCTGCCGGCCGCCAGCACCAGCAGCAGAACCAGCAGAAGCCCATCGATATGCAGGCGCTGCAAAAGACTGGCGCGGCGGCGCAGCACGTCCTCGCGCGACAGGGTACGGTCGAAATTGCCATTCATGGCTTCTTCCCCTGGGCGGTCACGGGTGGAGCGAACTCGGGCTTGAGCTTGCCCTCCTCATCCAGCAGCCAGGCGTCCATGACCTGCTTGGCCACTGGCGCGGCGACGCCGGAACCGGACTCACCGTTCTCGACCATCACCGCCACCGCAATCTTCGGGTCATGCACCGGAGCAAAGGCAACGAACAGGGCGTGGTCACGATGGCGCTCGGCCAGCTTGGCACTGTCGTATTTCTCGCCCTGGCGGATGGCGACCACCTGCGCAGTACCGCTCTTGCCAGCGATGCGATAGACCGACGTGTCACCGACCTTGCGCGCCGTGCCGCGGGCGCCATGCAGCACCTGCTCCATGCCATGGATGGCGTGCTCCCAGTGGCGCGGGTCGCGCAACTGGATGTCCGGCAGCGGATCGGGGTCCACCGGCAGCTCGCCACCAATGCTGCGCGCCAGGTGCGGGCGGATCCATTTGCCGCGCGTCGCCATCAGCGCAGTGGCTTGGGCCAGCTGCAACGGCGTGGCCTGCATGTAGCCCTGACCGATGCCGAGGATGACGGTTTCGCCGGGGTACCAGGGCTGGCGGTAGCGCGCCCGTTTCCAGTCGCGCGACGGCATCAGCCCAGCGGTTTCCTCGTGCATGTCCAGCGAGACACGCTGCCCCAGGCCGAAGCGGGTCATGTAGTCATGCATGCGATCGACGCCCAGTTTGTGGGCCATGTCGTAGAAGTAAGTGTCATTGGAACGGGCGATGGCGAGATCCAGATCTACCCAGCCATCGCCACTGCGGTTCCAGTTGCGGTATTTGTGCTGCACGTTGGGCAGCTGGAAGAAGCCCGGATCGAAAACCCGGGTGGTCGGCGTGACCACGCCTGCGTCGAGCCCGGCGACGGCCATCATCGGCTTGATCGTCGAACCCGGCGGGTACAGCCCACGTAGCACGCGGTTGTACAGCGGCCGATCAATGGAATCACGCAGCTCGCCGTAGTCCTTGAAGCTGATACCGGTGACGAACAGGTTGGGGTTGAAGCTTGGCTGGCTGACCATTGCCACCACTTCCCCGGTATCCGGCAACAGCGCGACGATCGCGCCGCGACGCCCACCCAGGGCATCCTCGGCGGCTTCCTGCAGATCGAGGTCGAGCGACAGGGTGATGTCCTTGCCCGGGATCGGGTCGGTTCGCTTGAGCACACGCAGCACGCGGCCACGGGCGTTGGTCTCGACTTCCTCGTAGCCGACCTGCCCGTGCAGCTCATCCTCGTAGAACTTCTCGATGCCGGTCTTGCCGATGTGGTGCGTACCGGCATAGTTGACCGGGTCGAGCTGCTTGACTTCCTGCTCGTTGATCCGCCCGACGTAGCCCACCGAGTGGGCGAAGTGCGCGCCCTGCGGGTAGTGCCGGACCAGCTGCGCCACCACCTCGACGCCGGGCAGGCGAAACTGGTTCACCGCGATGCGCGCGATCTGCTCTTCGGACAGTTCGTACATGATCGGCACCGGCTCGAATGGCCGCCGCCCCTGCAGCACACGCTTCTCGAACAGACCGCGCTCTTCTTCGCTGAGCTCAAGTACCTCGACCACCGCATCGAGCACGGTCCTCCAGTCGCCAGCACGCTCGCGGGTAACCGTCAGGCTGAAGCTCGGCCGGTTGTCGGCGATGACGCGCCCCTGCCGATCGAAGATCAACCCGCGGTTGGGCGGGATCGGCTGCACATGGACGCGATTATTCTCCGATAGCGTCGAGTGGTATTCGAACTGCACCACCTGCAAGTAGTACATCCGCGCTACCAGCACGCCGATCAGCAGCAACACGACTGCAAGACCCACGACGACGCGACGGCGCACCAGTACGGCGTCCTTCTCGTGGTCCTTGAGCTGAATCGGTTGCGGCATCTTCGCGAACTACTTGTGGTAAGGATGACCGGACAACAGCGTCCAGGCGCGGTAGATCTGTTCGCCGATCAGGATTCGCACCAGCGGATGCGGCAGGGTCAACGGTGACAGCGACCAGCGCTGCTCGCTGCGCGCACAGACCTCAGGCGCCAGCCCTTCAGGGCCGCCAACCATGAGATTGACGTTGCGCGCGTCGAGCCGCCAGCGCTCGATTTCCGCGGCCAGCTGCTCGGTGCTCCACGGCTTGCCGTGTACTTCGAGCGTGACGATGCGCTCGCCCGGCTGGACCTTGCCCAGCATGGCTTCGCCTTCCTGGCGAATCAACCGCGCCACATCGGCGTTCTTGCCGCGGGTGTTGAGCGCAATCTCGTGCAGCTCCAGCGGCAGCTCGGACGGCAGACGCTTGGCGTATTCCTGCCAACCGTCTTCGACCCAGCGCGGCATCTTCGAGCCGACCGCGATCAGCTTGATACGCACGGATCACTCCGCGTCGTGAGTGTGCTGCGCGCGGCTCTGTTCGGCGCCCTGCCACAGACGTTCCAGGTCGTAGAACTGACGGGTCGGCACCTGCATCACATGGACGACCACATCGTCCAGATCGAGCAGTGCCCACTCGCCCCCCTCCAGGCCTTCGCTGCCAATCGGGCGAACGCCCTGCTCCTTGACCTTCTCCAGCACGTTTTCGACGAGCGACTTTACGTGCCGGCTGGAACTGCCACTGGCGATGATCATGTAATCGGTGACGCTGGTCTTGCCACGCACATCGATGGTGGTGATGTCCTGGCCTTTCAGATCTTCCAGGGCGGCAACCGCCAGCTGGACCAACTCTTCAGTTTGCATAACGTGAAAACAACCTCAGTTCGACGCCCGGTACAGTCCGTGCGCGTTGATATAAGCCAGTACGGCATCGGGAACCAGGAATCGGACCGACTTGCCACTGGCCAGCAATTGGCGAATCTGTGTGGCGGACACCTCCAACGGTGTCTGCCAGACGAAGGCAATCTGCCCGCTGCCCCCGCTAAGCGCCTGGGGATCGGACACGCTGCGCGCGGCAAGCAGATCGCGCAGTACCTGCGGCGCCTCGCTGCCGGCGTCCGGCCGCTGCAGTACGAGGATATGGCAGTAATCGAGCAGCTCCTCCCAGCGATGCCAGGTGGGCAGCCCGCAGAAGGCGTCCCAGCCCACCACCAGCAACAACTGGTCTTGCTCGCCCAGTTCGGCGCGCAGCGATATCAGCGTGTCGATGGTATAGGACGGCTTTTCCCGCTCCAGCTCACGCGCGTCCACGCATAGCGGCGGCAGATCCAGCACCGCCAGGCGCACCATCGCCAGGCGATCCTGCGCCGAGCAATTGGGGGTGTCACGGTGCGGCGGCCGCGCGTTGGGTATCAGCCGCAGCTCGTCGAGACCGAACATTTCGGCCACTTCCAGCGCACCGCGCAAGTGCCCGATGTGTACCGGATCGAAGGTGCCGCCGAGAATACCGATGCGCCGGGCGCCGCTGCCTTGGCTCATCAGGTACGGACGTGACCGTCGCCGAAGACGACGTACTTCTCGCTTGTCAGTCCCTCCAGGCCGACAGGACCACGGGCATGGAGCTTGTCGGTGGAAATGCCGATCTCGGCACCCAGGCCGTACTCGAAGCCGTCGGCGAAACGCGTCGAGGCGTTGATCATCACCGACGCAGAATCCACCTCGGTGAGGAAACGCCGGGCATCAGTGAAATTCTCGGTAACGATCGCATCGGTATGCTGCGAGCCGTAGCGATTGATGTGTTCGATGGCCGCATCCAGCGAGTCGACCAGGCGAATCGACAGGATCGGCGCGTTGTACTCGGTGGACCAGTCCTCTTCGCTCGCCTCCAGCACATCGCTGCCAAGCAGGGCGCGCGTACGCGGGCAGCCCCGTAGCTCCACGCTCTTCTCGCGATAGATCGCTGCTAGCGGCGGCAGCACCTGCTCGGCAATGCCCGGATGCACCAGCAGCGTTTCCATGGTGTTGCACGGCGCAAAGCGCTGGGTCTTGGCGTTGTCGGCGATGCGGATGGCCTTGTCGACGTCTGCTGCCACGTCGATATAGACATGACAGATGCCGTCCAGATGCTTGATCACCGGCACCCGGGCGTCGCGGCTGATACGCTCGATCAGGCCCTTGCCGCCGCGCGGCACGATCACATCGACGAACTCCGGCATGCTGATCAGCGCGCCGACCGCGGCACGGTCCGTGGTTTCCACGACCTGCACGGCGGCGGCCGGCAGACCGGCCTCGGCCAGGCCGAGCTGGATGCAGCGGGCAATCGCCTGGTTGGAATGAATGGCTTCCGATCCGCCACGCAGGATGGTCGCGTTGCCCGACTTCAGACACAGGCTGGCGGCATCAATGGTCACGTTGGGCCGCGATTCGTAGATGATGCCGACCACCCCCAGTGGCACCCGCATCTTGCCGACCTGAATGCCGGACGGCATGTAGCGCATGTCGCGAATCGCCCCGATCGGATCCGGCAAGGTAGCGACCTGGCGCAGCCCTTCGATCATGCCGTCGATCACCTTGGGCGTCAGCGCCAGGCGGTCGAGCATGGCGGCATCCAGACCATTGGCACGACCACCGGCCAGGTCCAGCTCATTGGCCCGCACCAGTTCGTCGCGGGCAGCATCGAGCGCTGCGGCGGCGGCCTGCAGGGCGCGGTTCTTCTGCGCCGTACTGGCGCGCGCAAGCACTCGCGAGGCCTCGCGCGCGGCGCGGCCCAGGCGGGTCATGTAATCGAGTACGGACTCGGTCATGGATCTAGCTGGCCTGACTGAAGGGAAAGCGGCTGATTATAGCTACCCCGGACGCCCACGCACAGCAGCGCCGGGCGAAAGGCGCTCGAATGCCGTACTGCGCTGCCCGCGCAGGACAGCACTGCGCGGCCGCCAGCATGGCGCAGTATCCTCGCGGCACGAAACCCAGCGCTCTATCATCAGGTCGAAAGGCGTTCACGACGCAAGGAATTACCCATGAGCCAATGGCTCGACACCCTTACCCAATGGCTGGCCGCCAATCCGCAATGGCTGGGCCTGGCACTGGTCATCGTCGCCTGCATGGAATGCCTGGCAGTAGTCGGCCTGATCGTTCCAGGCACCGTCATGGTCTTCGCCATCGCCGTGCTGGCCGGCAGCGGCGTATTGACCCTGGGGCAGACCCTGCTGCTCGGATTTATCGGCGGGCTCATCGGCGACCTGCTGTCCTACGCGCTCGGCCGGCGCTATCACCAGGGCATTCGCAGCTTGCGCGGTTTGCGCGATCACCCGGAGTGGCTGTTGCGCGCGGAGCATTATTTTCAGCGTTACGGCGTCGCCAGCCTGCTGGTGGGCCGCTTCATCGGCCCGCTGCGGCCCATGCTGCCAATGACGGCCGGCATGCTTGACATGCCATTCGGGCGCTTCCTGCTGGTCAGCCTGTGCGCCGCCGCGGGCTGGTCGATGGCTTACCTGCTGCCTGGCTGGAGTGCCGGAGCGGCAATGCGCCTGCCCCTGCAAGACGGTTTCTGGAGCGAGGCGGCTGTAGTTGTCGGCGCATTGCTGATCCTGATTGGCGCGACCGCCTATGGCAGCCTGCGCCAGTTGCGCTGGGTCAGTGCGGTGTCGGCTGGGCTGAGCGTCGTCATCCTTCTCGGGCTGTTTTTCGGCTGGCCGCACCTGAAGGAACTCGACGAAGGCCTGCTGGCGGTAATCCAGGGGGAACGCAGCGCCACTTTCGACCGTGTCATGGTGGTGATCACCCGCACCGGAGACTTCCACACCCAACTGTGGGCCGCAGTATTGCTGTGCGTGTTGCTCCTGCTCGCACGCCAGTGGCGCGCTGCGCTGTTCGCCGTTTGCACATTGCTCGGAACAGCAGTCGCCAACGGCGCACTGAAGGCCACCTTTGCCCGGGTCCGCCCCGAGGTGCTGATGGAGCCGCTGAGCAGCTACAGCTTTCCCAGCGGACACAGCTCAGCGGCGTTCGCCTTCTTTCTGACCCTCGGGGTGCTCGCTGGTCGCGGCCAGCCACCGCGCCTGCGACTCGCCTGGCTGGTGCTGGCCAGCCTGCCCGCAACGGCGATCGCACTCTCAAGGGTCTATTTGGGAGTGCACTGGACCACGGATGTCACCGCCGGCGCGCTGCTCGCCGCGAGCATCTGCGCAGCCAGCTTGTCCCTGGCGCAGTGGCGCAGTCCGCTAGCGGCGATGGCACCCAAGGTCTGGTGGCTGATCCTGCCGGCGTGCCTGGGGCTGCTCGGCGCATTCAGCATCTGGGCGCTGCCGACGGCGATGCAGATGTATCGGTATCAGTAGAGCGCTGGACGCTGCGAAAGCGCCGAACTAGGCGCCATCCTGCAGCAGCTCGAGCAGGCTCTGAATCTGCTCGAGCTGCTGTTCCGGCTCGTCGAGCCCGAGCAGCTCGATCTTCTGCCCGGCCTCGAACGGCAGCAGATAGGCCAGCTGACTGGCCAAGGCGGCCTGATCGCTCACTGCACCACCCAATCCCAGGGTTTTCACCATCGGATGCTGGCCGAGCGCCGCGAGCAGCACGATCAGATCGGCGTGGTGCTCGGCCAGTGGCTGCGGATCGGGGGCGCTGCGCCAGGCCACCTCGGCGACCGTCAGCTGGTCGCGCAGCACCTCGGATGACTGGACGTCGAATCGCCTTCCACCCTCCACGCGAATGCCCAGCAAGCCGTTGGGCAGCTGCTGCCAGTCACGAATCAGCGCCTCGCAACCCACCCGAGCAAAGGATGTCGGCGCGGCGCCTACCTCGCCGCCCGCGAGGATATGCACTACACCAAAGCCATGCCCGGCCTTGAGGCACTGGCTGACCATGTCGAGATAGCGCGCCTCGAAAATCTGCAGATCGAGGACGCAACCGGGGAACAGTACGGTATCCAGCGGAAACAACGGCAATCTCATGCGGACTCCATCACAGCAACAGGGCTACCACCAGCGGCAGCAGCACCGCGGTCATCACCCCCATCAGGCTCATGGCCAATGCCGCGAAGGCACCGCATTCGTCGCTTTCCTGCAGCGCCTGCGCGGTGCCCACGGCGTGGGCAGTCAGCCCCAGCGCAATGCCACGGGCTGCAGGATGCTGAACGCCAAAGCGGCGCAACAGTTCCGGACCGAGAATCGCACCGAGCACGCCAGTGATCATCACGAACACCGCAGCCAGCGCCACCACGCCGCCGATCTGCTCGGCCACCAGCATGGCAATCGGCGAGGTCACCGACTTGGGCGCCAGGGTCATCAGGATCATCCGATCGGCGCCAAACGCCCAGGCCAGCGCCATTCCCAGCGCCGTGGCAAACACGCCGGCGACCAGCAGGGTGATCACGATGGGCCCGAACAGCTCGCGAATCCGCCGCAGGTTCAGGTACAGCGGCACGGCCAGCGCAACGGTGGCCGGCCCGAGCAGCAGCGTCAGCCACTGCGCACTGATGCGGTATTCGTCATAGTCGATGCCACACAGCAGAAGGATGCCGACGATCAACGTCATCGACACCAGCACCGGCTGCAGGAATACCCAGCGGGTCTTCTCATACGCCGCATACGCCAGCTGGAAGACAGCCAGGGTAATACCCACACCGAACAGCGGATGATGGATCAGCGCCTGCCAGGCGGCATACCAGTTCAATTCCATCATGCGGCCTCCTTGCGGCGCTGCTTGCGACGAATCAATGCCTGCATCAGCCAGCCAGTGAAGATCAGCGAAACCAGCAGCGAAATCACCAGCACACCGACGATGGCCCAGAAATCCTCGAGAATCGCCTCGGTATAAGCCATCACCCCCACCGCCGGCGGCACCAGCAAGAGCGGCAGATAGCGCAACAGGCTGCTGGCCGCCAGCTGCAGCGATTCACTCGCCCTTCCGCGCGCCAGCAGCCCGGCAAACAACAGCACCAGGCCGATGATCGGCCCCGGCAGCATGGGCAGCAACAGCACGTTGAGCACGGTGCCGAGCAACTGGAATGCGACCAGCCAGGTCAGACCTCTGAGCAGCATGGGAGCCTCCCGCAAAATTGCGACAGTATAAGGGCCAACGCCCGCAGGCGCCCGCGCTGCGCTATGACGGGCCATTCGCAGGGCCGATGCTGGTTTGCCGACAACCACGCGCGTGCTGATCTAGACCGGCAATGCCGCCCGCGCCCATCGATCGCTTCCGGTGCGGCGCATCCCTCTAGTCAAGCTGCATTCCCCGCAGCCGTACAAGAACAACCAGGAGGACACATGCCACAGGTACCCGTCGCACAGCTCAAGGATTACATCGGCAAGGAACTTGGCCACTCCGAGTGGCTGACCATCGATCAGGAGCGCGTCAACCAGTTCGCCGACTGCACCGGCGACCACCAGTTCATCCACATCGACACCGAGAAAGCCGCGCAGACGCCCTTCGGCGGCACCATCGCCCACGGCTTCCTCTCGCTATCGCTGCTGCCGATGCTCTCCGGTGACCTGCTGGTCGTTCCGGAGGGTACAAAAATGGGCGTCAACTACGGCCTGGACAGCCTGCGCTTCATCCAGCCGGTGCGCGTCGGCTCGCGGGTACGCCTGGGGCTGACGCTGATCGATGCTCACGAAAAGAATCCGGGGCAGTGGTTGCTCAAGGCACGCGCGGTGATGGAGATCGAAGGCTCGGACAAGCCGGCCTACATCGCCGAAACCCTTGCCCTGTGCATCCTCTGAGCACCGCACCTGCGCAGTTGTCGCAGCCCGCCAGGTTTGCGGCATACTGCGGCCGTCTCGCCTGAGCGGATGTCCGCATGCTGCGTTTTCTCCCCTTCGTTCTGCTCACCCTGCTCACCGCCTGCGGTGAAGGTGAACCTCTCACGCCGGCCAATGCGGTGCTGCCGGATGGCGGCCGCTATCGCGGCGATATCGTCGACGGGCGGCTGCAAGGCGGAGGTCGCATCGACTACCCGAACGGCAGCTATTACCTCGGCCAGTTCAAGGACGGTCAGTGGCACGGCCTGGGGACTTGGCACGGTGCGACCGGCGACCGCTACGAGGGCGAGTTCAAGCACGGCCTGTTCGACGGCCTCGGCCGCTTCAGTTATGCAGAGGGCGGCGTCTACGAAGGCGAATTCCAAGATGGCCGCATGCATGGCCACGGACGTTTCAGCCAGGACGGCACGGTCTACGAAGGTGAGTTCCGCGACAACCTCTACCATGGCCAGGGCAGCCTGGAATATGCCGACGGCTTCAGTCATCACGGCCAGTTCCGCAAAGGCCAGCCCGATGGCCCCGGCACACGCAAGGACGCCGATGGCCAGCTCAGCGGCCACTTCAGCGCCGGCAGCCTGAACGGCGAAGGCAGTTTCGTGACCACGCAGGGCCAGCGCTACAGCGGGCAGTTCGAGAACGACCAGTTTCACGGCCAGGGCCACTACGAAGACAGCGCGGGCAATGTCTGGAGCGGCACCTTCGTCCAGGGCGAGCTGAGTGGCACTGGCACGCATGTCGCTGACGACGGCAGCCGCTACAGCGGTCAGTTCCGCAGCTGGCGTTACCACGGCCAGGGTCGCCTCGATCGCTCCGACGGCAGCTTCTATACCGGCGGTTTCCGCCTGGGCCGCTTCCACGGCGATGGTGTGCTGACCCAGGCCGATGGCAGTGAGCTTCGCGGCATTTGGCGCAACGACAGACGTATCCGCGACGAGCAGGGGCGTGCACTGCCAGACCCGCTCGAACTTGCCCTGCTGAACCAGGGCACGCTGCTGGGGCAGGCCATCGAGGCGCTACCGCCATCCAGCCCGGCGCAGGAGCTTTATACGCTCACGGTTGCCGGCGACGGTCGCCAGAGCGTGTTCATGCGCGAGGCCGACTACGTGCAGCGACTACTCGCCGAGCGTTACGCCGCTCACGGGCAGCTCAGCCTGGTCAACCATCGTGACCATCTGGCCGACCGCCCGCTGGCGACCCGGGAAAACCTGGCCCGGGCGATCCGCGCGCTGGCCGAACGCAGCGGCGAGGAGGACCTGATCTTTCTCTACCTCACCAGCCATGGTTCGGCCGACCATGAACTGGTACTGAGTCAGCCGCGCCTTTCCCTCGACGATCTGCCTGCAGCCGACCTGGCGCAACTGCTCGCGCCGCTGGCCGGGCGCAAGACCATCCTAGTGGTCTCTGCCTGCTATTCCGGCGGTTTCATTGAGCCATTGAAAAACGATCACACGCTGATCATGACCGCCGCGCGCGCCGACCGGGTTTCCTTCGGCTGCTCCGAGCAGAGCGATTTCACCTATTTCGGCCGCGCGCTGTTTGCCGAAGCGCTGCTGGAGACCGACGATATCGTGCAGGCCTTCACGCTGGCGGCGGCAAAGGTTGCCGAACGCGAGCAGGCCGACGACTATCAGGCATCGGAACCGCAATTGTGGGCACCGAAACCGGTCGTCCAACGCTGGCAGGAGCTGCGGCAGCAGCGTGCCACCCAATGATCGCCACAGGAGCAAGACCATGTATTTGACGCCCCAGCGCATTTTGCTTGCCGGCGCCACCGGACTCACTGGCGAGCACCTGCTCGATCGACTACTCAACGAGCCCACCGTCGAGCGCGTGCTGGCACCCACGCGCAGACCGCTGGCGGCCCATCAGCGCCTGGAAAACCCGGTCGGAGAGCTGCTGGCGTTGCTGCCGACGCTGAGCGGCGCGATCGACACGGCCTTCTGCTGCCTGGGTAGCACGCTCAAGCAGGCTGGTGGCCAGGAGGCGTTTCGCGCCATCGATCATGATCTGGTGCTGGCGTTTGCCCGCCGGGCGAAGGAGATGGGCGCGCGCCACCTGCTGGTGATCAGCTCGCTGGGAGCCAATCCGGACAGCTCGATCTTCTACCTCAAGGTCAAAGGCGAGATGGAAGCGGCACTGCAGCAGCAGGACTGGCCGCAGCTGACCATCGCCCGCCCCTCGCAGCTGATCGGGCCGCGTCTGGAGCCGAGGCTGAGCGAACGCATCGCCGCGCCTCTGTCGCAGTTGCTGCCAGGCAAATACCACGGCATCGAGACCTGCACGCTGGCCCGGGCGTTGTGGCGGCTGGCGCTGGAAGAAGGCGACGGGGTGCGCATCGTCGAATCGGACGAGTTGCGCAAGCTGGGGAAATGACTGTCGGCGCCTCGCCAAAAGGCGCCGATTGACCACTGCTTGGACGACGCTGCGGCATCGCTCTCACGATCATCATCAGTGACGTAGGGTGGATGTCGCTTTCTATATCCACCTGGCCTCGCCGGTGGATCGGTGAAGCGTGATCCACCCTACGAACCGCAAGCGCGTCAGGCGTTAATGCCCCTTTCAGACCTTGATGAAATGCTCGCGGTAATGGCGCAGCTCGGCGATCGAATCACGGATGTCGTCGAGCGCCAGGTGTGTGCCGCTCTTCTTGAAGCCTTCCATTATCTGCGGCGCCCAGCGCGCCGCCAGCTCCTTGAGCGTCGACACGTCCAGGTTGCGGTAGTGGAAATAGGCTTCCAGCTTCGGCATCTGTCGATAGAGAAAGCGCCGGTCCTGGCAGATGCTGTTGCCGCAGATCGGCGACTTGCCCTTGGGCACCCACTGCTCGAGGAAGGCCAGCGTCGCCTGCTCGGCTTCGGCGGTGGAAATCTTGCTCTCGCGCACGCGCTGGGTCAGACCCGAGCCGCCATGCTGGCGGGTGTTCCACTCATCCATGCGCGCCAGCGTTTCATCGCTCTGGTGCACCGCGATCACCGGCCCTTCGGCCAGCACGTTGAGCTGACTGTCGGTAACGATGGTCGCCATCTCGATGATGACGTCGTTGTCCGGGTCCAGACCAGTCATTTCCAGGTCGATCCAGATCAGGTTCTGCGGGTTCTGCATGGCGGGCTCCTTGGCTGTGCGGCGCAGTTTAGCCGCTCGTATCGGCGCCGTCAGGTGCCGTGCTGCCTGGGTACCAGATCAGCAAGCGCGAACCGCGCCAGTCGTTCAGTTCGCGCACCTCGACCGGCTCGATTCCCGGCACCGCGAAGCTGTTGCTGATCAGCAACGCACCGGGACGCATCTCGGCGCGGGCCTTTGCCCACAAGGCAAGCATGGGCGTCGGCGAGAGGAAGCAATAGACCACATCGTACTCGGCGAGATCGACCCGCCACAGGCTGAGCAGGCGAATATGGCAGTTGCGCCGCGGCAGGCAGCGCAGCCAGGACAGTGCGAAGGTCAGCGGCGCGGTTTCCACGCCAATGAACTGCGCCGCCGGAAAGTCCCGCGCCAGGCGCGACAAGCTGCCAGCCAAGCCGCTGCCCAGGTCGATATAGCGAAAATCTGCCGGCAGCTCGCTCAGCCGGTTGCGCAACTGGCGCTCGGCTTCGCGGCCAGTCAGATAGAGCGGTACGCGCTCGGTGAAAGCATTCCAGTTCAACAGCAACAGCAAGATGAACGCGCCCAGCGGCAACCAAGCCGGCACGTCGAAATCACGCAGCAGCACGAGGCCCGGAACGAACATCAGGTTGATCGCCAGCCACCAGGCCGACAGCCCGAGCCGGGCTCCGATCAGCGCAGCCAGGCAACCCTGCGCCAGCGCGACGACGACGAGACTCGGGCGCATGTCGGCCACGCCGACCAGGCCAAGCAGCAAAAGCCAGACGATCAGCAGCGCCAGTAGCTGAGCCAGCAGCGCACGCAGGATGGGCAGGCGAGTAATGACAGAAACAGGCATGACCGACAATCGAACAGGTGACAGAACAGCAGTCTAACCCTCCGACTTCGACGCCATACAGGCCGAAGTGCGCGGGTTGCAGCGTGCTAGACTCGCTCACCAACCTCAGAGACAACCTAATTCATGGCCAAACGCCAACTCAACCGCCGGCAGAACTGGCGCATCGAGAAGATTCAGGAAGAGCGCGCCGCCCGTGCAGCCCGCCGTGAAAGCCGCGCGCTCGAAGAGCTCGAAGGCGGCGATCTCGGCCCGGAGCAGACCGGGCTCGTCATTGCGCATTTCGGCGTGCAGGTCGAGGTCGAGGCGCTGGAAGGTGAGCAGAGCGGCCAGGTGTTCCGCTGCCACCTGCGCGCCAACCTGCCGGCACTGGTCACGGGTGATCGCGTGGTCTGGCGCCCCGGCAATCAGGGCATCGGCGTCATCGTCGCGCAGCTGCCGCGGCATTCGGAACTCTGCCGCCCGGACACCCGCGGCCAGCTCAAGCCGGTCGCGGCGAACGTCGATCTGATCGTCATCGTCTTCGCGCCGCTTCCCGAGCCACACGCCAATCTGATCGACCGCTATCTGGTCGCAGCGGAACACGCCGGCATCACGCCGTTGCTGCTGTTGAACAAGGTCGACCTGATCGACGATCAGAACGAGGCCGCGCTGAATCGCCTGCTGGAGGTCTATCGCCAGCTGAACTACCCGCTGCTGGAGGTCTCGGCCCACGGTGGCGGCGGGATGGATGCGCTCAAGGAGCGACTCGACGGGCATGTCAGCGTTTTCGTCGGACAATCCGGCGTCGGCAAATCTTCGCTGGTCAACAGCCTGTTACCGGGCGTCGACACCCGCGTCGGAGCGCTGTCGGAGATGACCGGCAAGGGCACCCATACCACCACCACCGCGCGTCTGTTCCATTTCCCCGGCGGCGGCGAGCTGATCGACTCCCCCGGGATCCGCGAATTCGGTCTGGGCCATGTCAGCCGGGCCGACGTCGAAGCGGGCTTCATCGAATTCCAGGACTTGCTCGGGCACTGCCGTTTCCGCGACTGCAAACATGACCGCGAACCCGGCTGCGCGCTGCTCCAGGCGCTGGAAGACGGGCGCATCCAGCCGCAACGTATGAGCAGTTACCGACACATCCTCAGCAGCCTGCCCGAGCCAGACTACTGAGTCTGGTGCTCAGCGAGCGCCGGGCTGACTGAACTGCAGCACGCCGTCTTCGAAGATGTTCAGTCGCTCGCGCAGCTGGGGCGCCTGTAGGGGTTCCTGTACCGCAGGTGCTGCGCCTTGCGCTGGCACCGCACCTTCGGCCGCGTCAGATTGTTCGCCTTCGATCGAGCGCTGCGCCTTCTTGGTCAGCACCAGGATGTCGATACGACGGTTGACCGGATTGAACGGGTCGTTGCGATCGAACAGCGCCGACGAGGCGTAACCCACCACTCTTGCGATCTGCTCTTCCGGATAGCCGCCGGTTACCAGCGTGCGGCGCGCGGCGTTGGCGCGGCCCGATGAAAGCTCCCAGTTGCCGAAATCACCGCGCCCCGAATACGGCTTGGCATCGGTGTGACCGCTGATGCTGATCTTGTTCGGCACCGCAGCAATGGTATCGACCAGCGCCAGCAGGATGTCTTCGAAGTAGGGCTGCAGCTGCGCACTGCCAAGGGCGAACATCGGGCGGTTCTCGGCATCCATGATCTGGATGCGCAGACCGTCCTGGGTGATCTCGAAGAGGATCTGGTCCTTGAACTTCTGCAGCTCGGGATTCTCGTCAACCTTGTTCTGCAGCTCCTGCAGCAGCAGCTCGAGGCGTTCGCGCTCCAGCTGCTCGGCGAAGGTTTCCACCTGGCTGCTGTCGATCTGCGCTTCGCTCTGGGCCGGTTCCAGTTCCGGGTTGAGGGTGCGATCCGGCGACGGCGTCGGCGTACCGCCCAGATCGATCACATGCGGACTGGCGCTCTCGGTGAAGCCGATCGGATCCTGAAAGTAGCCGGAGATAAGTTTCTTCTGCTCCGGCGTGGCCGAGCTCATCAGCCACATCACCAGAAAGAACGCCATCATGGCCGTAGCGAAGTCGGCAAACGCGATCTTCCAGGCGCCGCCGTGATGACCGCCAGCGACCTTCTTGACCCGCTTGACGATGATCGGTTGAGTGTTGTCCATGGCGAACCTTTAGCTGCCGCGCATGGCTTGCTCGAGCTCGGCGAAGCTCGGGCGGTGCGCCGGATAAAGAACCTTGCGCCCGAACTCGACGGCCAGGGTCGGCGGCATGCCGGATGCCGAAGCGACCAGCGTTGCCTTGATCGCCTCGTAAACGTTCAGCTCTTCCTTGGCGTCGTGCTCCAGGGCCGCGGCCAGCGGCCCGAAGAAGCCATAGGAGGCAAGAATACCGAGGAACGTACCGACCAGCGCCGAACCGACCTTGTAACCAATCATCGCGTTATCCGCCTCGGCGAGGATCGACATGGTGATCACGATGCCCAGTACCGCCGCGACGATACCCATCGCAGGCAGGCCGTCCGCCACCTTGGCGACGGCATGGGAGGGATGTTCGAGTTCTTCTTTCAGGCTGTTCAGTTCCATGTCGAACAGGCCTTCGAGTTCGTGGGGCGCCATGTTGCCCGACGACATGATGCGCAGGTAATCACAGGTGAAGGCGGTCATCCGCTCGTCCTGCAGGAAGCCAGGGTACTTGCTGAACAGCGGGCTCGCGGCCGGATCTTCCAGATCGGCCTCGATCGCCATCATGCCTTCACGGCGACTCTTGTTGAGAATCGAGTAGAGCAGGCTGAGCACTTCCAGGTAATAGGCATGGGTGAAGCGTGTGCTGAACATCTTCAGCGACTTCTTGAACACCAGCATGGTGGTACTGGCGGGGTTGGCCTGCAGAAAGCCACCCAGCGCCGCACCGCCGATGATCATCACCTCGAATGGATGGATGAGCGCGCCGATCTTGCCGCCAGAGAGAACGAACCCGCCCAGCACGCTGGCGAACACGACGATGATGCCGATGATTTTGACCATAGAGGTACGTCTGAAACCTGGTTACGAGCTGTCCGGACCGCAGGCAGAAACCGCCCTGAATCGCCGCCAGACGGCCTTGCAGAAGGAATGTTGGAAGAATTGTTCTGGTTATCGGAACTTTTGCGCCAGACTAAAGGCCATCCCGATGAAAAGCCAGTTCGGTCATGACCACCACACCACAGTTACCCCGCACCATACCCGCCTGGATCAAGCTTCTCGATGATGCTCCGCTGCCAGCATTCGCCGCCGTTCATGGCAAGGTGCGCCTGGCGCTGCGCGACAGCAGCAAGTCGATGCGGCAGATTGCCGAACTGATTCAGGACAGCCCGGTGCTGGCGCTGCGCTTCATACAGGAAGCTAACCGCGGCATTGGTGATGGGCAGCCTGCCGAGAGCCTGGAAGTGGCGCTCAGCCGCATTGGCCTGCAACGCGCGGAAGTCCTGCTGGCGCGCATTCCCGCGATGGAAGCCGATGCGATGCCGCAGCCGCTGCGCCAACTGGTGCTGATCAGCCGCCACGCCAGTCAGCAGGCCAACGGTTTGTTCGCCGCGCGACTGGCAAGACTCTGGCAGGACATCCACTGGGGCAGCCTGCTGTTCCTCGCCCCCGCCTGGGCGCTGGTCGGGGCCTTTCCGCACCTGCTCGATAGCTGGGAGCAGCGGGTACTGGTCAAGGGCGAGCCGGCCAGCCGTGTCGAGCGCGAACTGCTCGGAGTGCCGCTGCTGGAGTTGTTCCTCAAACTCGCCGAGCACTGGCGCCTGCCGGATTGGGTCGTCCAGGGCTACCGTCTGCTCGGCGGTGATCGACGCATGCTGATCAAGGCGCTGCATATCGCCCGCGACAACGAGCACCCCCTGCATCAGCAGCAGATGCTCGATGCCGACCCGGATCTGCGCCGCTGGGTGACCCTGCCGAGCAACACCATCGTCCTGGCCAATGGCCTGGCGCTGTCATCGCATCACAGCTGGGGAGGCGTGCACAGTTTGCGCTGGCAGCGGCTGGCCGGCTTGTATCTGCAGGTTCCGCTGGGCGAACTGCAGCAGATGGTGCACCAGCAGGCCGTGATCAACGCGCGCGAGTTCGGCCGAACCGATCTCTGGCATCCGGCCCAGGGGTTGCTGTGGCCAACCGGAAGCCGTTTCCAGACACTGCGCCCGGCTCCCGCTCCCAACCAAGCCGAACTCGCCGAATGGCGTGAGCACTGTCGTCGGCTGCTCAGTGAGCCAACTCCATTCAGCAACGTACTGCAACTGACCGCCAGTGCCAGCCAGGCGCTGACCTGCGCCGGCCTGCAGCGTTCGCTGATCATGCTGGTCGATCGCAAGCAGAATCGTCTCGTCGCCCAGCAATGTGTCGGTCTGCCGGGCGATGCCGCGCGACTGACCCTGGCCGCGGAACAAAGCCAGATACTGCGCCGACTGCTGGAGAAGCCCGCACAACTGCGCCTTCAGCCAGCCAATATGGCGCAGTTCTCCGCGTTGCTGCCGGGCACGCTGAAGGCCCTGTTCGCCGGAGAGCACCTGCTGTTGCGCTCGCTGGGCATCGACGGCCGCGTGTTGATGCTGATCGTTGCCGACCAGAACGGCGCAGCCATTGCCGATGCGACGCTGCAAACATTCGCTAAAACATCCCAGTGCATCGAGCGCGCATTGAGCCTTTTCAGCAGGCGCGGGGCCTGAGCTTTTTCGCTAGACTTCGCCTCTTCTACGACTAGTCGAGGCCTGCCGTGTCCGCCTTTTCCAACCTGCCGCTGGTGATCGAGCCCGCCGACCTCGCCCCGCGCCTCGATGCGCCCGAGCTGATCCTGGTCGACCTGACCAGTGCTTCGCGTTACGCCGAAGGCCATCTGCCTGGCGCTCGCTTCGTCGATCCCAAACAGACTCAGCTCGGCCAGCCACCGGCACCCGGCCTGCTTCCGCCGCAGGCTCAATTGGAGCGACTGTTCGGCGCACTGGGCCATCGGGCCGATGCCGTCTACGTGGTGTACGACGACGAAGGCGGCGGCTGGGCGGGACGTTTCATCTGGCTACTCGACGTCATTGGCCATCATCGCTATCACTACCTCAACGGCGGGCTGCGCGCCTGGCTGGAGGAAGCGCGCCCGCTGACTCAGGAAGTGCCCGCAGCGGCATCCGGCTCACCGAGCCTGGCGCTGGACGATGCCCCCACCGCAACCCGCACCTATATCGAAAGCCGTCTCGGCGCCGAGGATCTGGTGATCTGGGATGCGCGCTCACCGGCGGAATACCGCGGCGAGAAACTCTTCGCCGCACGTGGCGGGCATATTCCGGGCGCGATCAACTTCGAGTGGACTGCCGCCATGGATCCCGCCCGCGCACTACGCATCCGTGAAGACATCGCCGAACAGCTGCAGGCGCTTGGTATCGTTGCGGAGAAGGAAATCATCACCCACTGCCAGACACACCACCGCTCTGGCCTCACCTATTTGCTGGCCAAGGCCCTGGGCTATCCCCGCGTCAAAGGCTATGCCGGCTCTTGGTCCGAATGGGGCAATCTGCCTGACACCCCGGTGCAGCAATGAAAAGGTCAAACATGAAAGATCGCTTGTTCGTCATCAGCCAATACGTGCTGCCGCATCACCTCATCTCGCGCCTGGCCGGATGCCTGGCCGAATGCCGCTTGCCCTGGGTGAAGAACACCTTCATCAAGTGGTTCGTGCGCCATTTCCAGGTCGACATGCGCGAAGCGCAAACCGAAGAGCCCACCGCATACGAGCACTTCAACGCCTTCTTCACCCGCGCGCTGAAGGACGGCGCCCGCCCGCTGGACACGACCCCCGGTGCGATTCTCAACCCTTGCGACGGTGCCATCAGTCAGCTCGGACAAATCGAGCAGGGCCGTATCTTCCAGGCCAAGGGTCACAGCTTCAGCGCCATGGAACTGCTCGGCGGTGATCACGAGCGCGCTGCGCCTTTCATGGGCGGCGCTTTTGCCACCGTCTATCTTTCGCCCAAGGATTACCACCGCGTACATATGCCGGTCAGCGGAACGCTGCGCGAAATGGTCTATGTGCCGGGGCGGATCTTCTCGGTCAATACCGTCACCGCCCAGGGCGTACCGGAACTGTTCGCACGCAACGAACGGGTGGTCTGCCTGTTCGACACCGAGCATGGCCCCATGGCCATGGTGCTGGTCGGCGCCATGATCGTCGCCAGTATCGAAACCGTCTGGGCCGGCCTGGTCACGCCGCCCAAGCGCACCTTGAAGACCGTCCGCTACGACGAAGCGGCGCGCGCGCCCATTCACTTGGAGAAGGGTGCGGAGATGGGCCGCTTCAAGCTGGGCTCCACCGTCATTCTGCTGTTCGGCCCGGACCAGGTGCGCTGGGCCGAACAGCTGGGCCCGCTGAGCCCGGTCTGCATGGGCGAAGCGCTGGGACAGGCCGAGGCCATTTCGACCAGCGCGCTGATCGAACCAACGGAGCTGAGCTAACCCAGCCAGCGGGCTGGCGCGACAATTCGGTAGTCGACGGGTGCCGAATGTCGGGTAATATCACTGAGCCATCATTTAGTCCTGCCCTGCGCGGCAGATATTGATAGAGTTCACATTTACCTATGCCCTGAGCCGCCGCGGAGCCCTCCCGTTTTGGATAGACAGAGCCACCATCTGCTGTTGCGCGCACCCGCACCGACTCGGCAGAGCCTGTCCTTCTGCGACGCCAGCGTTCGCGGGGTGGCAGGCTGGCTTGCCGGGTTGCCCAAGGCCAACATCGGCGAAACCGCGCGACAGCTCTATCAGGCGCTGATCGAGCTCAACCAGTTACGCATCGCCTCGGAAACGCGCCTGCAGTTGCTCGAGCTGCTGCGGCCGGACGTTCATTTCGTCTGCACACAGCTGGAAAAGCACTACGTCAACCAGCCTATCGTCCTCAGTGAGCGACCACGCAAGGTTGCGGGGCTCTGCCAGGCGCTGCAGAACCACCTTGCCGTCGGTTACAAGCTGATCGTCGTGCGCGTGGTCGCGCAACCCGAGCGGGACCGCCAGCAGCTGCTTTCGGTTGCCCTGCAGCGCGCCATACACAGCTTGGGCGCTCTACTGATCCGCTCCACGCAACTCTATGGTCCGGCCGCTCCCGGCCTGTGGCTCGAACTGCATCAGCTTTACCAGCTGGCAGTCGAGCAGGGAACCGAGCGCCTTCTCATCCGCGATCCGCTGGCGCGCCATGCCCAGGGACTGAGCGCGGAGCAGATCTACCTGGCTTCGCTGCTGCTCGGCTGTGCCCGCTGCAACCAGATGCGCCAGCAGAGCATCGTCAAACTCGCTGCTGCGCTAGAGGCGTGGAGCGCAATGGCCAGTGTTCAGGTTGCCAGCGTGCCGAGCAGCCTGTTCCTGTTCTCGCCAGTAGTCGATGGAGCGCCGCGCTACCGGTCACTGTTTCCCGACCGCGATCAGCAGAACCTGCTCGGTATCGATACCTCGATGCTGGTCGAGGTCATCGACGAGCATCTGCGACTGGCCGCCGACAACCGTCAGCTGACGCGTCTTCCCGCGGCAACCGGGCTGGATGACGACCTGCTGCGCCATCTGAGCTCGGCCTGGGGTGCCATTTCCGAGCGCACCTTCCAGCGCATTCCGGCTCAAGGCACGATGACCCTGTGTATCGGCATGACTGCACTGCACTACGAGCTTGCCGGTCAACGGCCGTTCAACGAGGTGCTCGAGCTGCCGCACAGCTCCAATTGCGCAGTCTTCAAGCTGCACAATGGCGCGGCGGACGTCTGGGCCAATGCTTTCGATGCGCAAAGCAGTAGCGCCGAGCTGCTGCCGATGCATGACCACATCGAGTTCGTCAGACCCGACCTTCCTCGCCCAGCGCCTGCAACCCGCGCAAAGGCAGCCGCTAGCGCAGCATCTCAGCGCTCTACCACAACCGAGAGCTATCCCATCTACCAAATCCAGCTCGTGGACCACAGCCCCGGCGGCTACTGCCTGGCCTGGGAGGGGGAAGTACCGAGCCAGTTACAGGCCGGCGAGCTACTGGGGTTGCGCGAAGGCGCCGCGCAGAGCTGGAGCATTGCCGTGGTGCGCTGGATTCGTCAGGTCCGCGGCGGCAGCACCCAGATGGGCGTCCAGCTGATCGCTCCCCACGCCCAGCCATGCGGCCTGCGCCTGCTGCGCAAGGTGGATCAGGGCAGCGAATACCTCCGGGCCCTGCTGTTGCCGGAGATCGCAGCGATATCCCAGCCGGCGATGCTGATCGCCCCGCGCCTGCCGTTCCAGGAAGGTCACAAGGTGCAGATCAACCGTAACGGTGAGGAACAGCGCGCCGTACTGGACCGCCGCCGGGCCAGCACGGGCAACTACAACCAGTTCGAATACCGCACCATCGGACAGGCCTCTTCAGGGCGAGAGACCCCCGTCACAGGCTGGAAAGGCCACACGACGAGCGGGGATGAAGATTTTGACTCACTCTGGAAGTCGCTGTAGATTGCCGACTCTCGCATTCTTGCCTGCCCGCGCCCTCTCGGCGCGCACTTAAGCTGTTGCCATGGCCCTGCAAAAGAAAACCATCCGTCTGCTGATCCTCGAAGACTCGCAGAACGAAGCCGAGCGACTGGTCAGTCTCTTCCGCAATGCCGGACAGGCGACCCGAGTGCATCGTCTCACCTCCAGCGACGATCTGGCTGAAGCCCTGAAACAGACCTGGGACCTGCTGATCAACGCACCGCAGAGCGAAAATCTCGACCCCAGCGAAGCGATAGCCGCCATCCGCCGGCAGGCCAAGGACATCCCGATCATCCAGCTGACCGCTGGCAACGATGCCGAAGCGATCACCGATGCACTCATGCTCGGTGCGCAGGATGCGCTGCCGCAAGGTGAGGATGAATGGCTGCTGCTGGTGGCCAATCGTGAGCTGGCCAACCTCGAGGAGCGCCGCGCGCGCCGCTCGGCCGAGGTCGCCCTGCGCGAAGCGGAAAAACGCTGCCAATTGCTGCTCGACAGCTCCGTGGACGCCATCGCCTACGTCCATGACGGTATGCATATCTACGCCAACCGCGCCTACCTGGAGCTGTTCGGCTACGCCGACGTGGAAGACCTCGAAGGCATGCCGATGATCGACCTGATCAGCGGCAGCGATCAGAGCACCTTCAAGGCATTCCTGAAGAACTACCAGACCCTCGAAGGCAGTGCCGAACTCGCCTGCGGCGGCGTTCGTGCCGATGGTGAAACGCTCAAGACGCGCATGCATTTCTCGCCAGCGGCGTATGACGGCGAACCCTGCATTCAGGTGGTCATCCGCGCCGAGAACGACAGCGCCGAACTGCAGAAACTGCGCGAGATCAGCAGCCAGGACCCGGTCACCGGCCTGCTCAACCGCAACAGTTTTCTCGAGGTGATGGATGCCGCCGTCGAGCGCGCCGTCAATGCCGGCCAGACCGCCAGCCTCGCCTATATCCGGATCGATCGCTTCGCTGCATTGCAGGCCGAAATAGGCCTGACCGATTCCGACCAGCTGCTCAACCAGCTGGCCATTCTGCTACGCGGCCACTTCCCCGCCGAAACCCAGCTGGCTCGCTTCGCCGACGACGTCTTTACCGTACTGCAGCCGGGGGTCATTCCGCAGCTGGCCGAGCCGGAGCTGCGCAAGTTGCTGAGCAAGGTCGAAGGCCATCTGCTCGATGTTGGCGGGCGTACGGTGCAGACAACCTTGAGCATCGGCGTCGCCGGGCTGGACGAAAAAACCGCCAAGGCGCAGGACGCGATCGAGCGCGCCCATCGCTGCGCTGACGAACTGAGCGACGGCAATGCGCTGAAGATCTACGATCCGGCAGACGAGCTGGCCGCTGCAGCCAACCGTGGCGACATCGCCGCGATGCTCAGGCAAGCGCTGGAAAACAACAGTTTTCGTTTGCTGTTCCAGCCGATCATCAGCCTGCGTGGCGACAGCTTCGAGCATTACGAAGTTCTCCTGCGCCTGCTCGACCCGCAGGGAGCAGAGGTTCCGCCGAACGAGTTTCTCAGCACCGCTGCCGATGTCGGGCTGTCCGCCAAGATTGATCGCTGGGTAATCCTCAATTCCATCAAGCTGTTGGCCGAGCATCGCGCCAAAGGGCATCGCACGCGGCTGTTCCTGCACCTTTGCGCCGCCAGTCTGCAGGACCCCAGCCTGCTGCCATGGCTTGGCGTGGTATTGAAAGCATCGCGTCTTCCAGGCGACTCACTGGTGTTCGAGTTCGGTGAAGCCGATGCCGTGGCTTATCTGAAGCCTGCCAAGGCGTTGGCTCAGGGACTGAGGGGGCTCGGCTGCCATATCGGACTGGCCCAGTTCGGCTGCGTGCTCAACCCGTTCAATACGCTCAAGCACCTCGACGCCGGCTTCATCAAGGTCGACGGTTCCTACACCCAGGACCTCACCCGCCAGGAAAACCAGGAAGCGCTGAAGACGCTGCTTGCCGATCTGCACGAGCAGCAGAAGCAGAGCATCGTACCCTTCGTCGAAAGCGCCACCGTGCTCGCCACGCTTTGGCAAGCCGGCGTCAGCTACATCCAGGGCCACTACCTGCAAGGCCCTAGCCAGTCGATGGACTACGACTTCTCCTCCGACGAAGAGTAACTCCGATGCGGGGCTGACATGGTTCAGCCCCCGGCATGTGCGCCCCGCCCAATCGAGCGCGGCTTGACCGCGGTCATCCGCCGGACGTGCCGCTGGGCTAGAGTGTTTGGACGCCTTCGAATCCAAAAGGAGTCCCACCATGGCCATGATGAAAGCCGCCGTGTTCGTAGAACCGGGCCGTATCGAGCTGCAGGACAAGCCCATCCCCGAAATCGGACCCAACGACGCCCTGCTGCGCATCACCACGACCACCATCTGTGGCACCGATGTGCACATCCTCAAAGGGGAATATCCAGTAGCCGCTGGGCTGACCATCGGTCATGAACCGGTGGGCGTCATCGAAAAACTGGGCAGCAACGTCAAGGGCTATCAGGAAGGCCAGCGGGTGATCGCCGGCGCGATCTGCCCGAGTTTCACCTCCTACGCCTGCCAGGACGGCCTTCCCTCGCAGGATGGCGGCTGCTCGTGCCACGGCTACAAGCCCATGGGCGGCTGGCGCTTCGGCAACACCATCGACGGCACCCAGGCCGAGTACGTGCTGGTGCCCGATGCCCAGGCCAACCTGGCACCGGTGCCGGACGGTCTGACCGACGAGCAGGTGCTGATGTGCCCCGACATCATGTCCACCGGCTTCGCCGGCGCCGAGGCCGCCAACATCAAGATCGGCGACATCGTGGTGATCTTCGCCCAGGGGCCTATCGGTCTGTGCGCCACCGCCGGGGCCAAGCTGCGCGGCGCCAGTACCATCATCGCCGTCGACGGTGTCGATGCGCGCCTGGATATCGCGCGCAAGATGGGCGCCGATGTGACGCTCAATTTCCGCAACGTCGATGTAGTGGACGAGGTGCTCAAGCTGACCAGCGGACGCGGTGCCGACGCTTCGATCGAAGCGCTGGGCCTGCAATCGACCTTCGAGAGCGCCCTGCGCGTGCTCAAGCCGGGCGGCACCTTGTCCAGCCTGGGCGTCTACTCCAGCGATCTGACCATTCCGCTAGGCGCCTTCCATGCCGGCCTGGGTGACAACAAGATCGTCACCTCGCTGTGTCCGGGCGGCAAGGAGCGTATGCGGCGGCTGCTCAATGTGGTCGCGTCCGGACGCGTCGATCTGGGCCTGCTGGTGACGCATAAATATGCGCTGGACAACATCACCGACGCCTACGACCTGTTTGCCAATCAGCGCGACGGTGTGCTGAAAGTGGCGATCAAACCCTGAGGCAAGGAAATCCCACAAGCAGCGGACGACAAATAGAAAGCCCTGAATCGGCATCGACTCAGGGCTTCGTTGCTCTTGGCGCTTTTCGCTTGAAGCCTGCGCCCGCTTTTACTCCGAGCCTTCGCGGTCTCGAAAGCCCAGCAGATAGAGGATGCCGTCCAGGCCGAGGGTGGAAATCGCCTGCTTGGCCGACTGCTTGACCAGCGGCTTGGCGCGGAAGGCGACGCCCAGCCCGGCCAGGCCGAGCATCGGCAGGTCGTTGGCGCCATCCCCTACAGCAATGGTCTGCTCCAGACACAAACCTTCCTGCTCGGCCAGCTGGCGCAGCAGGTCAGCCTTGCGCTGCGCATCGACGATTGGCTCCACCGCCACGCCGGTGACCTTGCCGTTCTCGATCTGCAGTTCGTTGGCGAACACGTAATCGATGCCGAGCTTTGCCTGCAGCTGCTTGGCGAAGTAGCTGAAGCCGCCGGACAGAATCGCCGTCTTGTAACCCAGACGCTTGAGCTCGGCGAACAGTACTTCGGCGCCCTCGGTCAGGCGCAGGCTGGCACCGATATCGGCGAGCACGTCCTCCGACAGTCCCTCCAGCAACGCCAGACGCTCCTTGAAGCTGGCACGGAAATCCAGTTCGCCACGCATCGCACGCTCGGTGATCTCGGAAACCTGCTCGCCAACCCCGGCCGCCTTGGCCAGCTCGTCGATGACCTCGGCCTCGATCAGGGTCGAGTCCATGTCGAATACGGCCAGACGACGGTTGCGCCGGTAGACCGAATCGCGCTGGAAGGCGATATCGACGTTGAGCTCTTGCGCCACACTGAGGAACTCGGCGCGCAGGGCCGCAGTATCAGCCGGCTCGCCGCGCACCGAGAACTCGATGCAGCCCTTGCCCAGTTCTTCCGGCATGTCCAGCGGCATGCGTCCGGACAGCCGATCGATATGGTCGATATTGAGGCCGTATTTGGCGGTGATCGAACTTACCCGCTGCAGCTGCTCGGCAGTGACCTTGCGCGTCAGCAGCGTGACAATGTGCCGAGGCTTGCCCTGCCCGGCCACCCAATGCTGATAGTCGGCCTCTGCGACAGGCGTGAAGCGCACCTGCTGATCGTGCTTGTAGCCCATGAACAGCACGTCCTTTAGCACCGACGAGGCGCGCTCGTTATCCGGAATCTCGATGAGGATGCCGAACGACAGGGTGTCATGGATCACTGCCTGGCCGATGTCGAGGATGTTCACGCCACCCTGGGCGAGCACGCCGGTAATGGCCGCGGTCAGGCCCGGGCGGTCTTCACCGGTGATATTGATCAGGACAATTTCGCGCAAGGCGCAGCTCCCATGACAGGCAATGAAGGCCGGCATTCTACCTCAGCTGACCCGAACACTGGGCAGGCGGTGCGCCAGCACAATCAGGCAGGTTAGTGCCGGTTTCAACGCAATTCGTCAGCTTGCAGGCGCAGACCTTCAGCGCCTCCTGCGCTTTACGTATACTGCTCGGCAATTTCCCGACGAGAAGAGCCGCGCTCTGTGAACCGGCCCGCATCCGTAAAGCCAGACAATTTCTTCCTGATGCTCTATCGCGCAGCGCGCCAGCACCGTGTGCCGCTGGTATTGCGTATTGCCGCCCACACGCTGCTACTGGTGGCGCTGGCGCTGGTCATCTACGCGTGGGTGATCGGCATGCAGTTCAAGCACGCCATGGAGCAACAGGCCGACGCTCTCGGCCAGAGCCTGATCACCCAGACGGCCGCCTCGGCCACCGACCTGCTGGTGGCCAACGACATTCTCAGCCTCAACGTGCTGCTCAGTAATCTGGTAAAGAACCCGCTGGTCGCCCATGCGGCAATCTATAGCGTCGATAACCGCGTGCTTGCCGAATCCGGCACGCGTCCTCAACAAGGCCTGCTCGGTGACGACTCCGGCCTGTATTCGACTCCGATCAGCTTTCAGGAGGTGATTGCCGGGCACCTGCGCGTCAGCCTCGACATGCAGCAGTTCCAGCAACCGATGACCATCAGCCTGCAAAGCATGGGCTTGCTCAGCCTGATTCTGCTGGCGTTGACGCTGATCCTCAGCCTGCGCCTGGGCCGGCAGCTGGCGACGCCGCTGATGCAGTTGCGTCTGTGGCTCCGCGACCCGGACGACCCCGCCCCGGGTGCTGGACGCCAGGACGAGATTGGTGATCTTGCACGGCAACTGCAGGCTCGCCTGGTGCCGGAGAAGCCTGAACCGGAGCTGGATCTGAGCGACGCTCTCGAAGACGACTATTTCGAACAGGATGACGATCGCGGCAGCAGCGAGCCATCCTTCGCGAAACAGCCGGATCGCTTCGATATCGAGCTGGACGAGCAGCCGCAGCGCCCGCCCCGCTTTTCGGCAAACCCGGATGATGACGATCTGGAAATGCTCGACGACGAGGTTGCATTCGACACCTCGCCCCTGTCGAGCAGTGCTGTACCGGCACCAAAACCAGCGCAACCGACTCGCAGCGCAGTCCTGGCTATCCAGCTCGGCGGACAGGAGCAACTGCGCCGCCTGCCGCGGCCTCGCCTGACCGAGCTGCTGCAGCGCTATCGCGACTGCCTGCAGCAGGCCGCCACGCTTTACCAGGCCGAACTGCACACCCTCAATGATGGCAGCAGCCTGATGCTGTTCCACAGTCAGGACGACGAGCAGAATTACCTGACCCACGCGATCTGCTGCGGCGAGTTGATGCGGGCCCTCGGCCATGCTCTGCAGATCGACGTCGCAGACATCGGCATTAGCCTGCAACTGCAGCTTGGCCTGACCCAGGGTGACAACCTGTTCGACCTGAGCCAGGGCGATCTGCTGCTCAGCGAGCCAGCGCAGGCTGCCCTGGAAATGTCGCTGCATAGCCGCAACCTGCTGCTGGTCGAACGCAGCATCAGCGATGATCGACTTATCCAACAGCGCGCGCGCATTCGCCCAATTGCCAGTCCCGAAGGCGCCTGCTGCGTCGAGCGCCTGCTCGACCCCTATCCCTCGCTGCTCGAGCGCCAGCTCGCACGCATGCACGAGCTGCGCAGCCGCGCGCTCTGACAGGCCTCGAGACCGCGACCAGCGCGGGGAGTCAGCAGAAAGCAAAAAGCCCGACCAGACTGACTGATCGGGCTTTTTTTATTGAAGATGCGTCGCTGTCCAGCTCAGAAGCGGAACACTTCCATGTCGGTCCGGATCGGCTCCGCCGCGGGAATGCGCGGTGCAGGGGCCTCGGCTGATCGGTTCACCCGCGGCTTGACCGGCGCGGGCTTCGGTGGATTCTTGGCGACCAACGCGGGTTCGACGGCGCCAGCGACCATCTCGCTCAAGCGCTGCAGCAGTACGCTCTGCGCTCTTACCTGGTCGGACGCACCACCCTGATGCTCTTCCTGCAGACGCACCAGACGGCTGCCCAGATGCTTGCCCTCCTTGTCTCGCAGACGCCACTGTGCCTCCAGCACCGCCGGGTATGCAGGCCCCGAATCGAGACGGGTGATGGACAGCTCGATCTGCACTTCCGGTGCAAACCCATCATCTGCCGGACCGAGCACCAGGCTTTGCGTATCCAGGCGCCAGGCCAGTTGGCGTAGCAGCAGCTGCTCGATGTCGGCCTGCAGGCTGCCCGCCCAACGCGCCTGCTGATCGTTGGCAGCCAAGCTGCCATCGGCCAGGCGCTGGAGCAGCGCGTCGCGCTGCAGATAGTCGGCCAGGGTAACCGGCGCCAACAACACGGCGGCACCGTCGGTGCGCTCCGGCATCTCGGTCGTACCGCTGTCCAGCCGATACATCGGAGCCGGCTGCAGGCCAACACAGCCGGTCAGGCCAATGCTGGCGAGCAACAAAACAGTCGGAACACGCAGCAAGTTCTTCATTACCGTCATAACACCAAAGTTCAGGCCGCTCTTGACTCGTAAGCCAACGAAGCCTTGCGCTCAAAGCGCACCAAACAATCGACTCCGCCGACGCGAAAGAAAGCACCGGGCCAAATGCCACAGGCTGGAAAGGCCGCTATCTTCCGTGAAAGCGGCCTTCGATTCCAGCGCCAATGCACATTGTCACACTTCGACCAGCAGGCCCTCGACGCGCTGGAAGCCCCGCGGCAGCTTGTTACCGCGCCTGCCACGCTCGCCTTTGTAATGTTCCAGATCCTCGGCCTTGAGCGACAGTGTGCGTTTGCCCGCCTGCAACACCAGAGTGGCGCCAGCCGGCAACAGGGCGAGGTCGATCAGGTACTCCTCACGACTGGCGACGCGCTCGCCGGGGATACCGATGATCTTGTTGCCCTTGCCCTTGCCCAGCTGCGGCAAGTCACGGACCGGGAACACCAGCAGGCGACCCTCGGTGGTCACAGCGGCCAACCAGTCGTCATCGCGACTGGCCAGCGGTCGAGGCGCAACGACCTTGGCACCCTTGGGTAGCGAGAGCAGAGCCTTGCCGGCCTTGTTCTTGGCCTGCAGATCCTCACCCTTGACGACGAACCCGTAGCCGGCATCCGAAGCGATCACGTAGAGCGCATCATCTTCGGGCAGCAACACGCATTCGAAGCTCGCCCCCGGCGGCGGTGCCAGTCGGCCAGTGAGCGGCTCGCCCTGGCCGCGCGCGGACGGCAGGGAGTGCGCCGCCAGCGAGTAGCTGCGCCCGGTAGAATCGATGAACACCGCGTACTGATTCGAGCGCCCCGCCGCTGCGGTCTTGAAACCGTCGCCGGCTTTGTAGGAAAGCCCCGTGGCGTCGATATCGTGGCCCTTGGCACAACGCGCCCAGCCCTTCTCGGAAATCACCACGGTCACTGGCTCGGAAGGGAGCAGCTCGTTCTCCGACAACGCCCGCGCCTCGGCACGCTCGACAATCGGCGAGCGACGCGCGTCGCCATAGGTTTCTGCGTCTGCCAGCAGCTCCTTGCGTACCAGCTTTTTCAGCTTGGCCTCGCTGCCCAGCAGCGCCAGCAGCTTCTCGCGCTCCTTGGCCAGCTCGTCCTGCTCGCCGCGGATCTTCATCTCTTCCAGGCGCGCCAGTTGGCGCAGGCGCGTGTCGAGGATGTAGTCGGCCTGCAGCTCGGATAACTCGAAGCGCGCCATCAGCACCGGCTTGGGCTGATCCTCGGTACGGATGATATGAATCACCTCGTCGAGATTGAGGAAGGCCACCAACAAACCTTCCAACAGGTGCAGGCGCTTCTCGACCTTGTCCAGGCGGAACTGCAAACGGCGCCGCACGGTGCCGATGCGGTAGGTCAGCCACTCGCTGAGCAGGGTACGCAGGTTCTTCACCTGCGGACGACCGTCGAGACCGATGACGTTGGCGTTGACCCGGTAGCTGGACTCCAGATCGGTAGTGGCGAACAGGTGCTGCATCAGCCCTTCCACATCGACTCGGTTGGAGCGCGGGATGATGACGATGCGGCATGGGTTCTCATGATCGGATTCATCGCGCAGGTCAGCCACCATCGGCAACTTCTTGGCCTGCATCTGCCCGGCGATCTGCTCGAGCACTTTCGAACCGGACACCTGATGCGGCAGCGCGGTGACCACGATGTCGCCGTCTTCGACCCGGTAGACCGCACGCATGCGTACCGAGCCACGGCCGGTCTCGTAAATCTTCAGCAGGTCGGCGCGCGGGGTGATGATCTCCGCCTCGGTCGGAAAGTCCGGACCCCGCACGTGCTCGCAGAGCTGCTCCACGCTCGCACTAGGCTCATCGAGCAAACGCACGCAGGCGGCTGCCACTTCCCGCAGGTTATGCGGCGGTACGTCCGTGGCCATGCCCACGGCGATACCGGTGGTACCGTTGAGCAGCAGGTTGGGCAGCCGCGCCGGTAGGGTCGCCGGCTCGTCGAGGGTGCCATCGAAGTTCGGTACCCACTCCACCGTGCCCTGCCCCAACTCGCTGAGCAGCACCTCGGAGTAACGCGACAGCCGCGCCTCGGTGTATCGCATCGCGGCGAAGGACTTGGGATCGTCCGGGGCGCCCCAGTTACCCTGGCCATCGACCAGCGTGTAGCGATAGCTGAACGGCTGAGCCATCAGCACCATGGCTTCGTAACAGGCGCTGTCACCATGCGGGTGGAATTTACCGAGCACGTCACCCACGGTACGCGCGGACTTCTTGTGCTTGGCGTCGGCGTTCAGGCCGAGCTCGCTCATGGCATAGATGATCCGTCGCTGCACGGGCTTCAGGCCGTCGCCGATATGCGGCAGTGCGCGATCCATGATCACGTACATGGAGTAGTTGAGGTACGCCTGCTCGGTGAAATCGGCAAGGGAGCGACGCTCCACGCCGTCCAGGCTCAGGTCGAGGGATTCGCTCATGGTCGATCCGTTACATGCTGGCGCAGCACCAGGGTGCCGGCGCGCTGGGTGAATTCAAGTTGTTTCAGGGCACTCATGCCGAGCAGCACCTGTTCGCTGCGAAAGCCGGGGGCGACGAGGGCACGCACGTCGTGCAGGCGAATGTCACCGAGATCCAGGCTCGACAGCACGGTTCGATAGCCGGTGGTCTGGCCATTGGCGGTGTGCAGCATTACCGCTGCGCCACGTTGCAAGCCCAGACGCTCGGCCAGCTCAGCGGGGATGGCGACATCGGTGGCGCCGGTATCGAGCAGAAAGGTCACCGGCTCACCATTGATACGTCCGCTGGCGACGAAATGCCCTTGGGCATTGCCGGCCAGCTGTACTTCTACCTGCTCACCCTGCACCAGCGACACAGGTTCGCGGTTGGGGTTGATTCGGCCTTCTTCCCAAGCCGCGAAGAAGCGAGTGGCCAGGAACAGCCCAGCGCCCCAGGCCAGCACCAGCATCACGCGCCCGGCACGACGCCCGGCTGTCTGGCTCACGGCCGGGCCATCCAGCCGCCCTCCGGCGCAGCGAAGCGCCAGACGATCGGACGTTTCTCGCCATCGCCACGCGCCTTGCCATTGTTATCAACGCCGATCCACGCCCCTTCGGCATCGACCCAGAGTGCTTCAGCATTGCCATAGGGCTCGCCGTAGCGGCGCTCGTCGGTCAACGCTTCGCCAGCGAAAGACCAGCAGCGCTCGACCGCTCCGTTCGCCGGACTGCGTCGGCACACGCGATAGGCAGAGGGCTCCAGCACGAACAGTTTGTCGCCGAAGAACGCCAGTGCCGAGAAACTGCGCGGCAACGGCGTATCGCCCAGCGCGGCGGGCGGCTGCTGATTGCCACCCTGGGCCATGAGTACGCAGCCACCGGTGCATTGCCAGCTGCTCTGCTTGCGATGCAGCACCAGCAGGCCGCGGCGCTCTCGCTCGGCCGCCAGCCACATGCGTTCGGCCTTTGGGTCGACGGCGATGCCTTCGAATAGCGCATTGAAATGCCAGAGCATGCCGCTCGCCCGCGCCTGGCGGACCAGCGAATCGGGCAACCGCAACCACTCCGCCGTACCTGCCGGGCTAACCCGCAGCACCGCGGCATCGGCCTCGCTGACCACGTAACGGTTGCCAGCGCTGTCGCAGCTCAAGCCCTCGAAGTCCAGATGACCGCCACGCACATGACCACTGACCCAGGCGCGCATACGCATGCCCCAGGGCAAGCCACTGTCCGGCGGCGGACCAACCTCGAAGCGCTCGGGCTCTGCCTGCCAGGGCGAGACACTGGTATCCAGGCGAAACAAGGCATCGTCCACGCGATCGGAAACGGCCCACAGGGCATCGCCGCACCAGGCCATCCCGGAAAGGTTGCCGCCTGCCATTCCCTCTACCGGATGCTCGCTGAGCAACTTCAGCTCTGCTGCCGGCTCATTGGCCCAGAGCGGTGCCGAAACCAGACTGAGCAAGGTCAGCCAGCGGCGGATCAAACCAGCACCTCCGCCAGGTTGCCCTTGGACTCGAGCCAGCTCTTGCGGTCGCCGGCGCGCTTCTTGGCCAGCAACATATCCATGATCTCGCGCGTTCCTTCGAAGTCGTCCAGCGTCAGTTGCACCAGACGGCGGGTATTGGGGTCCATGGTGGTCTCGCGCAGCTGCGGCGGGTTCATCTCACCGAGGCCCTTGAATCGCGTCACCTGGGGCTTGCCGCGGCGCTTCTCGGCGACCAGACGCTCGAGGATGCCGTCACGCTCGGCCTCATCCAGCGCATAGAAAATGTCCTTGCCCAGGTCGATGCGATACAGCGGTGGCATGGCGACATAGACGTGCCCGGCTTCCACCAACGGGCGGAAATGCTGAACGAACAAGGCACACAGCAGCGTGGCGATATGCAGACCGTCGGAGTCGGCGTCTGCGAGGATGCAGATCTTGCCGTAACGCAGCTGGCCCAGGTCGGCAGCGCCGGGGTCGACGCCAATCGCCACGGCGATGTCATGCACCTCCTGACTGGCAAGCACTTCGCCGCCGTCGACTTCCCAGGTATTCAGGATCTTGCCGCGCAACGGCATGATCGCCTGGAATTCCTTGTCCCGCGCCTGCTTAGCCGAGCCGCCTGCCGAGTCACCTTCGACGAGGAACAACTCGGCACGCATCGGGTCCTGCCCTGCGCAGTCGGCCAGCTTGCCGGGCAGAGCCGGGCCCTGGGTGATCTTCTTGCGCTCGACCTTCTTGCCGGCCTTGAGCCGGCGCCCGGCATTGTTGATCGCCAGCTCGGCCAGTTGCATGCCCAGCTCCGGGTGCGCATTGAGCCACAGGCTGAAGGCGTCTTTGACCACACCGGAAACAAACGCGGCGGCTTCGCGCGACGACAGGCGCTCTTTGGTCTGACCGGAGAACTGCGGCTCCTGCATCTTCATCGAGAGAACGAATGCAATGCGCTCCCAGATGTCTTCCGGCGCCAGCTTCAGCCCACGCGGCAGCAGGTTGCGGAACTCGCAGAACTCGCGCATGGCGTCCAGCAGGCCCTGGCGCAAGCCGTTGACGTGGGTGCCACCCTGGGCCGTCGGGATCAGGTTGACGTAGCTTTCCTGAACGCTTTCGCCGCCCTCCGGCAGCCACAGCAGCGCCCAGTCCACCGCCTCGGTGTTGCCGGCCAGCGTGCCGACAAAGGGCTCATCGGGCAGACGCAGGTAATCGCTGACCGAGTCGACCAGGTACGAGCGCAAGCCATCCTCATAGTGCCACTCGACTTTCTCGCCGCTGCCCTTGTCTTCGAAGCTGACGCTCAGCCCCGGGCAGAGCACGGCCTTGGCCTTGAGCACATGCTTGAGCCGGCTGATGGAAAACTTGGGGGAGTCGAAGTATTTCGGGTCGGCCCAGAAACGCACACTGGTGCCGGTATTGCGTTTGCCAACGCTGCCAATGACTTCCAGATCGGTTGCCTTGAAGCCGTCGGCAAAGCTCATACGGTACTCGCTGCCATCACGCTTGACCGTCACTTCGACCCGCGTGGACAAGGCATTGACCACCGAAATACCGACGCCATGCAGGCCGCCGGAGAACTGGTAATTCTTGTTGGAGAACTTGCCACCCGCATGCAGCTTGGTGAGGATCAGTTCGACCCCCGGCACGCCCTCTTCCGGATGGATGTCGACCGGCATGCCGCGGCCATCGTCGATCACTTCCAGCGAATTGTCTTGATGCAGGATCACCTGGACCGAACGGGCATGCCCGGCGAGGGCCTCGTCGACGCTGTTGTCGATGACTTCCTGGGCCAGGTGATTGGGCCGCGAGGTGTCGGTGTACATGCCCGGGCGCTTGCGCACCGGATCGAGGCCGGAAAGAACCTCGATGGCTTCTGCGGTATAAGACATCTGTCTGGCACTGTCCTTATGTTCTGAACAATTGGCCCTTGCGGACTGTGAAAAAAACAGCACACCGACCGGAATGAAACGACGGGGCCGCATGGGTGAAACCGCCCGGACGGCTAGCCGCATGATCAGGCAGCGTTGCTCCGAATCGCATGCCCGTCAGAGCTGCTCCAGCCATATTTGCGGCGCGACGCCGGCAAAGGCCAGCAGCGCCGGCAAGCGCTCGCTGAAGCCTTGAAAACCATGGTCACCACCGGCCTGAATACGCAGCGCACAGCCACGATAGAACTGTGCAGCGTCACGGTAATCCAGCGTTTCGTCGGCAGTCTGCAACCAGACCTGATAACGCTCGGCATCCTGCGGTGGCGCGGTCTCCAGTTCAGCCAACGCGGCGACATGATCCTCGGTCAGCTCCCAGACCTCCCCGCTGTACAGGTTCGTCTGCGGCCCGAGGTAACCGTCGAAGCGACGATGCGGAGTCACGGCCGGGTTGATCAGCAAGGCCTTCAGGCCATGCCGCTCGGCGAGGTGCGTCGCATAGTAGCCGCCAAGCGAGCTGCCGACCAGCAGCGGCCGCCCGAGCTCGCTGATGCATGCCTCAAGCTGGGCGATGGCCTGCCGAGGATGATGGTGCAGCGCAGGAACCCGCAGCCGCTCGGCCAAACCCAGTTTTTCCAACGCAGCGGACAGTTGGCTCGCCTTCTGCGAAAGCGGTGAGCTGTTGAGGCCGTGTATATAAAGGATCGAAGGCGAATCACTGGACATCGATACAGCCTGTAGAAAAACCGCAAGGCTACAAGGCACGCGCTGTCATCTGCAAGCAGACCGGCAACGCGCATGCGCAAGGCAGTAGATGGATAGGAAACAAGCAGAAACGGTTCGCTGCGTCCGACGCCATGGTCCACCGCGCGAGCTCAGGAGCCGCAAGCCTTCAATAACCCTTCACACTGTAATCGATTTCGAATTCGATACCGCTGACCCGGGAAACCTCGGTGTCCAATCGCCCATCAGCGTACAGCCGCAACCAGCGATAGCCTGGCGCTGCGCTGTCGACCTGGAAATCCTCGCTCTGCGGTGTGAACTGCACGCCGGTGGAAGGCGACGCCAGCAAACGCAAGTCGTTGCGCCAGTGATCGAACTCCTGATGGATGTGCCCCCAGAGCAATGCCCGCACGTTGCTATGACGGTCCAGCACCTCGAACAGCGCATCCGGGTTGCGCAGCCCGATGGTATCCATCCAGCGACTGCCGATGGACACTGGATGATGATGCAGACAGATCAGATGATGGTGGGCCGGGGCCTCGCTGAGCGCCTGATCGAGCAGATCGAGTTGGTCGCTGCGCAGCATGCCGTATACCGAGCCCGCCACCAGGGTATCGAGCATCACCACGCGCCAGCCGCCGATCTCCAGCACAGGCTCCATCAGCGCGCTGCCGCGACTGGCCTCGCGCATCGCCGCCAGCTCGTCGTGATTGCCCGGACACCAGCGCGCCGGGGCTTCGATGCGCTCGGCAAGCCGACGAAACCGCTGGTATGACGCCACCGAGCCATCCTGCGACAGATCGCCGGTGGCCAGGACCAGATCGATGCGCGGCTGCTCGTCGATGGCCAGCTCGATTACACGCTCCAGGCTGTCGCACGTATTCATGCCCAGCAGCTTGCCGTCCGCTTCGGCAAACAGATGGCTATCGGTGAGCTGCACCAGCAGAACCGAATCTTCAACAGCAGTCAGGGTCGCACCAGGCAAGGCCCTTCTCCTTGAGCTAAATCGCAACGGAATTATGGTAGGAGCCCGCTAGGAGGGTAAACCTCGGAAGTGGGCCTGGGTCACAGAACCGTGCGGCATACCTGCCAGGAGATCGGTTGCGGACCGCCGTCCGCCATTGGTGGCGAAGGAAAATCAGAGCACCGGTTCGAGCTCGTGACCGCAGGCCAGGCAGTGGCCCAACCATTCGCCGAGGAAGAGGTTGAGTTGGTTCTTCTCGTCCGGCTGGTGCATCTGTGCGTTGGGATAATGATAGATCCCGCGAAAACGCCGGGCATTCTCGGCACGAATGACCTCGGCCATGCGTGCATCGTGATAGACGCGCACTTCCATCTTCGGCACGGGCAGCCAGGTCAGGCAATGCTCCTGACTGACCTGCAAGGTCGTGGTGTAGGGGCAGCTCTCCAGCACTTCCAGCACCAGCACACCGAGCAACATGTCGCCCTGACTGATCGCGATGCGCCGTGCGTCGCAAGCACTGCGCATGCCTGGCAGTAGCCGCATCAAGCGTAGGTAATTGGCCTCGCAGGCCGACTGCAGTTCGAGCAGGTCGACTCGGTAACGCTCGCGCGTCTTTCTCATGTCCACGCCCCCCGCACCTGCTCGCGATTCAAGGCCAGCCACTGCAAGGCAATGATGCTGGCGGCATTGTCGATACGACCATCATTGACGGCGCGGAGTGCCTCCGGTAGCGACCAGACGTGCACGCGGATATCTTCGCCTTCCTCGGCCAGGCCGAACACCCCATCGGCACCCTCGCTGTCGCAGCGACCGACATACAGATACACCCGCTCATCGCTGCCGCCAGGGGACGGGAAATACTGGCTGACGGGCCAGAGCTCGCCCAGGTGCAGCCCAGCCTCTTCGATAGCTTCGCGCCGTGCAACCTCTTCGGGTGCCTCATCCTTGTCGATCAGACCTGCCACCAGCTCGATCAGCCAGGGGTTATCGACCTTGCCCAGCGCACCGACCCGGAACTGCTCGATCAGCACCACGCGATCGAGTAGCGGATCATAGGGCAGCACGCATACCGCATCGTGGCGGACGAATAGCTCGCGACTCAGCTCAGCGCCCATGTCACCGTTGAACTGGCGATGGCGCAGGTGCAGACGATCCAGCCGGTAGAAGCCGCTGAAGCATTGCTCTCGTCGGAGGATCTGGACATCATCCGGGCCGGGTTTGAAGGTCTCGCTCATGGGCACCACTCATATCGGTTTGATCCGCGCCGGACACGGCAGCGAACGACTGCAACCGTCACATCGTGAGCGGCTTTGTCGTCAAAGCCTAGCGCGGCAGTGCCTCCGGTGCAGCCCTTTGCAGACCACCGTAACCGAAGAGGGCCCAACCAGCCGGAACTCACGAACTTCGGGTGTGACCGGCAATCGAAAGCGCACTGCCATGTCTGGACGAACCATGATTCCAACCGCATACATTCGCAATTTCATCGCACTGAGCAGCCTTGCGATGCTGCTTGGCGGCTGCCAGCACTTTGCTTCGGAACGCCCGGTGGAGGTCCGCCAGACCGTTACCGAACAGCGGCCCAAGGGCTGCGAGGGAGAAAACTGCCCGCTGGTAAACATCGATAGCCTGACATTTGCCGACGAGCCGGAACTGAACCGCCTGATCGACGCGCGCCTGCGTCGGATGACGATCAACGGTCCGGATGATCGGTTACCCGAATCCTTGCAGAGCTATCAACAAGGCTTTCTGCGTACGGCAGAACCAGGCTGGAGCAGTTATCTGCAGGCCAAGCTGCGTGACCAGCACCGCAACATTCTGGTCGTCGAGCTTTCCAGCTATCTGTATGTCGGTGGCGCCCACGGCATGCCCGGTCGCGGCTTCATCAACTACGACAGCAAGAAGCACCGCGAGCTGCGCCTGGAAGATCTGCTGATCCCCGGTCAGGAAGGCAACTTCTGGCGGGCGGCGCGCCAGGCGCATCAGCGCTGGCTGGTGGAGAACGAACACGATCAGGATGCCGCATTCCTCGAGTTCTGGCCGTTCCAGCAAACCGCGAACGTTGCGCTGCTCAAGGACAGCGTGTTGCTCAAATATGACGTGTACAGCATTGCGCCGTACTCGAGCGGTCACCCCGAGCTGTTCATTCCCCATGAACAGCTCAAAGGCATTCTGAAGCCGGAATATCTCTGAGGATACGAAGCGGGCCGGCATCTGCCGGCCCGCTTCGGCTCACCTGCAGGCAGCTGGTTACACCTGCTTGTAGATCACCGAACCCTCGTCCTTGAAACGCGAGGACTGCTCGGCGAAGCCGGCCTCGATGGCCTTCTGCTCGTCGGTCAGGCCGTGCTCGGCAGCGTACTCACGCACTTCCTGAGTGATCTTCATCGAACAGAACTTCGGTCCGCACATGGAGCAGAAGTGCGCCACCTTGGCCGATTCCTTCGGCAGCGTCTCGTCGTGGAAGGCACGCGCGGTGTCCGGGTCGAGGCCGAGGTTGAACTGGTCCTCCCAGCGGAACTCGAAGCGCGCCTTGGACAGCGCGTTGTCGCGGATCTGCGCACCCGGATGCCCCTTGGCAAGATCAGCAGCGTGCGCGGCGATCTTGTAGGTGATGATGCCGGTCTTGACGTCATCCTTGTTCGGCAGGCCGAGGTGCTCCTTCGGCGTGACGTAGCAGAGCATGGCGCAACCGAACCAGCCGATCATCGCCGCGCCGATGCCGCTGGTGATGTGGTCGTAACCGGGCGCGATGTCGGTGGTCAGCGGGCCGAGGGTGTAGAACGGCGCTTCGTCGCAGCATTCCAGCTGCTTGTCCATGTTCTCCTTGATCATGTGCATCGGCACGTGACCCGGACCTTCGATCATGCACTGCACGTCGTGCTTCCAGGCGATCTTGGTCAGCTCGCCGAGGGTCTCCAGCTCGCCGAACTGCGCGGCGTCGTTGGCATCGGCGATCGAGCCCGGACGCAGGCCATCGCCCAGCGAGAAGCTGACGTCGTAGGCCTTCATGATTTCGCAGATTTCCTCGAAGTTGGTGTAGAGGAAATTCTCCTTGTGATGCGCCAGGCACCACTTGGCCATGATCGAGCCACCGCGCGAGACGATGCCGGTGACGCGCTTGGCAGTCAGCGGCACGTAGCGCAGCAGTACGCCGGCGTGGATGGTGAAGTAGTCGACGCCCTGCTCGGCCTGTTCGATCAACGTGTCGCGGAACAGCTCCCAGGTCAGGTCTTCGGCAACGCCGTTGACCTTTTCCAGCGCCTGGTAGATCGGCACTGTGCCGATCGGCACCGGCGAGTTGCGAATGATCCACTCGCGGGTCTCATGGATGTGCTTGCCGGTGGACAGGTCCATCACCGTGTCCGAGCCCCAGCGGATGCCCCAGGTCAGCTTGGCGACCTCTTCTTCGATCGAGGAGCCCAGCGCCGAATTGCCGATATTGCCGTTGATCTTCACCAGGAAGTTGCGGCCGATGATCATCGGCTCGAGCTCGGTGTGGTTGATGTTGGCCGGGATGATGGCGCGGCCGCGGGCCACTTCGTCACGCACGAATTCCGGCGTGATCTCCTTCGGAATCGAGGCACCGAAGCTATGCCCGGCGTGTTGATCCTTGAGCAGTCCGGCCTCGCGAGCTTCGGTCAGCTTCATGTTCTCGCGGATGGCAACGTACTCCATCTCGGGGGTGATGATGCCCTTGCGCGCGTAGTGCATCTGGCTGACGTTGTGCCCGGCCTTGGCCCGCCGCGGATGACGCACATGAGCAAAACGCATGGCGGTCAGCTCGGCATCGTTGAGGCGACGCTGGCCGAATTCGGAAGTCAGCCCCGGCAGCTTCTCGGTATCACCGCGCTCCTCGATCCAGGCACTGCGCACGTCGGCGAGGCCCTTGCGTACATCGATTTGCACATTCGGGTCAGTGTAGGGACCGGAGGTGTCGTAGACGGTGACCGGGGCGTTGATCTCACCACCGAAGTCGGTCGGCGTCACGTCCAGGCTGATCTCGCGCATCGGCACGCGGATATCCGGGCGCGAACCCTGCACATAGATTTTCTGCGAGCGCGGGAAGGGTTGGATCGACTGCTGGTCGACCTGGGCGGATTCACTCAGGTTCTGTTGTTCTACACGCATCAGGCTGGCTCCTAGAGAATTGTCGGAGCGAACCTGAAAACACGGATGGCAAGGGCGTCGGGTGCGCCGGGACTGGCGCCGAGAGCGCTGGCCGAACGACTGGCGAGCACATCTTGTTCCCTACGCAGGCCTTAACCTGATCAGGTTCAACGGGATCCGGAACTTTCCGATCTCAGCCTTCGCTTCAAGGCACCCCGACAAGAACGCCATCGAGTCTAATCAAGACCCCGTAGGAACGCCATGCCGAGGGCGAAAGTAGTCGACCGTTCGGTCATTTCGGCCAGCCACATTCGCCATCCGACCCTGCTTCGCACACGCGCCTTGACCCCCTGACAGCTGCCGCTTAGCCTTGCCCATCAGCTCTATTCAGGATGGACCCAACATGCTGCGCAGACTCCCGCTGGCTCTCGCCGTGGCCTCCCTCACCGCCGGAGCAGCCTGGGCACAGGAAACCGTCCCGCTCGCCAGCAAGACCGACCTGGTCAGCGTCTATCAGCAAGCCGTCAACAACAATGCCGACCTGGCTGCAGCTCGCGCGCAGTTCCGCGCTCGCCAGGAAATCGTGCCGCAGGCACGTGCTGGATTGCTGCCCAATCTCAGCGCCGGCGCAGAGCTGAGCGACACCGAAACGGACGTCGACACCAGCCGAGGTTCGACATCGCTGTCGCGCAGCGGCACCGCCTATCAGGCGACGCTGAGCCAGCCGATCTTCCGCGCCGATCGCTGGTTCCAGCTCAAGGCCGCGCAAGCCGTCAGCGAGCAGGCCGCAATCGAATACTCCATCGCCGAGCAGGACCTGATCCTGCAGAGCGCCCAGTCCTACTTCGCCGTGCTGCGCGCGCAGGACAACCTGGCCGCGGTAAAAGCCGAGGAAGCAGCATTCAAGCGCCAGCTCGACCAGGCCAACGAGCGCTTCGAGGTCGGCCTCTCCGACAAGACGGACGTGCTCGAAGCCCAGGCCGGGTTCGATACCGCGCGGGCCAACCGCTCCATCGCCCAGCGCCAGGTTGACGATGCCTTCCAGGCTCTGTTCACCCTGACCAACCGCGAGTACATCGCCCTCGAAGGCATCCGCCACACCCTGCCGGTGCTGGCCCCAGCGCCAAACGAGGCCAAGGCCTGGGTCGATACCGCGACGCGGCAGAACCTCAACCTGCTGGCGGTCAATTACGCGGTGACCGCGGCCGAGGAAACCCTGCGCCAGCGCCGCTCCGGCCATGCACCGACGCTCGATGCGGTGGCGTCCTATCGCAAGGGCGACAACGACTCGCTGGGTTTCAGCAATTCCCAGAACATCCCGGGCTTCGACATGCCGCGCTACACCGGTGATGTCGAACAACGCAGCATCGGCCTGCAGCTGAACATCCCGCTCTACAGTGGCGGCCTGACCACCTCGCAGAGTCGCGAGGCCTATTACCAACTCAGCCAGAGCGAGCAGCAACGCGAAAGTCTGCGCCGCCAGGTGGTCGAATCCACACGCAATCTGCATCGGGCGGTGAACACCGATATCGAGCAGGTCGAAGCCCGCCGGCAGTCGATCATTTCCAACCAGAGCGCGCTGGAGGCAACGGAAATTGGCTATCAGGTCGGCACGCGCAACATCGTCGACGTACTCGACACCCAGCGCCGTCTCTACGGCGCCGTGCGCGACTACAACAACGCCCGCTACGACTACATTCTCGACAACCTGCGTCTGAAACAGGCCGCCGGCACACTCAACCCGGACGACTTGCAGCAATTGGCGGCGTACCTGAAGCCCGACTACAACCCGGACACCGACTTCCTGCCGCCGGACCTGCCGCAGACCATCGGCCAGCCGGTGCGTGTGGATTATTGAAGCGGGGGCTCGCTTGAGCGGTGGCTCGGTGGGCTGAAGCCTACCTGCAGCCCACCGCCACCAGGCGAAACGAAGTACTAGCGATACCAGGCTGCAACGCGACCGGGCCTAGGGTGGGTTTCAGCCATCAGGACCACGCACTGCGGGCAGCGCCGTCAGTCGCGCCGGCCTGCCTTCCAGACCAGACGCCACACTGCTAGCCGAGCAGCCTCGCCAATCCTGTCAGCAAACGCTGCAACGCGCCCTGATTGGCCTTGAGCACCCCTAGGCCGGCGTCCTGCATCCGCTGCGCGGCAGCCGGATCGCGCCAGAGCTCATCGACGGCATCAGCCAGCTGGTCGGCATCCCGCACTTCACTCAGAGCGCCGGCATCGCGCAGTTGCGCGGAGATTTCGAGAAAGTTGAACAGATGCGGGCCACTGAGCACCGGCTTGCCCAGGGCAGCAGGTTCCAGCAGGTTATGCCCGCCATTGGGCACCAGACTGCCGCCGACGAAGGCGATGTCGGCCAGGGCATAGAGAAACAGCAGCTCGCCCATGGTGTCGCCGACCAGCACCTGGGTCACGGCGCTGACCGCCTCGCCCTTCGATCTTCTAACTGCGACGAAACCTTCCTTGCGGCACAGCTCGAACACCGACGCGAAGCGTTCCGGATGCCGCGGCACCAGCAGCAGCAACGCCTGCGGAAGCCGCTCCAGCAAACGCCGATGCGCGGCCAGGATGATTTCGTCCTCGCCGGCATGAGTGCTGGCGGCGATCCACAATGGCCGTTCCTGCGCCGCCCACTGCTGGCGCAATTCGCTGGCCCGCACCAGCAGTGCCGGGTCGATGGTCAGGTCGAACTTGATCGAGCCGGTCACCTCGACGCACTCTCGGCGCGCGCCGAGCTGACGGAATCGCTCGGCCTCAGCCTCTGTCTGCACGGCAATCAGGCTCAGCTCGGCGAGCATCGGCGCGGTCAGGCGGGCGAAGCGTGCATAGCCACGGGCCGAACGTTCGGACAGCCGCGCATTGGCCAGCGCCACGGGAATGCCGCGGCGGGCACACTGATGAATATGGTTGGGCCAGAGTTCGGTCTCCATCACCACCGCTAGCTTCGGCCGCAGGCGGTCAAGAAAGCGCGCCGCCGCCCAGGGCAGGTCATAGGGCAGGTAGCAATGCTGCACGCTGTCGCCGAACAGTGCCTGGATGCGCTCCGAGCCAGTCGGGGTCATGCAGGTGACGGTGATCGGCAGCTGCGGATAGCGCGCCATCAGCTGGCGGATCATCGGTGCCGCGGCGATGCTTTCGCCCACCGAGACCGCATGCACCCAGATGCCACCCGGACGCAGCCGCGGCAAACCGAAGGCGAAACGCTCGCCGATACGACGGGAGTAGGCCGGGGCGCGCCAGGCGCGCCACAGCAGGCGCAGGAACACCAGCGGCAGGCCGAGGTGGAACAGCAGGGTATAGAGGGTGCGATTCATGGGCGCGGAGCTTAGCAAGCCGCCTGCTCGCGAGCCATAACCGCCCTGCCCGCGAACTTGTTGGCGAGGTCGGAACCGAACGAAGTTGCCCGCCCATAATCAGGATCTCGCCATGTCCGGCTACGTTTACCTGGCCATCGCCATCTGCGCCGAAGTGGTCGCCACCACTTCGATGAAGGCGCTGGCCGGCTTCAGTCGCCCGCTGCCACTGCTGCTGGTGGTCACAGGCTACAGCCTGTCGTTCTGGATGCTGGCTCTCGTGGTGAAAACCATACCGGTGGGCATCGCCTATGCCATCTGGGCCGGGCTCGGCATCGTGCTGGTCAGCATCGCTGCAGCAGTGCTATCGCCGGTATCTGGACCTGCCGGCAGTACTCGGTATGGCCCTGATCATCGCTGGCGTGGTGGTCATTCAGCTGTTCTCCGGCAGCACCGGCCACTGAGCACCCCGCGAACTGCATGCAGTTATACTGCGCGTCCGTTTCCCCGTATGAGGTCTGCACATGCCTGAACCCCTCAGCACCGACGTCCTGATCGTTGGCGGCGGCGTCGCCGGCCTCTGGCTCAACGCGCGCCTGCGCAGACAAGGTTTTGCCACGTTGCTGGTGGACAAGGGAACGCTTGGCGGCGGGCAGAGCGTGAAGTCCCAGGGCATCATTCATGGCGGCACCAAGTACGCGCTGAGCGGTGCCCTTACCGGCGCCTCCGAGGCGATTGCGGACATGCCGCGGCGCTGGCGCGAAGCCCTCGAAGGCACGGGCGAGCTGGACCTCAGCGGCGTGCGTCTGTTGTCCGATGCCCACTATCTGTGGTCGCCGGGCACCCTGGCCGGCAACCTCACCAGCTTCTTCGCCAGCAAGGCGGTGCGCTCGCGGGTTGGTCAGGTCAAGGGCGAAGAGCTGCCGCCCGCGCTGCAGCATCCGGAATTCAAAGGCAAGGTCTACCGCCTCAGTGAACTGGTGCTCGATGTGCCCAGCCTGATCGCCCGCCTGGCTGAGCTGGCCGGCGACAGCCTGCTGGCTGGTCAGCAGATCGAGCCGCTGCATGACGGTGGCGAGCTGGTCGGCCTGCGCGTCGACGGCCGCGAGATCCGCGCCCAGCGCATCGTGTTTAGCGCAGGTGGCGGAATTGCCGAGCTGCTCGCGTCGCTCGGCCTGCAGCAACCGGCCATGCAGCGCCGCCCGCTGCACATGGTCATCGTCAAGGCGCCGACGCTCAAGCCACTGTACGCTCACTGTCTGGGCGGCGGCACCAAGCCGCGCATCACCGTTACCAGCCATCCGGCGGCGGATGGCGAGTGGGTCTGGTATCTCGGTGGCGACCTGGCCGAAGCCGACGGCGTGGCGCGGGACGAAGCCAGCCAGATCGCCGCGGCGAAAAAGGAACTGGCCGAACTGGTGCCCTGGATCGATCTGTCTGCCGCGCACTGGGCCACGCTGCGTATCGACCGCGCCGAGCCGGCGCAATCGGCGCTCGCCCGTCCGGATAACGCCTTTCTCGCCGAGCAGGGCCGTCTGCTGGTCGGCTGGCCGACCAAGCTGGCGTTGTCACCGGACTTTTCCGACCGCGTCGAAGCCGCCCTCGCCCGCGACGGCATTCGCCCCGGCCAGCATCCCACACTACCTGAACTGCCACGTCCGCCGCTGACCGGGCCTTTCTGGGAAGGCCTGCTGCCATGAGCACGACGCTGCACGAACTGCACCGCCCGCTGGGCAGCACCGGCCTGCGCATTTCGCCGCTGGGTCTGGGCACGGTGAAGCTGGGCCGCGACCAAGGCGTGAAATACCCCAGCGGCTTCGCCATTCCCGACGACGCCCAGGCTCGCCAGCTTCTGGCTCTGGCCCGCGAGCTGGGCATCAACCTGATCGATACCGCCCCAGCCTACGGCGTCAGCGAAGAGCGGCTCGGTCCGCTGCTGACCGGCCAGCGCGAGGAGTGGGTGATCGTCAGCAAGGTCGGAGAGGAGTTCGAGAACGGCCAGTCGCGCTTCGACTTTTCCGCCGCGCACACGCGCTTTTCGGTCGAACGCAGCCTCAAGCGTCTGCGCACCGATCGCATCGAGCTGGTGCTGGTGCATTCCGATGGCAACGATCTGGACATCCTGCAGCACGCCGAGGTCTACCAGACCCTGGCCGAACTCAAGCGCGAGGGCAAGATCCTCGGCTACGGCCTGTCCGGCAAGACGGTCGATGGCGGGCTGCTGGCACTGCAGCAGGGCGACTGCGCGATGGTGACCTACAACCTCAACGAGCAGGCCGAACGGCCGGTCCTCGACTACGCTGCAGCCCACGGCAAGGGCATCCTGATCAAGAAGGCCTTGGCCAGCGGACATGCCTGCCTCAAGCCAGGCGACGACCCGGTCCGTCGCAGTTTCGAGCTGCTGTTCGGTCACCCAGGTGTCAGCGGCGCGATCATCGGCACTATCAATCCGCAGCATTTGACGTCTAACGTAGCCACTGCTGCCGCCGTCCTGACGGGCAATTGATCACGGAGGCGCAGCGTTCCAATCGCTGCGCGGCAGCAGCCACCGGTGCCGCGCCGCGGCCCCGTTCGCCGTAAGGAGAGCCCGGATGCCTAGTGTTCTGGTACGCAAGAGCCCTGCCGCATTCAAGACCCTGCCCCTCTACGTCGAGGCTGGCCATGACAGCCTGAGCTACCAGAGCCTGGGTCGGCCGCTGAATTTCGCCGAAGTCATCGCGCGCCGGCGCCCGGTTGAGGTGGCTGATCCGGCCCGCTTCGCCATCGAGCTGGCCAATCTGGGCGTTTCGGTCCGCCTGACCCTCTGCTGGCAGGGCCGGGAATATTGGGTGCTGGTCCGTCAGCAGCGCCTGGACCGCGGCGACGTGGTGCTCAAGCTGATTTCCGGCTATATCCCGGCACATGAGCTGAACCTGCCACTGCTCACCGCCATCCAGGAAATCGCCGAAGAATGCCTGCTGGAGACCCCCGAAGGCTGGCTGGCCGGGCGTTTCGGCGACACCTGGTTGCCCACGCCCTATCAGACCAGCCTGCACTACCGCGAGGCAGTGCATTTCAAGCTCGCCTCGCAATCCGGCGCCACGCGGCCGGTGCAGTGCGGCAACATGGTGCTGATGGAACGCCCGCGCGCCTACGTGCACCTGCCGACGGCATCGCTGCAGCTGGTCTACGACATGCGTATGGAACTGCCGAAAGAGGTTCGCCAGCTCAGTCTGTTCCACGTCGACGAACGCCTGGAGGCCGACAAGCTGGTGGCGCGTCTGCAGCGAAGCAGGCCCGACCTCTACCTGATCCCGCTGCACCAGGGACAGCCGCAGGAGCAACTGCTGCAGTTACGTGATGGCCAGTTCAGCCCCGTCAATACACGAGGCTTGTGGCTGTCGGAGAGCTTTGCACCACAGGAGGGCTGGGTGGTGCGCGACGAGCGGGTACGCTGGAAGGACTGGTGGGCAGCCAGGCCGGCCGCCGCGGCGCGCTGAGAAGCCCGACCGCGCGGCACCTGGTCGCTATGGCTCAGCGGCTGCGGATCTTCTCGACGATGGCGGTAGTGGAGCTGTTTTCCACCAGCCCCAGCACCTTCACCACGCCGCCGTAGGCCTTGACCAACTCGGCACCGACCACCTGATCGACGCCATAATCACCGCCCTTGACCAGCACATCGGGGCGCACCTGGGCCAGCAGGTTTTCCGGCGTGTCCTCGGAGAAGCACACCACCCAGTCCACCGCTTCCAGACCGGCCAGCACCGCCATGCGGCGATCCACCGAGTTGATCGGCCGACCCGGGCCTTTGAGGCGGCTCACCGAACTATCATCGTTCACCGCCACCACCAGCCGGTCGCCTTGGGCGCGGGCCTGTTCCAGATAGGTCACATGGCCGGCGTGCAGGATGTCGAAACAGCCATTGGTGAAGACGATCTTCTCGCCCTCGGCACGGGCATCCTCGACCGCAGTGAGCAGTTGTTCGACGGTCATTACACCGCGCTCGGAGCCCTCTTCGCGCTGTACCGCGCGGCGCAACTCGGGTGCGCTGATGCAGGCGGTGCCCAGCTTGCCGACCACGATACCGGCGGCCAGGTTGGCCAGTGCCACGGCCTGCGGCAGCTCCTCGCCTGCAGCGATCGCAGCGGCCAAGGTCGAGATGACGGTGTCGCCGGCACCGGTGACATCGAACACCTCGCGGGCACGGGCCGGCAGGTGCAGCGGCGCGTGATCAGGGCGCAGAAGGGTCATGCCGTGCTCGCCGCGGGTGACCAGCAGCGCATCCAGATCGAGCCGACTCATCAGCTCGGCGCCCTTGGCGACAAGTTCGGCCTCATCGGCACAATGCCCGACGATCGCCTCGAACTCGCCTAGGTTCGGCGTGATCAAGGTGGCGCCGCGGTAGATTTCAAAGTCCTTACCCTTGGGGTCGGCGAGGACCGGAATGCCACGGCGCCGTGCGGCCTGGATAAGCGCCTGATGGTTCTTCAAAGCGCCCTTGCCGTAGTCCGACAGCACCAGCACCTTGACGCCGGTCAGCTGCCCTTCCACCTCCGCCAGCAGCGCGGCCGGATCGGTGTTGAACGGCTCCTCGAAATCCATGCGCAGCAATTGCTGATGACGACTCATCACCCGCAGCTTGACGATGGTGGGCTGGTCATCAATGCACTGGAAATGCGCGTTCACACCCGCCGCGGCTAGGCTGTCGGCCAGGCTCTGGCGCGCCTCGTCTTCACCGGTCACCCCCACCAGTGCCGCCGGCGCACCCAGTGCCGCGATGTTCAGCGCCACGTTGGCCGCGCCGCCGGGACGATCCTCGATCTGCTCGACCTTGACCACCGGCACCGGCGCCTCAGGCGAGATCCGCGACGTGCCGCCATGCCAGTAACGATCGAGCATGACGTCACCGACCACCAGAACGGCGGCTTGGTCAAAACGGGGCATGGACAGCTTCATGGGGGCTCCAGCGAGGAAGAGAAAAACGGCGGGATAATAACACTGTGGACAACCCCGGCCTGACCAGCGCGGCAAGACTGCTACAACTTGCGCACCCAGAACAGCTCGTGGCGGCGCACGGCCTTGCGGAAGAACTCGTCGTCGCCACTCGCCGGCCAGCGGCGACCGGCTAGTGCCGCCTGGATCAGTCGACGCAGGCGCCTCTTAAACGGCAAAGGTCCTTGCAGGTCATGCTGCATGGCCAGTGCCATGGCCTTGTTCAGCCGCGTGTCCGCATCCAGCGTCGGGCTCCATACATGATCGACCGGCAGCGGCTCGATGGCGGGAGGCAAGGCCACGCCGCCGTCAGCCGGGCCCATCGGCCAGCGGTCGTTATCATGTAGATGGTTGGCATAGAGCAGTAGCGTTTCTGGTAACCAATCACCCTCTTCCATCGCCTGACAGAGGGCTCGCGTGGCTGCGACGTGATCGGAGTGCGGATCGAGTTCAGGATGCGGCGTCACCACCACCTCGGGGCGAAAGTGCGTCAGCAGCGCGCGCAGGTCAGCCTGCAGGTTGTCCCAGCTCGGCACGCCGTCCCCATCCGCCGGTAGAGCCAGAGGATTGTGCTGGCGTACGCTGCGGATGTCCTGCTCGTCCGATTCCCGCGAACCGAAGGCGCGTTCCGGCTCCTCAGCCATGGCCGGCAACTGCAGGCAGTAATAGCCGAGCTGCACGCATTGCGATTGCGGCACGCCGCCCCAGAGCGGGATCGCAAGGCTGTCCCAGCTGCGCAGACGACCCTTCAAGCGCGCCGCAGCGGCCTGGTCCAAATCCAGGCGTTGGTAGTTCTTCGCCTCGATCTCCCCCTGAGTCAGGGTAACGATGGCGACGTCGCGCGCTCGGCTGTACAGGCCAAAAGCGGCCAGCTCGGCATCGTCGGCGTGGGGGGCGATGATAAGAATGCGGCGCTCGGCGTAGTCCGGATTGCGCATCGCATAGAGGGTCGCATCATTCGAGAGCTGGCAGAAACGCCCGCGAACGCTCAGCCTACCCTGGACGAGCAGCTCGTGCTGACCGGAAAGGTTGAGGTAACGCCGACCCGCGACACCGCGCTCGAAATCCTGACGGTCCTCACCGATCCATACCTGTGGGTCGCGCCAGCGCCCTAGCCAGCTGCCCTTCAGATTGACCTCGAGAATCAGCGTATCTGCAGCCTCGAAGTCGTCCGCCAGCACCAGACGGCCATCCTCGATGCGCACCGGATAGCGCTTGGCATCTTCAGGAAAGGCGTAGCGGTAGTCGTCCTGCGGCCGGTAGAACAGATGATCGGCAAACCATGCCTCATGGGCGATCCAGCCCAGAACCACCAGCAGCGGCACCGGCCACCAGGCGACCAGCGTGCCAATCAGCAGCAGCACAACCAGCGCGATGAGCAACGCAATGCGCTTGTGCTTGCGGTGGCGTTTAAGCAATTGCTGCTTGCGTGCACTCATGGATCACACCTGATAGACCGGAACTCGGTTGCACCAGCGGTCCTTATATTCGCGGTCCGCACGGCCGAAGGAATAACGCAGCGGTTTGCCCAGCGCCCGTGCCTCGGCCCAGGCCGTCTGGGTGTTGACGAAGCTGAGGACGCTGCCGGGGCTGAAATCCCGCTGCTGCGGATCGACACCGCCATTGATGTACTCGATGGACACCCACTTCGGTGCCTCGACCCGGTAAAGCACCTGGACGGCAATGGGCTGCTCGTCGAGCAGGACCACCGAGCCGGTCATGAATTCGCGCAAAAGTTCGAACACTTCATGAAGATGCGCCTTACCGGGCGCCTCAAAACCCCATCGGCGCTGGAACAGATCGGCGTACATTGCCGCTTGCTCGGTCGGCGCGAAATCGAGCAGCGGGCGCAGTACACCGCCGGCCTCTTCCAGCAAACGCTGCTCACGACGCTGGTTGTAGCGGAATTTCTTCGAATACGCCTCCGGCTCGCGCGCCAGCGCCAGACCCTCAGGCTGCTCGCGCAACGTGCTGATCGCAGCAGCATTCAGCTCGGACACGTAGCGCATACGCTGGCGTACCGGCACATCGGCCCGCTCGGCAACCGGCAGAATGATCTCCGCGTTGCCCATATCGAACAGGCCGCGTTTGCCGGTCTTTTTCAGCACATCCTTGGAAAGCGCCAGATGCCGGCCCCAGCAGGGAACCGCTGCGATCAACTCGCCCTGCTGCTCCCAAGCCAGATAGCGCACCGGTATATCGGCGAGTCGGGCCAGGCGTTCAATGACGTCAGGGTGAGTCGCAACGCTGCCACCGTAGCGCTGCCAGACCTCGGCATACGTCGATGCGTCGATAACGCGCCAGCCACGCTCGCGCCAGCTCTGCAGGAACTGCAACATCAGGATTCCTGCTCTTCGGGCACTTCGTCCTTGAACTGCGTCGCGTGGAGCCTGGCGTAGGCGCCGTTCACGGCCAACAACTCGGCGTGGGTACCGCGCTCGACGATGCGCCCCTGCTCCATCACCAGAATCTGGTCAGCCTTCTCGATGGTGCTCAGGCGGTGCGCGATGACCAGCGTGGTACGGCCCTGCATGACGTGATCCAGCGCCCCTTGGATGTGCCGCTCGGACTCGGTATCCAGCGCCGAAGTGGCTTCGTCCAGAATCAGCACAGGCGAGTTTTTCAACAAGGCACGGGCGATGGCCAGACGCTGGCGCTGACCGCCTGACAGCAGCACGCCGTTTTCGCCGACCAGGGTCTGATAACCCTCCGGCATCTGCTCGATGAACTCGTCGGCGTATGCATCACGGGCCGCACGGCGGATGTCGTCCAGCGGCGCGCCGGCCAGATCGCCGTAAGCGATATTGTTGGCCACCGTATCGTTGAACAGCGTCACCTGCTGAGTCACCAGCGCAATGTGCCGACGCAGATTGCGCAACGTGTAGGACTCGACATCTGCACCGTCGAGCAGTATCTGGCCGGCCTCATGGTGATAGAACCGGGGGATCAGATTCGCCAGTGTCGACTTGCCGCTGCCGGAACGCCCGACCAGCGCCACCATCTGCCCCGGTTCGATGGTGAAACTGATGTCGCGCAGCACCTGCTTGTCGGTACCCGGATAGACGAAGTCGAGGTTACGTACCTCAAGATGGCCGCTGACGGCTTCGCGCTCAAGCGTACCCTGATCGATTTCCGGCTCCTCGTCGAGCTGTTCGAAGATACTCTCAGCCCCGGCCACACCCTTCTGAATAGTGGAGCTGACTTCCGAGAGCTGACGGATCGGTTTTGGCAGCAATCCGGCCAGCGTGATGTAGGCGACCAGATCGCCAGCAGACGCATCACCACGCAGCAGCAACACCAGAAACATCAGCACCGCCATCGCGCTGTAAATAACCAGCTGCAAGCTCGGCGTGTAAACAGCGTTGGTTTTGACCATCCGCAGCTGCTTGGCGGTGTTCTCCGAACTTGCTGTCAGGAAGCGATTCCGCTCGTAGGGTTCGCCCCCGAAGCTACGCACCACGCGGTAGCCCTGAATGGTTTCCGACGCCACATGCGTCACATCACCCATTGCAAGCTGGATCTTCTTGCTCTGCTTGCGGAATTTCTTGCTGGCGCTCGACACCATAAAGCCGATCACTGGCAGTATTGCCAGCATCACCAGAGTGAGCTTCCAGTTCATCCACAGCAGCGTGGCGAACAGGAAAATCACCGTCATACCCTCGCGTACCACGACCTTGATCGCATCGGTCGCCGCTCCAGTGACCATGGTCACGTTGTACGTGATCCGCGAGATCAGATGGCCGGAGTTGTGGCTGTCGAAGTAGCGGTTGGGGAGGGTCAACATGTTGTTGAACAGTGCCAGCCGCAGGTCATGCACCAGCCCTAGCGAGACCTTTGCAAGAAAAAAATTGCCGAGGAACGAACCGATGCCCTGCATGAGCGCGATGAAGACGATCAGCAGCGGGACGGCCTGCAATAGCTTGAGCTCGGCGAGCCAGCTGTGCTCCTGCAAGTAGGGGACCTGGCCAAAGAAGCTGGACTCGGGGTTGTTCAACCCGTCGACGAAAAACTTGAGCATGTAACCCAGCATCGGCTGGGTAGAAGCAAAAATCAGAAAACCCACAAGACTGATGGTGAATAGCCCCCAATAGGGAACCACGTAGCGCAGCAACCGCAAATACACCTTCATGCTGGATTGCTGGGTAGAATTGGCCATGCAGCGAGCCTCATGGAACAGCCAGGAAAAAGAGATGCGGAGTGTATCAGCAGAAGAGTTACAGCGCTGGATAGCAGGCGGACAGGTACTGGAGCGCGATGCTCGCGGCCCGAAGGTGGTGCGCCTGAGCGACGGCCGCTTCCTCAAGATATTCCATACCCGCAAGGCGGCGCCTCTTGCCCGCCTGATACCGCCTGCACAACGCTTCGCCCGCAATGCCGAGCTACTGCACCGTCACGACATCGCCGCACCGCAAGTCACCGATAAATTCTGGCTCGACCGATCAAAGGGTCTGAGCGCCTGTCTCTATCTACCCTTGGCCGGGCAGTCGCTGGAGCAGATACTGCGAGACGACCCCCGGCTGCTCGAGCAGCTACTACCGAAGCTATCCAGATTCATCGCAGAGCTCCATTCCAAACGGTTGTATTTTCGCTCTTTGCATCTTGGCAATATAATAAAAATAGATGAAAATCATTTTGGCCTGATCGACTTCCTTGACTTGCGCCAGAAAACTCTACCTTTGACTCGCTGGCATGTTCGCCGCAATTTTCGCCATTTAGAAAACTATCTCCGTCGACGCAAAATCACCAACTTCCCCATCCAAAAACTAGAACAACTCTACTGCAACCATGCCAAGAAACCATTAATCAAACCAAGACCTGAATAACAGCTCAGACATTTTAGCTGTCTACTTGCCACTTCCTGCGATCGCAGATCAAATATAATAAACAGTGCACCCTAGAGCGCAGCACACCCGCTCTTCCTTATGCGATAACTGCTATAACTAGCGCCACCACCAGCTTTCCCGCCCAGCGCGGAAATATATCTTAAACACTCAGGAGGATTATCAAATGGCATAGCTTTCAACTGCTCGAATTGCAAGTTCCACCATGCACTTTTATGAATTTCATCGCGCAGGATTGAATCTTCAAACCGCCACTTAATGTGTTTGGCTGGATTACCACCAACAATTTCGTACGGTGCTACGTGCCTAGTAACAACTGCCCCTGTAGCAATAACAGCGCCATCCCCGACCGTTACACCGCTAAGAATCTTTACGCCTGCTCCTATCCATACGTCATGGCCTATTCGAGCATGAGCCTTCTGGGTGTCATACTTAAGGCCTGCAGCAATATCATGAACCGGATGAGTGGTTAGCCAATACAGCGGATGAGCGTCTGAGGATAACCCAATTTGAACTTCCTGACCAATCGAACAAAACCTACCTATCTCTGAAACGGATTGGAGCAATCCGCTTCTGATATATGTATAAGCACCTATTCGTAAGTCGCGCGCTTTTATCGCCACATCACCAAGACGAACATTCTCCTCAACAACAACTTGAGCCGAAGCTGTTAGAGAGGCAAGGCCGGCTGCTAGCTTTACATCGCGCCGTCTTAGCCAGCGCTTCCAGTAGTAACTGCGGACAAAATCAATCACCATTCGCACCTTTTTATTGAGCCAAAAGAGCCACTCACAAGAGCCCCACGCACTAAACCTTTATCCCACACCGTCTTAGTTAAATATTGCAAAACCTTAGACGGGCATCCACATACCCGTGATTCCGAAATCTTGAAACATCAAGCTCGTACGGACTTGCCGGTACGCAATCAGGACGGACTATAAGGGCGTGCTCGCTCAATTAAGAGACGATCCAGTTACGCCCAAAGAATTCGTGCTTATTTCCGGCATACATCTAGCGCCTATGTAGCATGATCCGGCGTATGCGTTTACTGGGTCATACAAGCATCGCGCAGAAGGACGAAAAATGCGCTACTTGATTCGAAAACTGGGCGGCATGTAGGCGGCAAGAAGTGCCCACGTTAACTCTTTTTCAAACGACTCAGCAGCCGATAACAGCCAAGGCGTGCCAATATGAAAAAAGTCTCGGGTAGCTTGCGCAAACGACGCCAGCCCAGACTGAGCCAGCTCTTATCACGGTTGCTCCGCCAGGTACCGGCGAACAGATGCTTGGCAAAAACCCGTGGTGCACATGCGAGTTCGGGGCGCGCCGCGCCAAAGGCACCGATGGCATAGACACGCTCTCCGGCACGCAGCTCTTCGGCTCCCCTACCGCTAAAGCCGCGCGCCAACAGCAGCCGGCTGACCTCGTTGACATTGACTAGGTTAGACAGGCGATTGACCTCGAACGCGGTTCTGTCGTAGTACGCCAACATATCACGCGGCAACCAATGACCCGCCCGAGCACCTATGAGGGATGTTGCGAACCGCTGACGATCCTCAAGGCCAATAAAGAAATCATCGTCCAAGCACCCATCGAGCGATGCCAAAACCTCAACGTCGACATCCAGATAGATGCCACCCTCGTGCAACAGGGCATGCATGCGCACGTAGTCGGAGACAAAAGCATAGCGCCCTGCTGCATATGCCGCCGCTGTGAATGGGTGTGACGCAGAATCGAAACGCTGCTCGTCCCAACGCACCACCTCGTAATCCGGCAGTCTATAAGCCCAGGACGCCATGCACAGCTGGGCTTGCAACGGCATCGACCGCCCCCCGAACCAGCAGTAGTGCAGCTTGCGTGGGATCATTGCAGCCCTCCACGAAAGAAAGCCCCAGCAAATCCGGTCAGGCCTTGCTGCGGGGCAACACCACGGTCCGTACACAAGGCATTAACCGCACTTAGCGGCTGTGCCACGCGATGCCGGAAGATCCGATCATCACTCAGCTGTCCAGCACGACCAGCCAACACGCGCGAGGCCATAGCCAGACGCTCCGTATCGCCTGCAGCCTGCCAGCTAGGGGGTGTAGTTGGACGCAATTTGACCTTGCCAAATCCATTAGAAACGCATGCTGCCTTCAAGCCGCTCATGATCTGCTTGAGTCCTGTGGACTGGTGCTCTGCATAACCGGGGGTCATAGAAGCTCTAGAGCTGCAAACGTGCGAGCTCTGCGCAGGGCGTAGACTATCATGTGCCTATCCAACTGCGGAGGCGCACCATAGCCCGTCCCCGCACTCAGTACGGCAATGCTTAGCTCAGCGTGCAAATGCCGACAAAATGGCTCGTTCAGCGGAGTACCTATACCAAGCAGCTCGATATCTGTGTCACTACGAGTGTCACCCAGCAACGCAGGCCAGAGCCATGCATTCAGCTCGTCACCGACATTGTCGCTGCCACGCGGATAGCACAGCCTGATCATGTAGGGCTGCTCCGCTCATCTGCCCTGCCCGCAAAAAGCGCGAGGCATAGAAAGATTGGCAACCAGACTGTGAACCACTCTTCCCGCGGCTTTACCCAGGGACCGATGCCATCCGTCATCAGCGCAACCACGGAAAAGCCAAGCAGACCGCAGAGTGCGAGGCCGGCGGCGGACGCCCTGCTCGACCATCCGCGCCAAAGCACCACCAGCAAAGTCGATAGCCACAGCACTAGCCCCGGCAGCCCCAACTGCAATGCAAGATGCGCAAAAAAATTGTGAGCATGCTCGAAGGTTGCGCCAATTGCAGCCACCTCCAGCTCATAGCTAGCCCCCACACCCAGCCCTAGCCAAGGGTGCAGGAGAAACCGTTCCCAGGCGCCAAGCAACAGATCGGGACGATAGGAAAGGCCTCCGCGAAGGAGAATTTCGGACGATAGGCATACCGCCATGATCGCGCCACCTAGGAGCAGCAAGGCAAGCAGAATACGCCCCCGGCTCGGGGCACAGATGGGAATAATCAGGCAGGCCACAATTAGTGCCAACAACGGCCCCTTGCTGCGTGTCAGCACTATGAATGCAAAATATGCCAGGCAAGCCACCCACCAGGTCCAGCGCGGCAAGGCCTCCGGCAAACGGGAGCGGAGGCCGAGTAGAAGGACACTCAGCGCCCCCATGAGATGGGCGGCCAATATAGGATGGTCGAGCAAGCCTGAGCCAACCAGTCGATTCCCTAGGGGACGCCCCTGCAGCAGATAGAAATCAATGATCGACCACAGTGCTCCGAGGCTGCCGATCATTGCCAAGCAAACCAGAAGCCGCCAGATATGTTCGCGATACAAGCCTGCCAGCACCACGAAGGCCTGAGCGGTCAGCAATACATAGAACATCTCTTTGAAACGCTTCGAGTCTCCCCCCCAACTGACGGACAGTAAGGCCCAGACAACGCAGGCCAACAATCCGGCAAGCAGCCAGCGATCCCAGTGCAAACGCGCCCGGATACCCGGCAGCCAGGCCGCCATGCCTGGCAGCCAGAACAGCAGAATCAAGCCCTGGTGATACAACTTGCTGCTCGGCAGAAACATCATGCCCAATAGAAACCAAGCGAAGCCCAGCGCCAGCCAGGCAGGCAGGCAGGCAGGCAACACAGAGTGCTCCTGTTCGGAGAAAGAAATCTGCTTAGAACCCGACATCAGTCACGACCATAGCGGAGTGTGGCAAACCAGCGTTTGATCGCTCTTCGGGTTTTCAACTTGGGACGGCGCTCCACCTGTTCGATATCACTGATATCGAACAGGCGCTGATAGGCAAGGTCCGGTTTGATCATGCAGACCTTTACATCCGCCTGTAAACGCTCGGAATAGTACCAGTCCATCGGAAGCCCGGATGCAGGCGCTTCCTCCAGAATTCGATCATAGAGGGAGCGATGAACCATATAGGCATGCGCCAGCCGGACCCGACTGACGCTCATCAAGTTCTCCGATAACTCGACACACTGGCTACCTTTCTTAAGCGTCCCCCCCAGATACAACATCTGCCAAGAGCGCCCGCACAACTGCTTAGCCACACCTTTCAATACTGCATGCGAATAGGGCTCGAAATCGCAGTCATCTTCGAGAATCAGCACGGAATCCAGGCCACGCGCCTTGGCCGTACGAATCACAGCCAAGTGGCTGCGCATGCAGGCCCAAGTGGCCATCAGTTTGTGCTCAGCCGCATCACTGGCGCCGTCCACTCGTGCCAAAAACTCACGCAGTGCCTGCGAGGGCTGATCCCCCTCGGCTTTCAATCTGGCAACATCGACGGCCGGAAAACGCTCCGCCACAATACCCACGGCTTGGAGGCTCTTCACCGTTTGAAGCCAGCGATCCTGCCGGTGATCGAGGTTGATCACATAAGCGCGCTCAAAACAGCTTCCTTCCATGCCACTTCTCTGCTGCATGCCTCGGAGCCCTGCCTCACAAGCCAACAACTCCGACAGCTCACTACCCTCGCACCCTTGCCCTGCCAGCAATTGCTCAAGAAGGGTCAAGCAGTTCGACAACCCTTTACTGCCCTGGGCAAGATGGTACTCAGCAAAGCGATCGGCTCGCTCGACTGCGCCTGCATAGTCGCCGGCCATACGTTCCAACGCGCTGGATAGCTGTTCAAGGTTAGATACTCTATTTCCTAGGAACCGCTGCTGGGAAAAGATATCGACGTCATCCCCTGCATTGACATACAGAATAGGACGCCTAGCCAGCGCGGCTTCAATCACCGCATTCGACATGATGTTAACAACCAGCGAGGTCTGAGCCAGCGCATCGGCCAAGGTACTCTCTTTCGGCAGCACCCACAGGTTCGGTAGCTTGGCGGCAGCCTGCCGCCAGAACGGCACCTGGCTGCGCGGATGAGCCTTCACCAGCACCTGGTATTCGGGATGCACCGAGACCCAGTCGCGCAGCAATACATAAGTCGCCTGGTAACCCGCCTCCTTTTCCTTGTCGGGGCCGACACCGAGGATCAGCAGTGTCCGTAAGGACGGATCGGCCGGTGGCAGGTCATAAGTGCTGTCGATCATGTGCGAGCCAGCCGGCACCGCGGTCGAACTGCCGAAGCGCAGCGCCCGCGCCTGCAGGGCCTCCAGCGAACTCTGGCCGAACAGGAAGTAGTAGTCATAGTCGTTCATGCCCAGCCGGCGCGAGCTCTCCACCGTGGTGGCGTGGGCCAGATGTACCAGCAGGCTGCCGCGAGCGTTCAGCGCCAGACGCAGGAAGGGCGCGTAGAGGCTACCGTTGCGGTCGTTGAGCAGGATGCGCGGCTGGTGGTGTTCCGCCAGCCATTCGGCATAGGCGGCGATGCCGAAATAGCGGGTCGGCACGGCATGTGGCGGAGACTTGAGCAGGCGTTTACGCAGAATCGTCTTCGGCGCCTGCAGTGCCGTCTCCACCAGGCTATGACCACGCCCGCGCAACCCCTCGATCAGCAACTTCTTGCGCTGGAACGCGATGACCTTGGGCGCGGACTGCAGCATCAGAAAGTCGCAAGGCTCGGTCGCAATGGATGAGCCCAGACGGCGTTTGGCGCGCACACCGAACCACCAGTCGCCCAGCGCCTCCCGAGCAAAGCGCAGCGCACTGCCGAGCAGGCCGTGACGCTCGCGTAGCTGCAACCAGCGGTAGCGGTCCAGGGCGCGGGCCTTGGCGGCCCAAGGATTGGCAACTGCATCCTGCATCGGGTCGACCTCAGCTCAGCATGGCGAGCAGGGACAGCGACCAGAAGCGTTCGCGTACCACCGGGTCGGAGAAGCGCTGCTGCAGGTGCGTCTGCATGCGCTCGCGCAGTGCCGGCAGATCAACGATCTGCGCCTGACGCTGCAGTACCTCGGCCAGGGCGCTGGCATCGCCGCGCGGAAACAACTCGCCAGCGCCCTGCACGACCTCGCGCCCGCCGCCGCAGTCGGTGCCGACCACCGGAACGCCGGCCGCCATCGCTTCCAGCAGCACCATGCCGAACGGCTCGTGGTCGGAGGTCAATACGAACAGGTCGAACGCCTTGAAGTAGCGCCGGCCGTTGGGCATCTGGCCGAGAAAGCGCACCGACTCCGTTACCCCGAGCTCGGCAGCCAGCGCTCTCAACGAGCCTTCCAGCTTGCCGCTACCCATGATCGCAAGCAGGCTGCCCACCGGCATCTGCGGCAGGGCCTGGGCGAAGCCGCAAATCAGGGTCGCCTGATCCTTGTCCGGGTGCAGGCGGCCGACGTTGCCGACTACCCAGGCATCTTGGGGCAGACACAGATGGTCGCGCGCGACCTCGCGGGATACCTGCTCGGCCTGCACGGCCTCGACATCGATGCGGTTATAGAGGGTTTCGATGCGATCGGCCGGCCAGGCGGGCAGGCAGGCGCGCATATCGTCGCGTACGGCGTTGGAGACACCGAGCAGCGCCAGGCGCTTGCGAAAGAAATTGGCGAAAATCTGTCGGGAACGACGCTTGTAGTCACCGAAAGCGTGATGAACGCCGATCACCGGCAGGTTGCTGCCGAGCAGCGCGACGTAGATCGGCTTGAAGCGGTGGGCGACGCACAGGGCGAAGTCGCGCGAAACAGCGATCCTGCGCAAATCGCGGATCGCCCTCAGTTTAAGGCCACGCACCTGGGCGCTGGAGTAGTCGAGGAAGATCACCTCGTCGGAGGCCGACCCGCGCTCGACCTCGACGCTCGGCTCGCCGGTCAGGTAGACGGTGCAGACCTTGTAGGTCGTACCCTTGAACAGCGCGGCGTACTGCCGCGCACAGTCCAGAAACGGGCCGTCATAGCCATGGCAGAACTGCAGCACCCATCGCCGCGTCTGATCAGGCAGCCGTTCAATTGTTGTCATACCAGTCCTTGCCGTCCTTGACCACGAGGATGTCCTCCATGATCAGGTACTGCAGATCCGAGCCATAGAACATGTTCAGCGCGTCGGTCGGCGAGCAGATCATCGGTTCGCCGCGGCGGTTGAGCGATGTGTTCAGCGACACACCATTGCCCGTCAGCTTTTCCAGCTCCAGCATCAGGTCGTACCAGCGTGGGTTGTGCCGGCGCTCGAGAACCTGGGCGCGAGAGGTGCCGTCTTCATGGACCACCTCGCCGACACGCTCCTTCCAGCCTTCGTTGACCTCGAAGGTGAATGTCATGAACGGGCTCGGATGGTCGACCTTGAGCATCTGCGGCGCCACGGTATCGAGCATCGACGGGCAGAAGGGTCTCCAACGCTCGCGGAACTTGATCTGTTCGTTGATGCGATCGGCCACGCCCGGCACGCTCGGGCAGCCGATGATCGAGCGACCACCCAGCGCACGCGGACCGAATTCCATGCGGCCCTGGAACCAGGCCACGGGGTTGCCGTCGGCCATGATCCGGGCGATGCGCTCAGGTGTATTGGTGATCTGCTTGAACACCGGCTTGTTCGGGTGCTTAGCACAGGCAGCGATGACATCCTCGTTGGAGTACGACGGACCGAGATAAACATGCTCCATCTTCTCCACCGGCACGCCGCGCTGGACCGATACATAAGCCGCAGCACCAACCGCAGTACCGGCGTCACCAGAGGCTGGCTGAACGAACAGCTCTTTGACCTCGTCACGGGCGATGATCTTCTGGTTGAGCTTGACGTTCAGCGCGCAACCGCCGGCGAATGCAATCTTGCCGGTCTCGCGGATGATGCCCCCCAGGTAGTAATCCATCATCTGCAGCGCGAGCTTTTCGAACAGCGCCTGCATGGCGGCCGCGTAATGGATGTAGGGATCGTCGGCGATATCGCCTTCGCGCTTGGGCCCCAGCCACTCGATCAGCTTGGGCGAGAAGTAGTAGCCCTTGCCCTTCTCCTTGTAGCGGCGGAAGCCGATGACGTTGGCGTACTCGGTATTGATGGTCAGCTCGCCGTTCTCGAAGGTCGCCAGGCGCGAGAAATCATACTTGGCCGCGTCACCGTAGGGCGCCATGCCCATCACCTTGAACTCGCCATCGAGCATCTCGAAGCCGAGATATTCGGTGATCGCGCCATACAGCCCGCCCAGGGAATCCGGGTCGTAGAATTCCTTGACCTTGTGGATCTTGCCGTTCTCGCCCCAGCCAAAGAAGGTGGTGGCGTATTCGCCCTTGCCATCGATGCCAAGGATCGCGGTCTTCTCGGTGAAGCCCGAGCAATGGTAGGCACTGGAGGCATGAGCTAGGTGATGCTCGACCGGCTGCAGCTTGACCTTTTTCAGGTCGAAACCCAGCTGCTGCAGACACCATTCGATGCGCTTTTTGTAGCGGTAGTAGCGGCGGTTGCCCATGAGGATGGCATCCAGCGCACGATCCGGTGCGTACCAGTAGCGCTTGGCGTAGTGCCAGCGCGCTTTTTCGAAGATGCTGATAGGCGCGAAAGGAATCGCCACCACGTCGACGTCGGACGGTTTGATGCCCGCCTGCTCAAGGCAGAACTTGGCGGATTCGTACGGCATGCGGTTCTTGGCATGCTTGTCACGCACGAAGCGCTCTTCTTCGACGGCAGCGATCAGCTTGCCGTCGATGTACAGGGCGGCGGAAGGATCATGACTGAGGGCGCCGGAAAGGCCAAGAATCGTCAATGCCACGGGTATTGCCTCTTAATCTTCGATGCTGGTGCCGGGCACCGCGGGTAAACGTTGGTCAAGCAGTCGATGTAGTGCGCTGTCAGCCGGCCAGTTGCGCAGAAAACGTGCACGGTCCTTGGCATAAGCCCGGGCGAAGCTGGCATCGCTGCCATGTTGCTGAACCGCATCGAGATCGATGAGTGCCCAGCGGCCTTGCTCCCAGAACACATTGTGCCCTTTCAGGTCGCCATGACTGATACGTTCGCGAATCAGCGCTGCGAACAGCCGATCGAGGGCGAACAGCTCCTCCTCGGGCGGACAATCATTCAGGTATGGCTGAAAGCGCGCGATTATATCTTCTCCGCGCAGCAATTCGGTAATCAGCCATGCCGGCCCGCGCATCCACAGCCAGCGTCGCTCGATGACCGCCAGCAATCGCGGAGTGGCAATTCCGAGAAAGTCGAGCCGATTGCCCTCGACCCAGCTGTGCCAGGCACGGCTCGGCCGCCAGAAGCGCTTGAGCCAATGCAATGGATTCTTGATGTTGTAGCGCTTGATCAGCAGTGCGCGGCTGTCCAGTTCGCATTGCGCAACGGTGGCTGCGCCGCCGGTCTTGAACAGTTTGCCCTTGGCGATGAACGCATCCGGGTCGGCAAGCACGACCTGCAAGCCTGCTTCCTCATCGCGCCTGATGACCTGCGCACCGAACGCACCGATACGCGCGCTGAAGAGACTGCAATCGCGAGCGACCTTTTTGAGGTAATCATTCAGACGCCAAGCGCGGGTCTTGCGGATTTCCTTGAGCAACGCCTCCAATGGCAACGCATGCTCGCTGTTAGCGAGCAGGTAGTGCACCAGCAGCTCTTCGATGAACGGCTCGATTTCGGCCGGTAGCTGCGCGAAGAAGACCCCGAGATTCTCCAGCACCTGCTCGCGAGACAAAGGCTGCCCGGGTGTCTCTGCCCTCACGCCGCCACCGTCGACCACATAGAGCCGCCCGTCGGCCCTGAGCAGATTGTCCAGGTGCAGATCCGCCTGCCAGAGGCCTTGCGCATGCATCCTGGCGATCAGTTCAAGCGCCTCACCGAGTACGTCTCGCTGCCCATCCGAGAGGGCATGCTCGGCCTCTACCGAGCGCCAGGCATCCCACAGGCTTTCGGAGGAATCGAGCCAGTCGAATAGCAACCAGCCACCTTCGCCCTCCTGCCAACCCTGGGCGACCAGTGACGGCGTAGGCAACTGTTGGTCCGCCAGCAGCTGCGCGCCAGCCATCTCACGCAGATGATGACGCTGCGCTTTGCCGCCCACCATCAGCTTGGCCAGGACCTGGCGGCCGTTCCAAAGTGCTCGGCCGACGTAGCGCTGTCCGGGCAGGATGCGCAGCCAGCAGCCAATATCGAGAACCCCACCGCCGGGTAACTCGACTTGCGCGGGGCAGGCCGGCTGTCGCCCTGCGCGGGCCAAATCGGACGGCTTCATCCGCGGGCCTCCTTGGCTTCGTGTCGCCGCTGCAACTGCAGCTGCCATGGCTCGACCTGGCGAGGATCGTCCAGATAGGCATTCAGCAGATGCCGCACGCCTTGCTCACCGATGCAGCTTGCACGCCGCACCAGCGGTTCCAGATCCTTGATGCGATCACGCCGTCCTAACAGGAGAGGACGAGTCTTCTCCAAGTCGATTAGGCAGGCCTTCCAGTCACCGCCCTGCTCGCGGAGGAAGATGTGCTTCGGATAGAAGCAGCCATGCATCTGTCCGGCCTGATGCAGGGTGCGCGCCAGCCTGCCGACCGCGCCGACGATGGCCTGGCGATGTGATTCGTCCAGCTCAGGCCATCGCTTCAGCCAGCCTTCTAGATCCATCCAGCCATCCAGCGCACGCGTCAGGAGAATAGCCCGCCTGTCGCCACCGACCTTGCGCTGCCCGAAGAAACTGGCCTGTAACGCCGGTACGCCAAGCTGCGCATAACGACGGATATTGCGAAACTCCCGGGCAAACGTTGGCTCGCCAAACGGGTGCGCCAATGTGCGAGTCAGATGATTGCTCTGCCGCTTCAGGTAGAACGCCGAGTCGTCAAGCTCCAGCCGGAAGACACTGCTCCAGCCGCCGCGCTCGACGTTGGGCTCATCCACCGCCGTTAACTGCACTGACCAGAGAGCATCGAACCCCGCTAAGCCGTGACGCTCCAGCGTCGCGCGATCAGCCTGTGCAATGAAATCGTTCATTCCCGCCCCTGGAAATAATTCAGAATCTGCTGGATGCGCGGCTTGTCCTTCTCAACCAAACGCTTTCGCTGGCAGTACTGCAGATAGAACCGCAGGCGCTGGGTTCGGCTGAGCTGGTACTTGGCAACCTTGTCCAGACAGGCCAGGTCCTTGATGATGCGCCGCTGTAGAAACGGACCGCGCCAGAACGCGCCGGTCGGACAGTCGATCAGGTAAAGGCGGCGCTGCGGGTCGACCAACAGATTGCGCCACTTGAGATCGTTGTGAGCAAAGCCCCGGTCATGCATCGCTCGCGTCGAACGCGCCAGCTGCAGGCTGACTTCCTGTACCCAGCGGGGATCGCGAAGGCGAGCATCGTGGTTGGCCGCCAGCAACGCCAGATCGTCCGTCTGCTCCAGCTCCCGGGTTATAAGCGCGCCTCGTAGGAATGCCCCGCCGCGTCGCTCCATGCCGTAAGCCACGATCGGCGCCGTCGGAATGCCCCAACGACGAAAGAGCATAAGGTTCTGCCACTCCGCCTTTACCCGCGGCCGACCGATAAATCGGCGTAACCCTTTGCCCGCGCCGGAATAACGTTTTACGTAGTAGCGCACACCGTTGCGCTCGACTCGAATGACCTCCGATAAGGGGTCTTTCGTCAGACGCTCGCCGTTGAGGGCAAACACAGCCTCCAGGCTGCCAAACTCGCCGTCCAGATCGAGGTAGGCTGGATCCAACGTCCAACTTGCCATCAGCGGCTATATCCCAGACGCTTGCTGATCCGCCAAATCGGGATGAAAGGCCGCCATATGTAACGCCCCAGCAACTTGAACGAGACGATTGGCGCCAACACTTCGTTGCGCGTATTGAAGCCCGGCCGCCATACGAAACCCGTGTGCTTACGCGTAACCGTAAAGCTCTGCAGCCCCAGCAGCGAACCGAGATGGCCGCCGCCAGAATCATTACTGACAACTACCGAGCAATTGACCAGAAAGTCCATCAGCGCACGCACATCGGGAAATGTGCGAATGGAAAAACCTGGAAAACACCGGGCCAGAACTTCGATCTCGTGAGGCATCCCAACGATTTCGACCAACCAGCCCCGCTTTTGCAAACGCTGAGCCAGCCAACGGAATCCCCTCGTTGTGTAGTTTTTCTTCGCGTGAGGGGTAGTGGGGAATATTGCTACGCGCCTTTTTGAATCAGCGCAGTGCTTCGATAGGTCGACGTTAATCGGGGCGTCGCTCCGCAAGCCGAAAACTGTCGCCGCATACTCATCTACCCACCCCAGCATGGTTAGCCCTGCACGTGAGCTTTGACAAAGCGCACGGCTCGCTCCAGCAAAGACGTGATCGCCTACGACGACTTCTCGGCCGTCCAACTTAAGTGCAGCAGGCAGCTTCTTCGCCGTGACGAAGCAGATGTTCCGTTCTTCCAGTACCCGATCTAGCGAGTCTGGATGGCAAGTCAGCCAGTTGATGTAGCAAATGACCAGATCTGCTTGGGTGCACAGATGCAGCAGATCGACTTGTTCACTCAGCTCTACCTTCAACCAGCCAAAATACTTCTCAGCTGGCTTAAGCAAGCTACTGACAAAGCGTACTTCCGCACCGGCAAGATGAAATAACCAAGCCAAACGCAAATATATCGTCACGTCACCTAGAGCAGGGCAGGGAGCGATAACAACGCGCCTGCCGTTCCATTCCATCTCAGTCCTCAAAGCGCATCCCCATAGCGCAGCTTGCGCGCCTGCAGCTTTTCGGCCTTGCGCTGCAACCATGCCAACAGCCCAGCCTCGTCACGCAGAATCTCCCGCAACGGGCGCTGAAAGTAATTGCGCAGGAAACGCAGTCTATCGCCGCGGGTCAGGCCGACTTCCAGGGCGGAGAAATACAACCCAGCCAGATCCTTGTCGCGCCAACGCCGCGGTGTTTGGGCTCGGGTTTGCGCGCGATGCAGGTCGATCAGCGACAGACGGAAATCGCTCGCTGTCACCGGCCTGTCGGTATGCAGCAGAAAGTGGCAGATGTAGAAATCACGGTGGTTGACGCCAGCGCGGTGCATGGCGCCGGCCATGCGCGCGACTTCGGCAATCAGCGCGCGCTTGAGCGCCGGCGCGGGTGGCTGTTCACGCCAGTTAGCCGAGAAGTCCTCCAGGCTGACCGTTGGCGCCAGTTCTTCGGTGATGATGAACGAGTGTTGAGTCGCCGGATTGCCGCCACGCTCGCCATAGGCAACCGCGGTCATGGTCGGAACCCCCACTTCGTGCAGCCGCTGAATGGCGCGCCACTCCTGGCCGGCTCCCAGCACCGGCGCCTTGGCGGTGAGCAGGTTCTTGGCGATCTCGCCCCAGCCGATGCCCCGATGAATCTTGACGAAGTATCCGCGCCCGCCGACCTCCGTGCGCAGGGTGCGCCGGCCTTCCAGCTCGCGGTAGACCTGACCATCGAGACGTTCGACTTCGACGAACGGATCCGTGCCATGCCAGAGGCTTTTGAACGGCTCCGAGAGCATCAGGCGCATAGAGGCTCCGCCAATCGACAGGTCGCTGACTGAGCGGCGACGGTCATGCGCGCTCCTCCAGGATCACATCGGCCGCTTTCTGCGGCATCGAATAAAGGTCGGCCGTTTCGGCATATGCCAGCCCGTTGCGACTCCAGGCGGCGCGCTGCTGATCCTCGGCCAGCATCTGTGCCAGCATTCGATCAAGGACGCTCTGCTCGAACGGGCCGGGCACCACGCGACCGCAATCGGCATCGGCGATGTAGTGGGCGTAGCCACATACGTCGCTGACCAGCACCGGCAGCCCGGCGACCAACGCCTCGAGCAGCACGGTACCGGTGTTCTCGTTATAGGCCGGATGGATCAGCAGATCGGCACCGAGCAGAAAGCGCGGGATGTCGCTACGCCCCCTGAGAAACTCGACCATGCCGGAGACGCCCAGCGCCTTGGCCTGCAGCTTGAACGGCTTGGGATCGTCCTGGCCGATCACCAGCAGCCGGGTACGCTGGCTCAGTTCGCGCGGCAGTGCAGCCAAGGCCTTGAGGCTGCGGTCGACGCCCTTGGTCTTGAAGCCGGAACCGATCTGCACCAGCAGCAGCTCGTCGGGGCGCACCTCGAACTCCTCGCGGAACTCGGCACGGATCTGCGCGGCATTGGCCGGAGCGCGGCGATCCTGGGCGATGCCCGGCGGCAACAAGTGAAAGCGCTCGGCGGGCGTGCCGTAGTGTTTGACGAACAGCGGCTGCTGCACCTCGGAGATCATCAGGATTTCGGTCTTCGCCTCGGGCGCGAACACCGCGCGCTCGTACTCGGCAAAATGCTTGTAGCGACCCCAGCGGCGGTAAATCGGGTTGCGCAGGGTCTGCGCCTTGTCCTCGAAGCAGGGATCGGCGGCGTAATACACATCCAGTCCCGGCATCTTGTTGAAGCCGATCACCCGGTCGACCGGCCGCTTGCTCAGGTCCGCCTCGACCCAGGCAGTGAAGCGCTCGTTGCGGGTGTGATTGAACAGCGCCTTGACCGGTGCAATCAGCACCTCGAAGCCGTCCGGCACGTCGCCTTCCCAGATCATCGCGTAGACACGGATCGTGTGGCCGCGACGCTGGCATTCGAGGGCTATGCGCATGAAATCGCGCTGCAGACCGCCGAAGGGAAAATACTTGTAGAGAATGAAGGCCAGTTGCATCAGACGGACTCCGGGGCCCGCAGCAGGGCTTTCAATTCGGTGACGACGCGCTCGGGGCGCAGGTCGTCGAAACAGGGCTTGTGCCGGTCACCGCGACCGGCGTTCGGCCCGCTGGCACACAGGTGCACCTGCGAGCGCCCATACGCGCCGACCCGCCCGGGCAGGGTCGGACCATAAAGTGAAATGCTCGGCACATCCAGCGCCGCGGCCAGGTGGCCGAGACCGGTGTCCACCGCGACGCAGGCGCGTGCACCGGCGATGACCCGGGCGACACCGGCAAGATTGAGCTTCGGCAGCACCGCGGCGTTGGCTATGCCGCTGACGATGCGTTCGGCCCGCGCCTTCTCTTCGGCATTGCCCCACGGCAAGCGGATCGCCCAGCCGAAATCGCTCATGCGCTCGGCCAGCTCGCGCCAATAGGCTTCCGGCCAGTGCTTGCTCGGCCAGGTGGTGCCGTGCAGAAACAGCAGATAGGGCTGGTCGCTGGGCGCCGCCATCTGCTCGCGATCGAGCCCGTAGTCGGCGACATCCTGCGGCAGCGGATACGCGAGCGCCTGGGCGAACAGCTGACGCACCCGTTCCAGCGCATGCTGGTCACGCGGCACTGCGTAGCATCGGTCATAGAAGCGTGCGGCGATGGGCTCACGCGCAGACTCCCGGTTCAATCCGGCGACCGGAGCCTTGACGTAGCGGGTCAGCCAGGCGCTTTTCAGCAAGCCCTGGGCATCGATCACCAGGTCGTAACGGCCTTCCCGCAGGCGTGCCTTGAAGCGCTGCCATTCACCGTTGCGCAGAGTCTGCAGCGGGTGCTTGCGCCAGCGGCGAATCGCTACCGGGATCACCTGTGCCACTGCCGGATGCCAGGCCGGAATTTCGGCGAAGCCCTCCTCCACCACCCAGTCGAACCGGATGCCGGGCAGCGCCCGCTGCGCATCGGTCAGGGCCGGCAGGGTATGCACGACATCGCCCAGCGACGAGGTCTTGACCAGCAGGACCTTCAATCAGCGCACCTCGACCGACTGCGGGACCAGACGATCCAGCGCCTCGATCACCGCGCGCGGCTTCAGCTCGCGCATGCAGTTGTTGTGGCCGAAGCGGCAGGTGCGCTCGAAACAGGGACTGCAGTCGAGGCCCAGGCGCACCACTTCGACCTGTTCGGAAAGCGGCGGGGTGAAGGTTGGCGAGGTGGAACCGTAGACGGCCGCCAACGGCCGGCCGAGCGCTGCCGAGACATGCATCAGACCGGAGTCGTTGGACACCACGGCATCGGCGCAGGAGAGCAGATCGATCGCTTCGGCCAGACTGGTTTCGCCGGCCAGGTTCACCGCCTCTTCACGCAGGCCCGGAATCAGCCGCTCAAGGATCTGCTCACCCACCGGATGATCGTTTTTCGAGCCGAACAGCCAGACCTGCCAGCCTTCGCGAACCTTCACCTCGGCGACCTTGGCGAAGTGCTCCGTCGGCCAGCGCTTCGACTCACCGAATTCGGCACCGGGGCACAGCGCCAGCACCGGCCGGTCCAGGCTCAGGCCGAAGCGTGCCAGGGCCGCATCGCGCGTTTCGGTGTCGATGCGCAGTGACGGGTTCGGATACGGCTTGGGCAGGTCGCTACCCGGCTCGAAGGCCAGCGCCATGAACCGCTCGATCATCAGCGGATAGCGCTGCTTGTCCAGCTTGCGCATGTCGTTGAGCAGGCCGAAACGCATTTCGCCACGCCAGCCGGTGCGCTTGGGGATGCCGGCAAAGAACGGCACCAGTGCCGATTTCAGCGAGTTGGGCAGCAGGATCGCCTGCTGGTACTGACCACGCAGGCTCTGCGCGACCTTGCGCCGGGTCGCCATGTCGAGCACGCCGTGCCCGACCGGAAAGCTCAGCGCCTGGCGTACCTCGGGCATGCGCTCGAGAATCGGCCGGCTCCACTCAGGCGCCAGCACGTCGATCTGGCAGTCGGGATGGCGCTGTTTCAGGCAGACGAACAGCGTCTGCGCCATCACCATGTCGCCAACCCAGCTGGGTCCTACGATCAGTATGTTCATAAGCTCTAAGCCATAAGCTGAGGGGCTGGAAGCGTGGCCGGCAAGCGAGTCATGCGCTGCCGGCTCCCAGCGCCAGGCTTACTTGACCAGGGTCCGCCATTCGGCGTGGGCATCGGTCTTGCCGGTGACCAGATCGAAGTAGGCTTTCTGCAGCTTCTCGGTGATCGGGCCACGACGGCCGATACCGATGGCGCGACCGTCCACTTCGCGGATCGGGGTGACTTCGGCGGCGGTACCGGTGAAGAAGGCTTCGTCGGCGATGTACACCTCGTCGCGGGTGATGCGCTTCTCGACTATCTTCAGGCCATGCTCGGCGGCCAGGGTCAGCACGGTGCCGCGGGTGATGCCGTTCAGGCAGGCGGTGACTTCCGGGGTGTAGATCACGCCATCCTTGATGATGAAGATGTTTTCGCCCGAGCCCTCGGCCACGTAGCCTTCGGGGTCCAGCATCAGCGCTTCGTCGGCGCCGCCGGAAATGGCTTCCTGCAGGGCCAGCATCGAGTTGATGTAGGCACCGTTGGACTTGGCGCGGGTCATGGTGATGTTGACGTGATGGCGGGTGAAGGAACTGGTGCGGACCTTGATGCCCAGTTCCAGCGCTTCGTCGCCCATGTAGGCGCCCCAGTGCCAGGCGGCGACGATCACATGCACCTTCAGGCCGCTGGCGCGCAGGCCCATGCCTTCGCTTCCGTAGAACACCATCGGGCGGATGTAGGCGCTTTCCAGGTTGTTCTCGCGTACCGCGGCGCGGGTCGCCTCGTTGATCTCTTCCTTCGAGTACGGCATCGGCATGTTCATGATGTGTGCCGAATCGAACAGGCGGTCGGTGTGCGCCTGCAGGCGGAAGATCGCCGTGCCGTCCGGAGTGTTGTAAGCGCGCACGCCTTCGAACACGCCCATGCCGTAGTGCAGGGTATGGGTCAGCACATGGGTGGTCGCATCGCGCCACTGCACCAGTTCGCCGTCATACCAGATGACGCCATCACGATCGGCCATCGACATCGTTGCCAGCTCCTCAGAATTCGATATTGCTTGGTAGCCCGACGAGGGACTCAGCTGAGCCCCAACTCGCGCCAGATACGCATGACTGCGCGACGCTCGTCGTGGAATTGATCCCCACTCACCAGTCCGGGCTGCTTCTGCAGTGATTGCCGGTGGGCTGCCGCGCGGTAGGCCTTGTAGGCGTCCTGCAGCAGCCGGACCTCATCGCCGGTCATCAACCCGGCCTGCTCCAACCCATCGAGAATGCGGATGTTATCGGTATAGCGCAGCAGTTCGGGATGCTGGTGCGACCACGCCAAAGCCGCGTATTGCACCATAAATTCGATATCCACGATACCACCGGCGTCCTGCTTGAGATTGAACTCGGCCGCGCCGTCGAAGGCTTGCTCAGCGGTCCCCGCATGCGTCGCCCGGGTACCGAGGTTGTCGCGCATCTTCGCGCGCATGTCGCTGACCTCGCGGCGCAGCGCATCCAGATCGCGTTCGCGACCGAGCACAGCGGCACGCACCCGCTCGAAATCGGTGGTCAGCTGCGGGCAACCGACCAGCACCCGCGCACGCACCAGCGCCTGGTGCTCCCAAGTCCAGGCCTCCTGGCTCTGGTAGCGCTCGAAGGCGCCCAGCGAACTGACCAGCAACCCGGAAGCGCCGGACGGACGCAGGCGCATGTCCACTTCATAGAGCTGGCCAGAGGTGGTCTGGGTGGTCAGCAGATGGATGATGCGCTGCCCCAGACGGGTAAAGAACTGCGCGGTGTCGATGGGCTTGGCGCCATTGGTCTCCGCAGCAGGGTCGCCGTCGTGGATGAACACCAGATCCAGATCGGAGCCGTGACCGAGCTCGATCCCGCCGACCTTGCCATAACCGACGATGACGAATGCCGGATCGCAGAGCGTGCCGTCGCTGCGCTGCGGCTGGCCATGACGCGCGACAGTGTGGCGCCAGGCAAGGGTCAGCACTTCCTGCAGAATCGCCTCGGCCAGCCAGGTCAGGTAGTCGCTGACCTTCATCAACGGCAGCGTACCGGCGATCTCCGAGGCAGCAACGCGCAGCCGGTGCGCCAGCTTGAAATGCCGCAGCGCCTCCATCTGCTGCTCGAGGTCATCCTCGGGAATGCGCATCAGCCGTTCGCGCAGTTCAGCCGCCAGTTCCGGCGCCAGCGGCGGGCTGTACAGACGACCGGCGTTGAGCAGCTCGTCGAGCAACAGCGGGAAGCGGGCGATCTGCTCGGCGATCCACGGGCTCGCCGCACAGAGTTCGAGCAGTCGCTGCAGCGCACCGGGGTTTTCGGTCAGCAATACGAGATAGGCCGAACGCCGGGCGACCGCCTCCACCAGCGGCAGCACACGTTCGAGCACGAGATCGGGGTCGGCCTGCTCGACAGTCTGCGCCAGCAGGCGGGGAATGAAGGCATCCAGTCGTTCACGACCGAGACGCTGCATGGTGCGCACCTGACTGGCATTGCGCAGTGCGGCAAGGCGCTGGCAGGCGCCCTGGCCGTCGCGGAAGCCGGCTTCGGACAGCTGTCGGCAGGCGAATTCCTCGTCCCAGTCCTGCTCCCACAGGGGCAACCACTCACCGCCGACCAATGTATCGCCTTCGGCGGCTTCGTCCTCGTCTGGGTCGGCGATCACCTGGTGGAAATGCCAGTCGATGCGCCCACGCCAGTGCAGGAGTCGCTCGTGAAAGGCCAGCCAGCTGTCGAAGCCGAGCATGAAGGCGACCCGCGCGCAGTCGACTTCGCTTTCCGGCAGCATCTGCGTCTGCCGATCGGCGATGGCCTGCAGTGCGTGCTCGGTGTAGCGCAGGAATTCGTAGCCTTCACGCAGTTCGACGACCGCCGCGGCTGGCAGGTAGCTCTGCCCTTCCAGGGTGGCCAGCACGCCAAGCAGCGGACGCTGCTGCAGGCTGAGATCGCGCCCGCCATGGATCAGCTGAAAGGCTTGAGCGATGAACTCGACTTCGCGGATACCACCAGCCCCGAGCTTGATATTGGCGGCCATGCCCTTGCGCCGCACTTCCTGCTGGATCAGCTGCTTCATGGTGCGCAGCGCTTCGATCGCCGAGAAGTCCAGATAGCGCCGATAGACGAAGGGCCGCAGCATCTCCAGCAGCTCCTTGCCGGCCTGCTGGTCGCCGCCGATCACCCGCGCCTTGATCATCGCGTAGCGCTCCCAGTCGCGCCCCTGGTCCTGGTAGTACTGCTCCAGTGCATTGAAGCTGTACACCAGCGGCCCGGACGAGCCGTACGGGCGCAGGCGCATATCGACGCGGAAGGCAAAGCCATCGGCAGTGATCGCGTCCAGCGCCTTGATCAGTCGCTGACCGAGGCGGACGAAGAACTCCTGATTGTCCAGCGAGCGCTTGGCGCCGACTGTCTCGCCGCCTTCCGGATAGCCGAAGATCAGGTCGATGTCGGAAGAGAGATTAAGCTCATGGGCGCCCAGTTTGCCCATGCCAAGAATGACCATGTGCTGCGCGGTGCCGCTGCGACGCCCGGTCGGTACGCCGAACTGCTCGCAATGACGCACGTACAGCCAGTGATAGGCCAGATCGACGGAGGCATCGGCGAGATCGGAAAGGTCACGGCAGGTTTCAGCAAGATCGGCCCGACGAGTCAGGTCGCGCCAGATGATGCGCACCTGCTGGCGATTGCGAAAGCGGCGCAAGGTCAGCGCCAAGGCGTCTTCGTTGTCGCAGGCACCGACCAGCTCGCCGAGTGCTTCGCGCATTTCGCCAGCCTCGAGCGACCGCTCCAGCCAGCCCAGCTCGGCCAGCTGCAGCAGCATCTGCGGATCTCGACTAACCTGTTCGCTGACGAAATCGCTCGCTGCACAGACCCGGCTGAACGCCTCACGCTGCTCAGCCAACCAGACGTGACAACGTGCCGCAAGCGCTTCCGACAGGCTGCCGGCAGCGGCGAGGAACGACTCTTCGGCTCGACTGACAAAAGGCAGGAGCGAGGACGGCAATGCAACCAGCGGGGGCAGACTCATTGTGGTTTCCTTTACGACAGCAGTACGGTAAACCGCGATTCAGAGCCTCGCATATGCCTTTTTCAGGAAAATGCCAGCGCCGCTGATCTGTAGTTTTACTACTAAAGAGTATTTCAGGGGGCTGATCCCGGCGCGTTTTTGTAGTAAAACTACAGACGCCCGGTTCTACCCCCGGCATTCGTCCAAGACATTACACGCACCGGCCCACAAAGCCGGTAGCGAACAGGCGACCGATTCTGGAAGCCTTTCCGCCATGGAGCAAGCCATGCAAGATCTCGATCCCGTCGAAACCCAGGAATGGCTGGACGCCCTCGAGTCCGTCCTCGACCGCGAGGGTGAAGACCGCGCTCACTACCTGATGACCCGGATGGGCGAACTGGCCACACGTAGCGGCACTCCGCTGCCCTACGGCATCACCACGCCGTACCGCAACACCATCCCCGTCACCCGTGAAGCCAAGATGCCCGGCGACCTGTTCATGGAGCGTCGAATCCGCTCTCTGGTCCGCTGGAATGCCCTGGCCATGGTGATGCGTGCGAATCTGAAGGATCCGGACCTGGGCGGCCATATTTCCACCTTCGCCTCCAGCGCCACGCTTTACGACATCGGCTTCAACTACTTCTTCCAGGCACCGACCGAAGAGCATGGCGGCGACCTGATCTACTACCAGGGCCACGCCTCCCCCGGCATTTACGCCCGCGCCTTCCTGGAAGGCCGCCTGACTGAAGAGCAGATGCTCAACTTCCGCCAGGAAGTCGATGGCAAGGGTCTGTCGAGCTACCCGCACCCGCACCTGATGCCGGACTTCTGGCAGTTCCCGACCGTCTCCATGGGCCTCGGCCCGATCACCGCGATCTACCAGGCGCGCTTCATGAAGTACCTGGAAAACCGCGGCTTCATTCCGAAAGGCAAGCAGCGCGTCTGGTGCTTCATTGGCGACGGCGAGTGCGACGAGCCGGAAACCCTCGGCGCGATCTCCCTGGCTGGCCGTGAGAATCTCGACAACCTGGTATTCGTCATCAACTGCAACCTGCAGCGTCTGGACGGCCCGGTTCGTGGCAACGGCAAGATCATTCAGGAACTGGAAGGCGTGTTCAAAGGCGCCAACTGGAACGTCAACAAGGTCGTCTGGGGCCGCCTGTGGGACCCGCTGTTCGCGGTCGACGAGGACGGTCGCATGCAACGCCGCATGGACCAGGCGATCGATGGTGAATACCAGAACTACAAGGCCAAAGACGGCGCCTACGTGCGCAAGCATTTCTTCGGCGCCGACCCCGAGCTGCTCAAGCGCGTCGAGAGCATGTCCGACGAAGAGGTCTGGAAGCTCAACCGCGGCGGCCACGACCCCTACAAGGTCTATGCGGCCTACCACCAGGCCGTGCACCACAAGGGCCAGCCGACCGTCATCCTGGCGCATACCATCAAGGGCTACGGCACCGGTGCCGGTGAGGCGAAGAACATCGCCCACAACACCAAGAAAGTCGATATCGACAGCCTGAAGAAATTCCGCGATCGCTTCGACATCCCGGTCAACGACTCGCAACTCGAAGAGCTGCCGTTCTATCGCCCGGCCGAAGACAGCGCGGAAATGAAGTACCTGCGCAAGTGCCGCGACAAGCTGGGCGGGCATCTGCCGCAGCGCCGGCCGAAGAGCTTCAGCATCCCGACACCGCCGCTGGATACCCTCAAGGCAGTGCTCGACGGCTCCGGTGACCGCGAGATTTCCACCACCATGGCCTTCGGCCGCATCCTCTCGCAGCTGGTCAAGGACAAGGATCTCGGCAAGCGTATCGTGCCGATCCTAGCCGACGAGGCGCGCACCTTCGGCATGGAAGGCATGTTCCGCCAGCTGGGTATCTACTCCCCGGTCGGGCAGCTGTACGAGCCGGTCGACCGCGACCAGGTGATGTACTACCGCGAGGAAAAGGACGGCCAGATCCTGCAGGAAGGTCTCAACGAAGCCGGTGCGTTCTCCTCGTTCATTGCCGCAGGTACCGCCTACAGCAACTACAACCAGCCGATGCTGCCAGTCTACATCTTCTACTCGATGTTCGGCTTCCAGCGTATCGGTGACCTGGCCTGGGCGGCCGGCGATGCCCAGACCCGCGGCTTCCTGCTCGGCGGCACTTCCGGGCGCACCACGCTCAACGGTGAAGGCCTGCAGCACGAGGACGGCCACAGCCACATCCTCGCCAGCACCATCCCCAACTGCCGCAGCTATGACCCCACCTACGGCTACGAGCTGGCGGTGATCATGCACCACGGCATGCACGAGATGATGGAGCAGCAGAAGAGCGTCTACTACTACATCACCGTGATGAACGAGAACTACCAGCAGCCGGCCATGCCGCAGGGTGTCGAGGACGGCATCATCAAAGGCATGTACCTGCTCGAAGAAGCCAAGGGCGACTTCAAGCACCGAGTGCAGCTGCTGGGTTCGGGCACCATCCTGCGCGAAGTCCGCGCCGCGGTGGACATCCTCGCCAAGATGGGCGTGGGCGCCGACGTCTGGAGCGTCACCAGCTTCAACGAACTGCGCCGCGATGGCCTGGCGATAGACCGCTGGAACCGTTTGCACCCGACCGAGGAGCCGCGCAAGAGCTACGTCCAGCAGTGCCTGGAAGGCCGCGAAGGTCCGGTCATCGCCTCGACCGACTACATGAAGCTGTTCGCCGACCAGATCCGCCAGTGGGTGCCGTCGCGCGAATACCAGGTGCTGGGTACGGACGGTTTCGGCCGCAGCGACTCGCGCGCCAAGCTGCGTGATTTCTTCGAGGTCGACCGTCGCTGGGTGACTGTGGCCGCACTGCAAGCACTCGCCGATCGCGGCGCCATCGAACGCACCGTGGTGGCCAACGCCATCACCGAGTTCGGTATCGACCCCGAGAAGCGCAATCCGCTGGATTGCTGATGCGTGCGCACAGGAGAACCTATTGTGAGTGAAACCATACGCGTACCCGACATCGGCAGCGGTGAGGGTGAAGTAATCGAATTGTTCGTCAAGGTCGGCGACCGTATCGAAGCCGACCAGAGCATCCTGACGCTCGAATCCGACAAGGCCAGCATGGAAATTCCCGCGCCCAAGGCGGGCGTGGTGAAGAGCCTGAAGGTCAAGCTCGGCGATCGCCTGAAAGAAGGCGACGAGCTGCTGGAACTGGAAAGCGAAGACGGCCAGGACAGCGCGGCTCCCTCACAGGCTGCAGCCGAACCTGCTGGCGCGGCGAGCGGCGGCCCGACCGATGAAACCGAAGCGCCGACGCCTCCGGGCGACGACGATGCTTCGGCCTCGGCCGGCGAAGGCGAGACACAGGAGATCAAGGTTCCGGATATCGGCTCCTTGGGCAAAGCCAGCGTGATCGAAATCGCGGTTAAACCCGGCGATACCATTGCCGCCGAGCAAGCGTTGATCACGCTCGAGTCGGACAAGGCCAGCATGGAGATTCCGTCTCCCGCAGCCGGCGTGGTCGAGAGCATTTCGGTCAAGGTAGGCGATGAAGTCGGCACCGGCGATCTGATCCTGGTTCTCAAAGGCGCAGCGCCCAGCAAGCCGGCAGCAAGCAAGGCGCCAGCAAGCCAGGCGGCAAGCGCACCGAAGCAAAAGCTCAGCGAGCCGGCAGTTGAAGAACCTGCCGAAGACGCCGGCGAATCCGTGGAAGAAGTACGCATCCCGGACATCGGCTCCAGCGGCAGTGCCAATGTCATCGAAGTGATGGTCAAGGCCGGGGACAGCGTCGAGGCGGACCAGTCGCTGATCACGCTGGAATCGGACAAAGCCAGCATGGAGATTCCGGCACCCAAGGCCGGTATTGTGGAATCGCTGTCGATCAAGGTCGGCGACGAAGCCAGGACCGGCGATCTGATCCTGACCCTAAGGGTTCAAGGCACCGCACCAGCGAAGAAGCCCGCCACCAAGGCGGAGGCTGCACCGCAACAGCAGGCGGTTGCACCGAACAAGCAAGGCGTTCCCGAGGCGAAAGCTGCCGCAACGCCCGCTCCGGCGGTCAGCGGTCCGAGCAAGGCTGGCACCAAGGTGCATGCGGGGCCAGCGGTACGCATGCTTGCCCGCGAGTTTGGCGTAGAGCTGGCTGATGTTCCGGCCACTGGTCCGAAGGGCCGAATCCTCAAGGAAGACGTTCAGGCCTACGTCAAGAACATGCTGCACAAGGTCAAGCAGGCTCCTGCCGAAGGTGCTACCGGTGGTGCGGGCATCCCGCCGATCCCGGCGATAGACTTCAGCCGTTTCGGTGAAGTCGAAGAAGTAGCAATGACTCGCCTGATGCAGGTCGGTGCCGCCAACCTGCATCGCAGCTGGCTCAACGTGCCGCACGTGACCCAGTTCGAGTCGGCCGACATTACCGAGCTGGAAGCCTTCCGCGTCGCGCAGAAGGCAATCGCCGAAAAGGCTGGGGTCAAGCTCACCGTGCTGCCGCTGCTGCTCAAGGCGTGCGCGCACCTGCTCAAGGAACTGCCGGACTTCAACAGTTCGCTGGCCCCGAGCGGCAAGGCGCTGATCCGCAAGAAGTACGTGCACGTAGGTTTTGCCGTCGACACGCCGGATGGCCTGATGGTCCCGGTGATTCGCAACGTCGACCAGAAGAGCCTGCTGCAACTAGCCGGCGAGGCTGCGGAGCTGGCTGAGAAGGCACGTACCAAGAAGCTTTCACCGGATGCGATGCAGGGTGCGTGCTTCACGATCTCCAGCCTCGGCCACATCGGCGGCACCGGCTTCACGCCGATCGTCAATGCACCGGAAGTGGCGATCCTCGGCGTATCCAAGGCGACCATGCAGCCGGTGTGGGATGGCAAGGCCTTCCAGCCACGGCTGATGCTGCCGCTGTCGCTATCCTATGACCACCGTGTCATCAACGGTGCGGCGGCGGCGCGCTTCACCAAGCGCCTATCCGAGCTGCTGGCGGATATTCGTACGATGCTGCTGTAAACGCCTGTACCCAAACAGGAACGCCGCGTCCTCTCACGAGGGCGCGGCGTTCTTGTTTTCCAGGTTGCCGGAAAGCCATCAGCTCAGGTGCAGTCGCTGGCCGTTCTGTCAGCCCTTTTGCAGGTTGCGAATCAGAAACGACAGTGCCTTGGCGAGCTCTTCGGCGCCCTTGGGGTCGCGCAGGATGACCACCAACGGCAGGCCGTCGACCGGACTGTTGACGAAGCAGCTAGGCCCCTGAGGAGGACACTGGTATTGCAGGTAGGGATCGAGACCAAATACCGACAGACTGCGATTGCGAACGGCTACGCCGCCACTGCTGCCGCGCACTTCCTCACGGATACGCAACTCGCCCGGCGCGGTGACGCTCAGCTCGTAGAGAAAGTCCTGGGGATTGGCCTGGCCGACCTGGTAACCGGCACGCAATGCGTAGGTATCCAACAGGCTATTGCTGTGCGTCAGCAGCGCCGTGCGATCGCTCGAGGTGAGATAAAGCTTCTTCAGTTCGGTCAGGTAAAGGGTCGATTCGTCAGAACCGAATTCGATTGGCTCAGCCGCCATCGATGGTGTGCCGATCGTCCAGAAAACCGAGACCATCACTAACTTTGCAAGTCGACTTGTCAGTCCCTGTCGCATGATGCACCCTTGCCGAAATTAATATTATTTAGCCATCGTCCTTCGCTGGAACGGTGCCTGGAGCCCGAGCCAGCCCGACTCCGTGGAGCATACTGGAAGCCAACCGCTCGATGAAAATACATACCGATGCCGCCAGCCGCCTGGCGACCGAGGTTGTGACGCAGTTGCCAGTGCCTTCACGGCTGGGCATGCTGCGTTTCGAGCGGCTGAACGAGTCCAGCTGGACGCTGCTGTTTCTCGACCCTGCCTGTGAACGTCTGCTCGGCGTGTCTGCCAGCGACCTGTGCTCACTGATCGACTCCCCTTATGCCAGCCTGATGGAGCCCAGCGCTCGTCTTCAGCTGCATGAAGATATCCAGCAGCAGCTGAGCGCACGCAACCACTATTCCGTCAGTTACCGGCTACACACACCTGACAGTGTGCTGGATATCACTGAGCTGGGCGAAGTCTGCCAGCAGTACGGGCGTGAATTGCTGCGGGGCTATCTGATGGCGGGCCGAAGGCCAGAGTCGGATCAGGACCTCAGGTCCCAGAATGCCCGCCTTCGCACCTCGCTGCAGCAGCACCAGCAGACGCAGGACGAACACCTCGAACACATGCTGCGCTCACGTACGCAGCAGGGACTCATCGTCAAGCTGGCGCGGCACCGATACAGCTCCACCAATCCACAGCAGGAAGCAGCGCAACTGATCACGCAGGCCGCCTGCGAAGTCTATGAGGTCGACCGTGCAGCCATCTGGCATCTGAACGGCACCCGCCTCGAGCCGATTGCTTGCTACAGGCTCGGCAGCGACAACTATGAAACGCTGCCGGAAGTGGAGCTGACGCCCTTCCCGCGCTATCTGCAAGCCCTGCAGAGCGGGCGGGCCGTCGATGCGCAGGACGTGTCGCAGGACCATCGCACCAGCGCATTAGGCGAGCAGCTCCATCGTCCGCAAGGCATCCGCTCGATCCTCGACGCCAGCATTCGAGTCGGTGGTGAAGTGATTGGCGTGTTGAGCCTGCAGCACGCCGGTCAGCCGAGAACCTGGCAAGCCGACGAGGTCGCCTTCGCCGGAGAGCTGGCGGACCAATACGCACAAGTGCTGGCCAACCAGCAACGCCTGAGCGCGACCCATATGCTCAGTCTGTTCCAGCGCGCCGTGGAACAGAGCGCAAGTGCCTTCATCCTGGTCGACCGTGACGGTCGCGTGGAGTATGTCAATCCGGCCTTCACCAGCATCAGCCAGTTCTCCGCGGCCGAGGTACGCGGCCACCGCCTGACCGATCTGAAGGCCTTGGAAAATCTCAGCGAGTTGCTGTTCGATACCTCATCGGTGCTCGCCCACAGCAACAGCTGGCAGGGCGAGTTCCGCTCCCGCCGCAAGAATCTGGAGCCCTACTGGGGTCAGCTGTCGATCTCCAAGGTGTTCAACGATGAAGGCGTGCTGACTCATTACATCGGCATCTACGAAGACATCACCCGCAGCAAACTGGCCCATCAGCATATTGAGCGACTGGCCTATACCGATAACCTGACCAACCTCGGCAACCGGCCATATTTCATTCGCAGCCTCGAGGAACGCTTTGCTGCAGGTGCCGAGCCTCGGCTCTGCCTGCTGTTGGTGGATATCGACAACTTCAAGCGCATCAACGACAGCCTCGGCCACCAGACCGGCGACAAGCTGCTTACCAGCCTGGCGCGCCGACTGCGCAACGGCCTCAGTCAGCAGAGCGTGCTGGCACGGTTTGCCAGCAACGAGTTCGCTTTGCTGTTCGATGACATGGAGCTGGATGAAGGGCTGCGGCTGGCCGATCAGGTTCTGCGCGTCCTCGACAAACCACTGTTCGTCGACAAGCAGCTGATCAGCGTCAGCGCGTCGCTGGGACTGGCCTGCTCGCCGCAACACGGTCGGGATCCGGAAACGCTGATGAAGCATGCGGGACAAGCGCTGCACAAGGCCAAGGCCAACGGCAAGAATCAGGTGCAGATCTTCACCGAGGCACTGCATGCCGAGGCCAACTACAAGCTGTTCGTCGAGAACAACCTGCGCCGCGCCCTCACTCAGAACGAGCTTGAAGTCTTCTATCAGCCGAAGCTGTGCCTGCGTAGCGGACAGCTGCAGGGACTGGAAGCGTTGCTGCGCTGGAACCATCCGGAAAAAGGAATGATCCGCCCGGATCAGTTCATCAGTGTCGCTGAAGAGACCGGCCTGATCATTCCTATCGGCAAGTGGGTCCTGCGCGAGGCATGTCGCATGGGCGTCAGACTGTCGGCGCTGGGCCACGGCAAACCGCAGATTGCGATCAACCTGTCTCCCAAGCAATTCTCTGACCCGGATCTGCTGGGCTCGATTGCCTCCATCCTTCTGGAGGAGCAGCTTTCTCCGGGTCAGCTGGAACTGGAGCTGACCGAAAGCCTGCTGCTCGACGCAACCGAAGAAACCCGGCAGCAGCTGATCGGTTTGAAGGCATTGGGCCTGACCCTGGCCATGGATGACTTCGGCACGGGATATTCCTCGCTCAGTTACCTGAAGAAATTTCCCATTGACGTGATCAAGATCGATCGCAGCTTCATCAAGGATATTCCCGACAATCAGGACGACATGGAGATCACCTCCGCGGTCATTGCCATGGCGCGCAAGCTGCACCTGAAGGTGGTCGCCGAAGGTATCGAGACAGCCGAGCAACTCAAGTTCCTCCGCCATCATCGCTGCGATATCGGCCAGGGCTATCTGTTCGACAAACCGATTCCCGGCAACATCCTGAGCGACGCCTTGCGCCGCTATCCCCATTGGCGCTAAGCGCCGGGAAACACTTTCGCCAGATCGGCGACGCGTGGTCGCCGTCAAGCTTTCACTATCATGTCTGCTTTTGTAGCCTAGCTGTCCGCCCCCATTTCGACCGAGGCAACCATGTCGCTACGCTCGCAGATTCTGGTCAACAAACAGGCACTGCCAACTGCCGAGCAGGCGTTACCCGGCCGCTCGACAGCCGTACCAGTACCACCAGCCCATTATGTGAACGGCAACCCTTTGCAGCCGCCCTTGCCGGCTGGCTTATCCCAGGCCATATTCGCCATGGGTTGCTTTTGGGGAGCAGAGCGCCGCTTCTGGGAGTTACCGGGTGTGTGGACCACCGCCGTAGGCTACTCCGGCGGTTTGACACCGAACCCGACCTACGACGAAGTCTGTTCCGGCCTGACAGGCCATACGGAGGTGGTGCTGGTGGTATTCGACCCTCAGCAGATCGATTACTCCACTTTGCTGCGAACGTTCTGGGAGGCGCACAACCCCACCCAGGGATTAGGAGGACAGTCAAGAGTAAATCTATGCTAGGAATCCTATTGCTAGCGCGCCTCAGCATAGCTATAGCCCAGCCAGGCGATCTACGTGACAGCACAGCAGCCATACTGCACCCATATCGGCAGCACCCCAGCCCCCTGAATTTTATACAGAGACCCGTATGAAAACCGAAAAAATAGTACTGGCAGGCGGTTGCTTTTGGTGTCTTGAACCAGTCTTCAAGAGAATCAAGGGCGTTCAGTCTGTGAAATGTGGCTACACGGGGGGAACCCTCAACGCACCAACATATGATGATATATGCACTGGCAAAACAGGCCATGCCGAAGCAATAAAGATTGAATTTGATAGTAGCAAAATCAGCCTATCCGAATTGCTTGAGATTTTCTTTGCAATACATGACCCAACCACTCTAAATAGGCAAGGTGCAGATATCGGAACCCAATATCGATCTGCCATATTTTATGATAGCGACGAACAGCTAGTAACCGCGAAAACCGCAATACTAGAAACTGAAAAAAATGGCCTTTGGAAAAACCCAACGGCAACCACCTTAGAGAGGTTAACTGAATTCTTCGAAGCCGAGGAATACCACCAAGACTTCTTCACAAAGAACCCAAGCAATAGATACTGCCAGATATCAATAGCACCAAAGCTCGCAAAGCTGGAAACTATATTCAAAAACCAAAAAGCAACTGGGCGCGAATAGTGCCCAATGTAAAACCGAGTCCAACCATCACGACCGCCCGCCCCGATGGGCGAGGAGGTGGCGGATGATGAAGAAGCTGCGTAAGCATCAGACTCCAGCTGCCTAGCAGGCTTTGAGGCCTGCAGGCCCATTGCCTCACTCTTGGGTAGCATTGGCGATTGGGCGCTAGGCGGCATGATGCTCTGCCGCTCGGCGGAATTTCGAAGGCTAGTTATTTAAAGTTTTTAGAACGTGAGTTAGGCTACACTGCCATATCAGCCGCACTACTCCAAACTTTTAATCTCAAGTGTGTTTAGCTATTTAATGAGGAATGGAGTCCTTGACCATGAAGATCAAAATGCGAAACAATTTATTGCAAGTTATGTAGCCGCAACTGGGTTTATCAATACCTACATATAATATAAAATAGCGGTAACTCAGAGGGTGGCGACTATGGCCAATGGGAAAATTCTTCGCCAGTTGTTCAAAGCGGGCACTGCAGGTGATACCGATGCGTTTCGCCTTGCCTCTAAAGCTGTTATCGAGGAAGAGCGGCAGAAACAACACCATCTTCTCGCTAATGATCTAGAGCAAATCCTCTACGGCAGCGACTTGAACTTCAAAGCATCTAGTAGCACATCACGCACTCACTATGATGTTCCCGTAGATAAAGAGCGCGGTTTACCGCTGCTTGACATAAGGTCACCTAAGCGCTCCCTTGATGAAGTGATTCTCCCTCCCAGCAGCTCTGCTGCACTAGAGGAGATACTCGAAGAGAACCGTCGTGCTGATGTGCTCCGCAGCTACGGTATGAAGCCCGCGGGCAAGGTGATTTTCTTCGGCCCACCGGGCTGCGGAAAGACACTGGCAGCCGAGGTAGTAGCGTTCGAACTTGATCGACCTTTGGCAATTGTCCGATTGGATGCGCTGGTTTCGTCTTTCCTTGGTGAAACGGCTGCCAACCTTCGCAAGGTCTTCGATTTTATTGCCCAGCATCCGTTTGTTGTTCTATTCGATGAGTTCGATGCAATCGGTAAAGAGCGCGGCGATAGTGGCGACCATGGTGAGCTGCGACGTGTAGTAAACGCAGTGCTTCAGATGATGGACTCATACGAAGGTCGCAGTTTGATCTTGGCTGCTACTAACCATGAGAAGATTCTGGACACTGCCATTTGGCGACGATTTGATGAATCCATCGAATTTCCGCTCCCGGATGAGAAGCAACTGAAAGATATTTTGTCACTGAAGCTGAGAGGAATCCGGCGTCAATTTGAGATTGACGACAAGGAAGTATTGACGGAGTTTAAGGGCAAGAGCGGAGCTGATGTTGAGCGAGTTATACGTCGCGCCGCGAAGCGGATGATCCTGCGGGAGCAAGAGTTTCTGACCCTCAAAGAGCTGAAAAGCGCACTTGCAAGAGAAGATCTCAGGAAGTCCTGAATCATAACAATTCAAGGAAGAAGCGGTGGCTACCTACAAGCATCTGAACATTGCACGGGAAGTTCTGGATAACTCACGCCGGACCAAGAATCCCCCTCCCTTCACCAAACGTGAAGATCGTCGAGGGCATGGCCAGAAACTCAATGCTTACTTTCTTACGGCTGAAGGGCAAGCCAAAAAGCAGATCGGCTCGACAGCTAACTCTCCCTACGTCCTCAAACTGAAATACGACGGCACTCTCAACTTCTCAAACCTTGATGTCCATGGCTTGGAGTTCGTCAGCCAGGAGGATAAACAGCTTTGCGTTGTTTTCGCGACAGAAGAAGGTTTGGCCAAGTTCGCTGACCATCTGACGAAGCTGGGTGTTATGGACGACGCCTTGACCTATGGCCAGATTCTGGAGGCTATCGCAGGGGTGGAGACATGGTCTGCGGAGGATCGGAAGAGCTGGGCGATCACCCATATCGGGATTCCGGACACCCCCACCTTCAAGCTTGATGTCGAACTATGGCCTGTCTATGTAGCGAGCCACCCGAAGCGAATCCTACTCACAAATGCTTTCGAGGCCTGGCTCTCAGGGGAGCGCATTAAAAGGCTCGACAAGCTGAATCTGGACAGCTTGCTCATGTACCGGGTTGAGGTGACGCCCGAACAAGCACAGCTACTGCTGAACCACCGCGATGTCCGGCTTGTTGATCTCATTCCCGCCACCGGAATCAGCATTCAGCAGCTGAATCGGGATATCAACGAGCTACCTCGAAACATACCTGCACCGGCCGCAGATGCGGCACGGGTCTGCATTCTGGACAGTGGTATCAACGGGAACCACCCCCTCTTGAAACCTGCGATGGCTGAAAGCGCCTCCTTTGTGGATGAGGAAGGAGACGATGACCAGGCGGGACATGGTACTGCTGTAGCCGGTGTGGCCCTGTATGGCGACGTAGAGGCCTGCAACAACTCAAATTTCTGGCGCCCGGAGCTCTGGATTTTCAATGGGAAGGTGATGAAGAAGTGTCCGCATACTGGCGATGCGATCTATGACGAGCTCTCGCTTGAGGCATCACTGACGAAAGCGGTTGAGTACTTCGTCGAGCTTGGATGTCGGATCTTCAATCTCTCCCTGGGTAACAATAATGCTCCGTACGATGGAGCTCATGTCAGGGGGCTCGCCTACATCCTGGACGTCCTCTCAAGGCGGCATAACATTTTGTTTGTGGTCTCTACGGGTAACTTCCGCGGCTCTGAAGAACCTCCAGTTCCGGTAAACAGCTGGCGTGACGAGTACCCCGAATATCTTGTCGCAGAACAAAGCGCAATCATCGATCCGGCACCCGCAATGATGGTGCTGACGGTGGGAAGCATCTCCCGGCACAACGCCACTTTTGACAGCCAGAAATATCCAGATATCAGTCAGCTCTCGCCTGCCTCGGAAAACCAACCATCACCTTTCACTCGGCATGGCCCCTCGGTTAAGGGTGCGCTCAAGCCCGAGCTTGTTGCGGCGGGTGGTAACCTTGCCAGCCCCATGAGGCAGGCCAATGCTCAGTGGTCGCCGCACATGCGGGGGCTGGGTGTACTTACGCTTAACCATCAGTGGGCAGGCAACACCATCTTCAAAGAAGTTAGCGGAACGAGCTTCGCGGCACCATACATCACTCATTTGGCCGGGCGCTTGCTGAATGAATATCCAACTGCGTCAGCGAATATGCTTCGCGCGATGCTGGTCAATCAGGCCTACCTTCCAGGTGAGGTTATTTCCACGTTTTCTAATGAGTTCAGAAAGGGCTACAAGGAGGCTAAAGCCACTCGGAAGCGTGATGTGGCGAGAGATGTCGCTGGCTATGGCGTAGTGAGTGAGGCCGACCTCTTCAGATCTTCCAATAACGTCGTAGTTCTGATGTCGGAGGAGACTATTGAAAACGACGGATGCCAGTTCTTTGAGCTGCCTTTGCCGGACGACTACCTGCGTTCCGCTCGTGGGACACGTGAGCTCTCGATAACATTGGCTTACTCGCCAGTAGTCCGAACTACCAGAATTGATTACTTGGCCACTCAGATCAACTATCGCTTGGCTGTAGGCACTTCGCTAGACGAAGTTCAGAAGCACTTTAGCAAGGAACTCAAGGCTGAGACGGAGGTGCTCAAGGAGGCCAAGTCCAGCAATCGCGACATCTCGGCCCAGCTGAGAAACCGCGGTACGGTCCAGTCTTCACGCTGGACGCTTCGGCAGTGTAAACCGGGTGAAAAGTGGTTTTTGGTCGTGGTCAGGCAAGACCGTGACTGGAACCCCTCTGCAGCAGAGAAGGAGCCCTATTCTCTGGTGGTCACTGTAGCTGATCGGGACAATGAGCATGCTCAGCTCTACACCCAGATTCAGGAGCGGATAGCGCAGCAGGCTGTGGCAAGGGAACAGCAAAAGGCTCAACAGGCTGCTCGGCTACAGAGTCGCGGGTAGTCAATATTCGCCTGCTATTGCAAGTACCCTACGGACTCAGCCATTTAAGCAGGCAATGCATCCTCGACGTGTTTGGTTTAGTGCTCTCCGCGCAGGGGATCACGTCGCCTCAGCTGACGTTGATCTCACAATTAAAGATGAGATGCAGGCTAGACTTGGGTGCTGCCACAGCCGGGAATTAGGTGGCCGAGCTACCACCCTCATTGAAAAAATCATCGTGAGCAACGCGCCCAAAGTCGCTGAGATCTTGGTCTTCATCACTGAACATGAAGTTCACCATCCGCTCACGTCTGAGACCTAAAAGCGTTCTGAAAAAACAGGACTCGCACAGATGGACCTCATAGCGCTCGCCATCATGAGCCGAGCCATAGCCCCAACTGGCGCGAAGAGTGCCAAATTGCAATCCTTGCCCTTCAACGCGCGTGCTATCGCCGCAGATGTCGCACAGGACATCACTGACCGATTTGCTCTGTTCCATAGCTGTGATCTTCATCGAAGCCTCCAATCAGGGTACATGCACGCCTTCGTTCATCTGGTACACGATATGCCTTCAGGAGCTTTGCTCGATGGGATTACGTGCGCCTCAAATACGGCCCTTCGGGATTCCGAACCAGCGGCAAAACTCAGAGGTTTTTACACAGCCCGAGCCATAAACGGCCATCAACAGTGATTTGGGACTAACTAGACGAACATAGCGCCCATAGCCAGCGCTTGGTTAAACCTGTCAAAGGTGTTGTCTCGGTGCAGTGTTCGCACCTGCCAAAGATAGAACGAGCGAACCGCCCCTTCCGTTGAGCCCCCCGCTTCCCGATAGCTCGTACCTCTTGAAATGAGTGCGGCACCACAGTTGCCTTCGAACTGCATGGGGCGTGCGGGTCCCCAGCCCGCATTCCAGTAACAGAGATCAGCGATGACCTGCTCGCCCACCTTGACCTCCAACTGCCCACCACAAGGGGTGAACTCGGCCTGGTCGCAGCCAGGGAGCGTTGGAAGGAATAGCCGCCCCGGATACAAATCGTGTTGAAGATAGCCTATGCGGTCGAGATCGAGCGGCGCGGCAAGCGGCCAGGCCTTGCACTTTCCATCTATTAGGCTGCCAAGATGGGGGGGTATCAAAAGAGTCGTCGTGCTCAGAGGCTCAGGCGCCGCACTGCGAAGCATCCGCCCGCTGGACCAGATGTTCTCCAAATGTACAGCCAAATCCACATCAGCGATCTCGCTGCCCGCCGCTTGTGACCAGCGAACGATCGAGACCTCCACACACCTCTCGATCGACATCACGATTGGCGAACTGAACGCGATCAGTTCGTCACTTGGTCGCGCTGCCTCTACGCGACTAATCAGAGCTCGCAGGGAGGCTTCGATTGCCTCGGTGTCACCGTCGAAGTCGGTTGTTGCAGGGAACCAAACAGGGCGTAGTGGTCGGAGGAAGGCTAAGGTCGGATGAACAGGTAAAGCCAAGAGAGCCCTTTCTTCCGCCAGATCCGTTGGCATACCCCACAAATCTTCGGCAACCGCCAGCGTGCGAAGGTAGGCGGAGATGGCGCGAAGAGCAGCCCGCGAGGATAGCTGTCCGACAAAACCTTCGCCCATGGGCCTCAGGAAGTGCCAGGGGTCTCCTTGGAACGGAGCGTCTGGGTAGGCGGTGCGGTTCGCCGTCCACTCAAAGGCCATCTGCCGGACGAACGGCAGCCCAGTATGACTCTCAAGCTTTCCCAAGGAAGTTCGGAAGATCCGAGGCAAATCTGAGCCCTGCACGCCGTCAAAGTCCTGGGGTATCTCGAACTCCTCGGGAACCTCCTCCAGCGCTTCGTCGTCGCCCTCTGGCAACAGACCACAGCTTTCCAGAACGAGGTCCGAAAGGATGGATGACCTCGAAGTGCTCTCAGCCAGCTTGGAAGTGGGGGAGTAGCCGCATGCTCTTACCGCCATCCAGAAGATACACAGGATCTCGACCACTTCGGCCTCAAGCTGGCGTGAGCTCAGCATTTGGAGAAGCACGGACTCGGTCTCAGCCTTCGAACCTGGCTCCCCCAGCCTAGCTGCCAGCTCCTGCATGGCCCACCACCTTGTAGACGTTGACGGCCAACCAAGCCGAGCAACGAGGATGCGAAGCTCGTCCATCAAGCCTCCGCTATCTCAGAAGATACCAACTCAGCCGCCCAGCGAGGCCGCTCCAACGGCAGGGTACGGGTGTCTTCAATAACGCAATTGACCATCGTCTCCGCGAACTTCACTGCCTCAGCGATCCTATTTTGTCGCGCATAGAAGTAGACCATAACTTCCGTGGGCGCCACACGTGGCGGTTCAGGATCGCCGAACATGGCGTAGGTTGTCGCAGCCACAAACTCGTCACAGCGCTGCGGATAATGCTTGACGACTAAATCGAGTCTGCTGAGGGTCTTCTCTTCTTTCTCCGCAAACCCGACCCAGGCACCGTTTCGGATATGCGCCTGGACAAGGTACTTCCATGCTGCCTTCACGCCACTTAGTTTGCGCCTCGTCTGAAAGGCCAGGTCAGACAGCACCAAGACTCCGCTGGGCCAGCCCTTTTCTGACAGAAGCAAGCCGTCGAGCGCCGAGAGCAGTCGCTTTCCTTGCCCCGCTTTATCCCAGTGCTGATACCAGTCGCGAAGGAGTTTCTCTTGCTCGCTGTGGCTGGCCGATAAACTGTCGAGCAGGTCGCTGAGTTGTTCCGGTGCAAAGTCCGTTACATCTCCCGTGTAAGGTTTGCTCTCGCTACTACTGCCGGGATACTCCGGTCTCTGCAGCAAACCGATGTCCCAACCGACGTGCTCCCGAAGGACGCCAAGCCGCTCTGCAGCCCTTGAGTTACCTTCGAGTGCAAGTTTACTCAGCACGTCATGAATCTCAGGATGTAGTGCGGTTCGCATCAACGCGTCCAGAGGCCAACCGTCCTCGATGCCTTGCACCACGTATTCCCGCAGACTGTCCTCTGCTTGCGACCAGTCGCCTGCGTGTATGTGCTCCTCGTACTTGATTACCAGAGCAGACGGCTTCAACTTCGCAAGCAGCCGATCGGCGGCCGCCAGAACATGTCTGGTGCCCTTCCCGTCGGTGTAGTCCAGGACGTGGTGCACCTGCGGCGCAATACGGCCGAGCAATCGACGGGAGTCGTTCGGTGCGACATCAACTAGGTAGCCGATGGCGTCGACCGTGTTGTTCAGCGTAGGGTCTTTACGATGCGCATAGCCAGTACTCAGCTCCCAGGTCTGCTTACACAACTCGCGAGCACTGGCGCTCAACCCATGGGCTAGCGCAATGGAACAAAGCTGGAGCGGTGTCTGAAGATGTACGCTGGTTTCACGGCAGATCTCTGCATCAAGCAGGATACGCTGGGACTCAACGAACGCCGCCGCCGCATCATCGCCCATCCTCGCCAGCAATCCGGACGCGTACTGAGTGCGGAAGGACTCACTGTCAAACCAAACGTACTGCCCGGCCGCCTCCATAGTTTCCTTGGTCAGGGGCACATCGTCGAAGTGCCCCTGCAGGATGCTCCCTACACGAATGTCGCAGGCAATTCGATGCAGTGCGCTCCGGAAGTCCTCGGCTGCAGAGCTCTCGTCATGGTTTTGCCTGAAACGCCTGAACTCCACTGTCTGGAGTAACGCGAACAGCTCATGGAAGTCTATGAACTCCCCCTGCCACCATTGGTGCGCAACCTGTGCACCGGCCGCAGAGAGTGCGTTGAGAAAGTCGGTGATGTTCGCCTTGTCTTTGTAGGAGGGAGCTCGCACGAACTCGAAGGCGGTCTGCCCTTCTACAGCCATAGACAGGCTCAGATGAACGGCGCTAAAGAACCAGTGGTGCGCGAGTGTAGCCAGATCTTCTTTGCGCTCGTAGTAGTTACCATTGAGCCACTCAATGGGGATAGGCTCGTTCATGGGCTTGGAAACCCTCTTACAAGCTGCCTCTACGGCAGCGACGAGGGGCGTTCGGGCAAGCGCGCTGAAGTCATCGCGCTCGGTGATGCTCACTCCAGCGGTCGCTGCCGCGCGAACGCACGCGTCACTGATGAGGTTCTTGCTCCTACCAGCAGCAAGCGAAGCAGCGACCTCCATCAAGTCGTCTAAATTACCTTCCTCAACCAATATCTGGACTCTTGGCAGCCAAACGGCCGCCCCGTTTTCGGAAACCAGCTGAGCTAGCGCTGTTGGTGTCGCACCGATGACGCCAAGCCGTGCAAATGCGTCGACCAGGAACTGGAACTCATCAGAGCCAGCACTCGACGAGTACCTGCTGGAGAAACGACTAAGCCCCCTGAACCGACGAAGCGCCTCTTCACCACACATTTCAGCCACAATCTCATCGCCCCGTGTACGCAGGGCCAACCCAAGCGCGGCGAGCTGGAGGATGTCCATCTCGTGTCTAGAGGCTAGAGCCTCACGCACGACACTCTCCTCTGTGGTGAGGAAGAAGGTGAACGAGATCAGCCTGGCCATGTCGTCGCTCTGCATCTGGTATCGGCTCCCACCGACCATCCGCCCCTTTAAATGCTGGAGCCGATAGGCTTCAGCAAACTCTTTGGTATCCAGCGCTGCAACCAGCGCGTCTGATAGCAGCGTGTCAAAAAGCGACTCCGGGTATCCCTCTTCCAGGCGGAGCATGATCCAGTCGCGGGTGAGACCGGCGATAAGGTTCTTGGGGTCACCCAATCTCGCCTGAACCGTCCAGAGCCAGTTCACGCGTAGCGAGGTGGGCGCTGAGCTCTCCAACCAACTTGCTACTGCTGGCATCAGCTCCTCAATGCGGTCGACGTAGCCTGGGGTTGCGCGCACGAAGACTGCAAGGCTCTCGTGGAAAACCTTCAGGCCAGCCGCCGAGGAGTGAAGCAGATGCTCAACTTTTGCGACCTCCGGCTCCGCCGTGCCGACTTTTGTGGCGATCTCCCCGAATGCAGATCTAGGCCAGAAGAACGAGAAGGCGCATACGAGCCGCAATGTGTCCTTGAGGCTTGGAGGGAGGCTTTGCCAAAGCGATGCGTAGTAGAACTGTGCCTCCCTACTTAAGTCCCCCTTCAGCTGCTCGACGTCCCACCTCGACAAACTGCGACTGGTATGTTCAAGCTCCGCAACGGCATAGATGACATGCAGAGGATGACCATTGGTCTGCGTACGAAGCGCGGTCGCAGTCTCCTGCAGTTGCCTTTCAACTCCATCCTCGCCCTCGAATCCAGTCGTAAATCTGCCTTCCTGAAATGCCTTGCGCAAATAGGACAGGACTGCGTTTTCAGACATCGCTGGCAGCGTACGCCACTCCGCTTTAGGCGCGACAGCAAGCAGGTCCGTCGGTAACTGGACGTCGTCCACTGGCTGGGTGCCGACGAGCAGCACCATGTTGTCCGGGCATGGGATCACCTGGGCAAACACATCGTCCAGCGGCCGCTTGTCCTCGGCGTTAATGCGCCAGACGTGGTCCAGCCCGTCCAAGACAAGAACGAACGGCTTGGCCAGTTGCTTGTAGTGAGAAGCACACGCTTCAAGTAGCGAGCGCAGGTCGCCCACCGGCACCTGAACATCCGGATGAAACCGTTTGACTTGCGCCTCGATGGACTGCTCGACTACATAGCTGTTCACCCGGTCTCGCCCTCGCTCCGTCGTCGAGAGGAAGTAATGATGCCGGACGGTAGGGATGCCCCGCTCAGCGAGCGTGTCGCACAACGCGCTCAGATAGGTACTTTTTCCACGACCCGGCGGCCCAGTGAGCACGATCGCCCCACCAGTAGCATTGACGGTGTCACGGGCAAACTCCGAATGGAACGTCTCATCAGGCACCTCGTAGCCCAGTGGGACAACGAAGTCCTCTGGCAAAGGCGCCGCTGGTGTCGAGCGCAGGATGGTGCGAACCTGCTCCAGCGTGATCCAACCGTCAGGGGGTGGGAAGTTTTTCCGCGTCGCCCAGTTCAAAGCTACGTACTTGAGGTTAGCAATACCCTCAGGAGTGCCGTGTTTGCGAAGTCGCGCATCGACCTCTTGCTCCAGCGTGTCGAACCCCTTGTCACTGTGAAAAATGTGCAGCTGGCTAAAAAACGCCTCGCAGTCTTGCTCGCCACCAAGTTCCGCGATGACCTCAGAGCGCCTGGGCTCGGGGATCCTGGCAAAGGAGATCTTGCCGCCGCTGAGGCAAGCTTCGATATCGGCATCCGGCCGGCGATTGGTCGTCAACGAAAATAAGCCCGTACGCGCCGGTTCCAACGCCTTGAAAGCATCGAACCACTTGCGCAACATCGACCTCGATCGCGCTGTCTTGCCAGTCTTTTCCAGCATCCAATCCCAGCAGAGCGGATGCGCGTTTGGATCAGGGGTGAACTTGACCTGCTGGAGATCAAGCAGGCTATCTGCACGCTCGACAACGATGTCATCCAGCCCTGTCGGCGCGACAGCCTCGTCGTCACACTCAAACCTCACCCGGGTATAGCGAGCCGGTGCGTCAAGCCAATCGCAAAGAACCCTGAGGCCTTGACGGTTCTGATAAATGTAACCTGCGGCGGTGATCGCGGTATTCTTGATGTCTTCAGACATGGGTGACTCGCCTTCAGAAGCTGCCAGGACAGCATCGGCTCGCGCTGCGAACCCGGTGATGCGGCTGAAGGCAGCAATATATGGGTTATCCGTTACCGCAGGGAAACGCCAGCCCAGTTGTACAGGCCTATCCCCCCACCGCGCGCGACTGAGCCCCTTCTTAAAGCTTCCTCATACGCTCATGTGGGCCCGCGATTGTAGAGGGCGAGAGCGATCACATCCGATTCGATACCTATTAGAGAGTTGTTGTCGAGCTGAATACAGGGCCAAGAGCTCCAATTGGCAGCGTCTCCGCCTGTTCCTCAATCCGGCCGGCCATAAGCATGTCAGTCCGGCTTGGATAATGACGCAGCAGGAATCGAGCATCACGCCGAACCCGTTCGGGCAAAGACCCATCACGCGAGAGCTCAAGAAGAAAGTCATGTGTCTGTATCACTGCTCGGGTACGTTCGCATGGCATTGTCATGCCTCACCTCCAAACAAGCTAAACACCTGAAATCAATAGCCTTCCGCCCTGATGTGCAATGCAGCAGAGAAGATCATGTGAGTTTTCAGCTGTCCGTCTGGAAACGGATCGACAGAAACGCTGTACTCTCGACCTCCCTCTACGCGATACCTATATCCGAGCTCAAGCCCCTGATCATCAAGGATCAGACTGACCTCCAACAAAGGCTCCATTGTCCAGCGCTCCGTATCGTTGATGTGCGATGGAGTCACAAGCTGGGCCTGCTCAATCCAAGCATGATCATCTTTTACGGCTACGACCTGCTCAAGCTGTACGGGTGTCGGAACCATTAGCATGCTGCGAAACAATTCCCCACCAGCGTCCTCCACCAGCTGAAGATAGAACCAAGGCCAAGCCGCATCCTGCTCAATAAATGACCAGAACTGAACGTCATCAGAGCCGTTGGAGCGCCCAGGAAACAGCTCAGATTTCCGATTTGTCTTGAACATCCCAGGCCCCTTGATGAGAATCATGCTCGACTAATGAACAATATATTTTGTAGTCATATATTGTTCAATCACGCTTCATCTTTCCATTTTGCGGGAGCGCAAAATGGAAGTCCGGAATTCGTTTAGTAAAGCGTTGAGGTTGGTGCGTCACAGCCAGGGGCTTACCCAGGAAGACTTCTCAATGGTTAGCAGCCGCACCTACGTCAGCATGCTGGAGCGGGCGGCTACCAGTCCTACGCTCGAAAAGCTTGATGATCTCTGCAAGGTGCTCGATGTCCACCCGGTCACCCTCCTGGCCATCACCTATTTGCTCGGAGCAGAGGCCCCCGCTGACCGTGAGTTACTGCTAAAGAGAGTTGGAGATGAGTTACAGAGCCTGCTCGCTGAGCCTGCATCATAGGCTTACGGGTAACACTCGACGTTGAAAGAGAGACCTCTAGTCAGTCCATTTCGAAGAATCAGATCGCTAAGGGTGCCATGTCCGTCGCAGAAGCAATCTCGAACCGAATTAAGCGAATGCAGAAGGGGAAGCCCTTTCCTCGCTCGCTATTCGCAGAGGCTGGCTCTCGTGCTGCCGTCGATAAGGCATTCTCCAGGCTAGTGCAATCAGGTCATCTTGAGCGCGTCGCTCGCGGCATTTACATGCGACCAAAATTTAGCCGCTACACCGGTCGCCGGCTCATACCTAGCCCGCTAGCCATCATGAGCATTCTCACTAAAGCAAATGGCGAGACGATTCAGATACATGGTGCGGAAGCTGTGCGCAGGCTGGGACTTAGTACTCAGATGCAGGTAGTACCGACTTTCTACACAAGCGGAGCAACCCGCAAAATCAAGGTTGGTAATGCGGTGGTTCGCCTACAGCATGTGTCCAGTCATCGCTTGCAGCACGCTGGCACTATGGTGGGCATGGCACTGACCGCACTTTATTACCTCGGCAAAGATGGGCTGTCTTCGCAGACGCTTTCCAAAATTACCTGCGCCCTCAGCCCTGTCGAACTGGCAACCCTTAGAGCATGCATGATGCCGAAATGGATGCAGGAGGTATTATCTAATGCCAACTATGAACCTGCCTCACTGAACAAGGCGCCTGAGCGAGCTTAGTGCGCCAGATAAGCAGTGGCGAACCAGCTCACCGATTGGACCTCGGTCACCACCCTTTCCTCATCAGCGTCTCAAAATCTCGACGTGACAAGACCTGTGCGCAGTTGCGCCAGTCGTTATCGGTTGGGCGCATGGTGGCGTTGTAGCGCAGATCGAAGCCGGTTTCCTGCTTCTGGGCATTGATGTACTGATCCATCAATTCTCCCAGATGCTCGATGTCGTCAATCCATTCGTCCTTGATGGTGTCCGGCAACGATCCGAACAGATCAAAGCGGTCCTTCATGCGTTCGGAAAGGCGGTCGTAGACTTTCTCGTCCACCGTCTGCTCGTTCACGAGGTTGGGGTCGCGGTATTTTGCCAAATCAGAAAGTCTTTTTCAGAGTTTCCCTAGGCTGACAAGCCAAGCGCTGGATCGCAACCATCCATCACCTTATCCAGCTAGATCTGCCTCCTCCAATAAGTGCCGCACAAATCCCGGCGGGTGCAGATTTCCGGGAGGTTTGCGCCAGATCAGTTGGAGACGCTTTTCAAGCCCCGGGATGGGAAGAGCTACCAGCGCGCCACTGCGAACTTCGTCTTGTACTGCGGAAGCCATCACCAACGACACGCCGAGTCCCGCCCTCACTGCTTGTTTGACTGCCTCGGTGCTGCCTAGCTGCATACCGCTGCGAGGCACGCCCAGTTCGCCAAAGTATTCGGTCAGAAGCCGTCCGGTACCGCTACCCGGTTCACCTCCCAGCATCGGCAGGTCCACCAGACGATCACGTTCTATGCACCCTGCTTCAACCAGCGCATGGTCGGGGCTGACGATAAGCACCAGCGGCTCGACCCGCCAGAGGCGGTGTTCGAAGTCGGGGTGAGGTAGCCACCATTCCATGATCGCGGCGTCGAGCTGGCCCGCCAGTAGCTGGTCGGCCACATCCGGGTTGGCGGCGATGCGCAGATCCACCTCGCCCCTCTCATTTGCGGTCGTCAGATAGTTGCGCACGAATGGCTGGAGAAGGTAGGTGCCGATGTTGGAGCTGGCCCCGACGCGCTCACGATTGCCATGCAGGGCTTCTAGCGCCCGGGCGTGCATGTCGAGCAAGGCGGTCGCATGCGGCATGAAGGCCAGCGCCCGTGTGGTAGGCTGGCAGCCGCTACGACTGCGCTGCACCAGCGTTACGCCGACCTGCTCTTCAAGCTTCTGCAAGTGCTGCGACACCGTCGGCTGGGCCAGCCCCAACGCCCTCGCCGCGCTCTGAAAACTGCCTGTTTGAACGATCGCTACCAGGCTCTTCAGCCAGACCGGATTCAACATGCGGCAGGCTCGGCCTTGGGCAGACGGTTCGCAGCGTTGATTGGGCGCGCACCTGCCAATGCCTGGATGATGTTCTGCGCTGCACAACGTTCAATCTCCAGGCGCACCGCGCGCACTGCCGACCCTATGTGCGGAGTGAACAGCGTATTCGGATGCGCGAGCAGCGCAGGATCGATCAGCCGCGGCCGGTCCGCGCGAGCCCAGTCTTCCATTTCGAATACATCCGCCGCATACCCGCCGAGCTGGCCTCGCTCAAGCGCCGCGAGCACGGCGGCTTCATCCACTACCGAACCACGACAGGGGTTTACAAGCAGAGCGCCCGGCCGTACGAGGGCAAGCAGCTCGGCGTTGACCAGATGCTGGGTATCGGCATTCAAGGGAAGCGCCAGCAGGATGAAGTCCGAGCTGGCGAAGAGTTCGCTGCACGCCACCCGGCGCAGGCCGAGCCGTTGCTCGGTTTGTGTATCCAGAGCCTTCGCCTCGTGGTACTGCAGGGTCGCGCCCCATCCCTGCAAGCGATCAGCCATGGCCAGTCCGATGGCGCCCATGCCAAGGATGCCGACCGTAGCGTTATCCAGCCCCGTGCCGTAGAACTGTGGTTGCCAGCCCTGGAACTTGCCAGAGCGGACGAACGCATCTGCTGCCCGCAGATGCCGCCCCAGCCCCACCGCCAGTCCGATCGCCAGCTCGGCAGTCGGGACCGTCAACAGATCAGGCACGAAGGTCAGCCAGACCCCGCGGGCAGTACAGGCGTCCACATCGAAATTGTCGAAGCCCTTGAGCGCGCAGCCGACTACACGCAGCTCAGGGCAGGCTTGAAGAAAGTCTGCATCGACCCGATCGGGCATGAACGCCATCATCGCCTGAGCATCGCGGCAGCGGCGCAGAATTTCCTCGCGCGGCAGCGTGCTGTCGGTCTGGTTGGTCATCAGCTCGCAATGTGGCGCCAGCAGTTGCAGGATCTCATCGTGTACTCGGTGAGTTATAACGAGTTTCGGCAGCATGGTTTGTCCTATTTGAAACGTTTGCGCAGCACGCCACTGAAGGCGTCTACTAGCGTGACCATGGCCAGGATGACCAGCAGGATTGCTGCAACCTCCTGGTACTGCATGATGCGCAGCGAGCCCATGAGTTCGAAGCCGATACCGCCGGCGCCAACCATGCCCATCACGGTGGAGGCGCGAAAGTTGTATTCCCAGCGGTAGATCGCCACGTCGGCGAACTGCGGCGTCACCTGTGGCAAAACCGCGTGCAGCAGCACTTGCATCGGCGTAGCCCCCGCCGCCCGAGCGGCTTCCACCGGCGCTTCGTCGACGTGCTCGATGGCCTCGGCGAAGAACTTGCCGACCATGCCGACCGAATGCAGACCCAGGGCAAGCACGCCCGGCAAGGCGCCGAACCCTACGGCTGCAACGAAGATGATGCCCATGATCAGCTCCGGCACCGACCGCAGGGCATTGAGCAGCACCCGGGCAACACCGAACACAAGGGGGTGCGGCGCCGTATTGCGCGCTGCAACGAAGGCCACCACCAGCGAGAACACCACTGCGATGGCCGTACCGGCGATGCTCATCGCCAAGGTGTCGATCAAGGGGCGAATCCAGCTTCGATAGCCCGAAAAGTCTGGCGGCATGGCCTCGCCTGCCAGGGTCGCGATGGAGGGCAGCCCGTTCAGCAGCGTGGTGGCATCGAGCAGCCCCACGTACCAGCAGGCCAACAGCACCACTCCGAATACAATCGCCACCTGCCCCAGCTGGCGCCACCAACCGAGGCCGAAGCCTCGAAGGATGTGCTCGCGTTGCTCTGCAGGCAGCGCCTGCACGTCGTAATGAGTAGACATATCGGTGCTCACATCGTGGCGAAGTCGAGGCCGAGCAGCGATCCCATGTTGCGGATCACATCGTAGTCGGCGTCGGTGATTGGCGCGAAGGCCTCGGCCTTGAAGTTGCGCAGCACTTCGGGATCGTCGATACCGACGAATACATCCCGCACCTTGGTTTTCAGCTCGGGGCTCAGGTTCGAGCGCATCGCCCAGGGGTACTGGGGGTATTCGCCGCTGTAACCAAGTACTTTCACCTTGCTCGGATCGATTAGGCCACGTTCGACTGCGTGATTGAAAATTACCTCCGACAGCCCACCCGCATCGGCGTTGCCGTTCGCCACGTTGACGGCAACGGCGTCATGCGTGCCCACAAAATGTTGTTCGTAGTCCTGCCCACCCGTCAAACCGGCCGTCTCAAGAAGCACGGCTTTGGGAATCAAATGGCTGGACGTCGATGCCCGGTCACCATAGGCCATCTTCTTGCCCTTAAGGTCGGCATACTCATTCACGCCTGACGCCACATTGGCGATAATCACCGAGCGATAGGTCGGCTTGCCGTCGATGACCATGGCAGCGAAGGGCTCGATGTCGCTTTTGCTTTTGGCCATGACGTAGGACAGCGGACCGAAATACGCCAGGTCGATACGGCCAAAGCGCATCGCCTCAATCATCGAGGAATAGTCGGTGGTTACGATCAGCTGCACCTTCTTGTCCAGATGCTCTTCCAGATAATCCTTCAGCGGCTGGTTACGCTTGATCAGCTCGGAGGCGTTTTCGTCCGGCAGCAGGGCAACCTTTAGCACATCCGGATCGGCATCGGCCGCTAGGGCGGACAAACTTGAAACAGCGGACAGCAAGCAAGTCAATAAGAGCGCGGATAAGCGTTTCATCGGGACATCTCCAGTGAAGGTTCGAGCATGACAGGTGGTTCAGCCGGAGCATTCGCTGGCTGAGTCGTAGAGCGGCCTGCATAGATGCGCTCAAGCTGCGCATCGGTGAGTTCCGAGGGCGCGGCATCGAAAACGATCTGAGAATCGGCCAGCCCGACGACGCGATCGGCGAAGCGGCGGGCATATTCGAGTTGATGCAGCGAAACGATGGCGGTGATGCCGTCTTCCTTGCAGATGTCGCGCAGCAATCCGAGAACACGGACCGAAGTGGCCGGGTCGAGACTGGCTACCGGCTCATCGGCCAGAATGATCGCCGGCTGTTGCGCTAGCGCACGCGCGATGCCTACCCGCTGCTGCTGGCCACCGGACAGTTTGTCCACCCGGCTTAGCGCCTTGTCTGCCAGACCGACCCGAGCGAGGCAACTGAGCGCAATCTCCTGATCGGCACGCGGCAGAGGAAACAGCGAGCGGAGCGTGTTGTGAAAGGCCAGCCGACCGGTAAGCACATTAGCCAGTGCGCTTTGACGTTCGATTAGCTGGTGGTGCTGAAAGATCATGGCGGTACGCCGACGATGCTGACGCAAGGCCGAGCCGCTGCCGAGTTCACCGAGTTCGCTGGTGACACTGCCGCCAGTGGGCGTGACGAGTCGATTGAGACTACGGAGCAAGGTCGACTTGCCTGCGCCCGAGAGACCAAGCAGCACGGTGAACTCACCACGCCGAAATGCAATCGAGGTATCGCGTAGGGCTGTCACGCCGCCTGGATAGACGACGCTCAACCGGTCGACCCGCAGCACGGCGTCCTGTATCGGATGGGGCGTCATTTGATCACCTTTCGCAATATTGCTGGCCGCACAATTGCGGTTCGCGATGCAAAGGGTAGAAATTCCTTGTTAACGCACTGTTTCTAAAGGATGACATTTCGATGAATACTTCGAATCTGCCGTAGCGGGGCGGCAAGCGAAGCCGTGGAAGAACGGGCGCAACGTAGCGTCTTTCTTCACGCGGGATACAGGAGGCTTTGATTGATACTGCTGCGGATTCGCTACAGTAACGTTGGGCCAGAACGTAATGCCATCCAAGCAAGAGAGCGCACACTAGCGGACTATAGGAGACATTCTATTCTTGCCCGTCGATTGACCTAGGCCGTTATGTGGCTGGTCGAAACCTTCAGGTGCCGCCCAACTAGACGTCTGTTGTCGCGCCCAGCTTAATGCTAGGGAAACTCTGAAGAAGACTTCCAGATTTTGGCAAAAGACCCGGATTCCACCCGCTGAGTTTCCCCATGAAGCAGATGACCTTCGCTGACGCCGAGTACGCCGGTAAGCGCAAACAAACCCGCAAAGAGTTGTTCCTGATCGAGATGGATCGGGTGGTGCCGTGGAAGGGTTTGATTGCCTTGATCGAGCCGCATTATCCCAAGGGTGAAGGCGGTCGTCCGGCCTATCCGCTGATGGCGATGCTGCGCGTGCACCTGATGCAAAACTGGTTCGGTTACAGCGATCCAGCGATGGATGAATCGCCCCTGGTTTCGTAGACACCTCCAAGCCTCATAATGAGGCCCATCAGGAGGTGCCATGAGCAACCAGCGTTACCCCGAAGAATTCAAGATCGAAGCGGTCAAGCAAGTCACCGAGCGCGGTTTGCGCGTTGCCGATGTGGCGGAGCGTCTAGGCGTGTCCGCGCACAGCCTGTACGCCTGGGTAAAGCGCTACAGCAAGCCCCAAGCACAGCGGCAGCAGGTAGATGATCAACAGGCCGAGCTGCGTCGCTTGCGCGCGGAACTCAAGCGGGTGACCGAAGAGCGAGACATCCTAAAAAAGGCCGCCGCGTACTTTGCCAAGGAGTCCGGCTGAAGTACGCCGTCATCAGCAAGCTGTCGGTGGAGTACCCGGTACGGCGTCTCTGCCAGACCCTCCAGGTACATCCCAGCGGTTACTACGCCTGGCTGGCCGAGCCGAAATCCGCACGCGAGAAGGAAGATCAGCGCCTGCTCGGATTGATCAAGCATGCCTGGCTGGAAAGCGGCGGGGTCTACGGCTACCGCAAGATCCACGACGACCTGCGTGAGCTGGGCGAGTCCTGTGGCCGGCACCGCGTGGCTCGCCTAATGCGGGTGGAGGGGCTGCGTTCGCAGACCGGTTATCGTCGGCGCCCCGGCTATTACGGCGGTAAGCCGACGGTGGCTTCGCCCAACCGCCTGGAGCGGCAGTTCAAGGTCAGCGAGCCGAACAAGGTCTGGGTCACCGACATCACCTACATCCGCACCTATGAGGGCTGGTTGTACTTGGCGGTGGTGCTGGATCTGTTTTCGCGCCAGGTGATCGGCTGGTCGATGAAACCACGGATGTGCAGCGACCTGGCCATCGATGCGTTGTTGATGGCGGTCTGGCGGCGCAAGCCCAGGCAGGAGGTGATGATCCACTCCGACCAGGGCAGCCAGTTCAGCAGCTCGGACTGGCAGAGCTTCCTAAAGGCCAACAACCTAATCAGCAGCATGAGTCGACGCGGTAACTGTCACGACAACGCGGTCGCGGAAAGCTTTTTCCAGTTGCTGAAGCGGGAGCGCATCCGACGGAAAACCTACGGCACTCGCGAAGAAGCCCGCAGTGATGTGTTCGATTACATCGAGATGGTCTATAACCCCAAGCGCCGGCACAGCAGCGCTATGCAGCTGTCGCCAGTGGAGTTTGAAAAGCGTTATTTCCAGAGCTTGGAGAGTGTCTAGGAAAGCCGGGGCGATTCAGGAAGAGGCGCTGTACGAGACCACCATCCTGCGCCAGTTCGCGGGGCTGAGCTTGGAGCGTATCCCCGATGAAACCACCATCCTCAACTTCCGTCGTTTGCTGGAGAAGCACGAACTAGCCGCCGGCATCTTGGCTGTCCTCAATGGCTATCTGGGCGACCGAGGGCTGTCGCTGCGCCAAGGCACGATCGTCGATGCCACGCTGATCAATGCGCCGAGTTCGACCAAGAACAAGGACGGTAAGCGCGACCCGGAAATGCATCAGACCAAGAAGGGTAACCAGTACTACTTCGGCATGAAGGCGCACATCGGTGTCGATGATGAGTCGGGCTTGGTGCACAGCGTGGTGGGCACGGCGGCCAACGTGGCCGATGTCACCCAGGTCGATAAGCTGCTGCACGGCGATGAGAACATGGTCGGTGCCGACGCGGGTTACACCGGCGTCGAGAAACGCCCTGAACATGAAGGCCGGGAGGCCATCTGGCAGATCGCCGCCCGCCGTAGTACTTACAAGAAGCTTGATAAGCGCAGTGCTTTGTACAAAGCCAAGCGCAAGATTGAGAAGGCCAAGGCTCAGGTACGAGCCAAGGTCGAGCATCCGTTCCGGGTGATCAAGCGCCAGTTCGGTTATGTGAAGGTGCGCTTCCGTGGTCTGGCGAAGAACACGGCGCAACTGATGACGCTGTTCGCGCTGTCGAACCTGTGGATGGCGCGCCGACATTTACTGGCGAATGCAGGAGAGGTGCGCCTGTAATGTGGAAAATGGCTGCCGCGAGGTGCTCGCGGCGGCTAAAAACACAGAAATAAGCGGGTGATCTGAGCGTTTTTGATCGATTTGCCGCTTTTAAAATCGGCAGGGGCTGAAGTCAGCCAGAAATACACAACTACTTCAGACCATCCATAGCGAAAACAGAGACGTCTTAATAACGCCAATTGACTAAACGACACTTAAACCGCCGGGGCTGCTCCTTAGGCGCTCATTCACCCTCAAAAGCCCCTCACATTTTCTTTTATAGAAGTCAGTTTCAGCCTCATAAATAGCAATCTTCGACAAGGCTTGATCTCTTTCTTTTCGCATGACTTCAACCTGTTTCCTCAATTCTCCATTTATTACCCTCAGCGTCTTTTTTTGCGTTGAAGCGAACACCTCAAGCTCTGATGCTTCTCGAATACTAGAGTTATGAGCGTCGATTGCATCACGAACATGAGAATTCCATGGACTATTGAGGGCAACATTACTTTTCAAGCCCGCACCAGACCAAACGTCCTTGTAAGACCATAGCGCATCTGGTTTTTCCTTCCCCAGTTTCTCAACAACCTTCAACATTGCTTCAGTATTTTTTACCTTCAGGGCCTCTCGATTTTCCTTGAGGCCTACCAAACTGCCACGAGGTTTTTTATTATTCACAATTTAAGCCATCCATTTGACTGAGCAATTTATCAATTTCAGAGATCCTGTCATCTAAATGGGCCACCTTTAGTGGCTGACCAGAAAAGAAGTCTCTCATTCTTTGATTCTCGCTCTTACGCCAGGTCAAGGTTCGCCTCATACCTTCAGCGGGAATAATAGAATTATTACAATCCGCTGGACGACAGTTTGCACTATCTCCCCCACAAAGCGCCTTTTTGGCTCTAAACATACACAAGCCATCATCCATTTGCTCAATAAGCGCTTTCTTGGATAGATTATCCAAGAGCCGCTCTCTATCATCGGCAGACATACCCATAAAAGCCTTCCTATACCCCTCAACCTCATCAGCACCACCGCCAATAATAGGGGCCTGAGTCAGCATAATTTCGTCGTACTTCTCTCTAGACAGGGTAAATTTCTCCTGCTGCAATTCAGAGTAGAGATTTAAGTCACCGTAATTCTTCGTCATCTCAATATCAAAGTGCTTCAATTGATCTTGAAGCTCAACCAAACCAAGACCACTCCTAATCATAAGTCGTGAGAACTTCTTTCTAAACTGATGTGTCGCAACCGGCCACACCTCCCCATCAAATTCCACACAATGATATTCAGCATATTTTTTTAAGGCGCCATTTATGGTAGAAAGTGAGATCCTTTCACCGGTGTTTAGGTAGCCCGAGAAAAGAAAAGAATTTCCTCTCTTATAACGATGAGCCAAGCCTTGTTCAAGCGCCTCCAAAACACGCTCGACGTAAGGAATCGTTTGCCAGAGGTAGCTAGTAGCATCATGCTGCAATTTATTCGTTTTCGACATCAAGAAATAAAAATATTTAACCCCACCATCAACGCTAACCGGTCGCACACTCCAATTATTAGCACGACCAACCTTAATATGGGCCATTTCATGGAACCGCATACCTGAAAACATCGCTATCAAAATATAACCAGCCACAAGGAGCCTTGACTCCAATGTCTTTACTTGATGCCAAGAAGAAATACCATATCTATCCCAAGGAAATGGATTAATCACCTCCACAGAATGCTTATACTCACCAGTGGGCAGCAGCTTTCTAGAAGTTGCTCTTCCAGACTTATATTCCTTACGCTTCGCCCTTATTTCCTCCAATTTGCCAGCAATAGATAAATCATCTATCGCACATTGAATTAGCTTCTTCGCAACCGAGTCCGGCATCTCTGGTGTAGTCTGATATTTTCTAGGTAGTTTTTTCTGCGCACGATCCTTAGCCCATTCCGTTTCACTGCGACTATCTCCAAAAGGCCAAGTACACAATCCGTCAGTAAGCTTTCCAGATTGCTCATAGAGCCACGAGAGCCCATAAATTCTTGACTTAAGCGTCCTATCCGTAATCAATCCTCCAGCTTTATTTGCGGACTCAGCCACCCAATCCTGAAACGCCTGAAAATCAAGATCGATAACATCAGAAAATCTGTCGATCCCCGCTTCTCTCATGAACCTTAAAAGACTTCTGACCCCCTTTGTCATTGCAACGCAAATAGTTGACCACTTGGGATATGTAGAGGGAGGATCAACCAACAATGAATAACAATACTCCTTAACCGAACTCAAATAACACTCATAACCCGGCATGGTTATATCGCTACCATCCTCAAAATGAATCTGGCTGAACTTAAGAACAACGGCCCTTGAGCGTAAACTTGGATACTCAGCAGAAAAATCCCAAACATTATCTTTATAAAATGACAATGCCGATATCTTAATTTTCGCTCTAACCGCCTCCGACACGCCCTTGAGATTAGTGTAAAAGCCCAGCTCATTATTCAACTCTTGGACAATATCTCTCGTAAATAAATATAGAGGAGAGCCTAAACGATCAACCATGCTTTCTCTCCTCATACAAGGAAATATCCCACTCCGGGATTGGAAAACTCAGAGCCTCAGACCTTATCCTCTCAATAACGCCTGAGTCATATTTTACAAGTATATAATTCTCCCAAATGAATCGCTTCTCAGAAGTAGCCTTCCTGTGCTCCAAATCAGTTATATCTCCAACCTGCAAAAGATAATCATGAAAGGCAATGAAGCAGAAGTACTTCTTTATATCAAGAAAGGTTATTATTAAATTCTGACACCCCAAACACACCTCATTACTAGCGCTACATAAGGACCCAGTTTTTTGCCCAGAAACAGGAGATTTCATCGGATCCCTGCAGTGATTTAAAAGAGCCTCGTGCATTCCTTGAGTACTCTCACTTGCTTCCAGAGACTCGCTAATCAAAGAGCCATCCTCAGCAGAGGAAAGTCGAACAAAAACTGCATCCTGATGAACTGCTCGTCGGGTCAGAAAGATTGGATCATCTAACCGCCTCAAATAATCAGCAGTTGTTGAAAGCCTAGCATGTCCTAATAACGCCTGAAGATAGTTCATATCTTCAGTCCTTAAGTATTCACTCCAAGCCATTGCTGGACGAATCAGTCGCGCCTGAATAGATAAAGGTTTACCATCACTGCTTGTTAATGCATGTTTTCGTGAAAAAGCTTGAAGAGCCCTTTTAAATGCGGAGCTACCTAGAGGCTGGCTAACTTTGAAACGATTGGCGTTTGCAATCCACAACTCATCTTGGCCGTCTTCCCTAATAGACTCGGTAATAGCACTCACCCGTTTAATTATCATCGCAGGCCAGCTATCGTTGCCTTTATCAGTAGGAATGGTCATTCCTTTCTTAAAAGACCGATACTTTTTCCAGTTAATCATGACACGACCATCATTCAACGGGTCAGGAACTAGGCAGTCTATTGTCAGGCGCTGGACAGTAAATGGATTCAACTGCGTTCTAATCAAGAGCAACAAGTAATATGGAATCAGGTCCTCTGCTTGAACCCAGCGATATACACCCAACTCCTTGTAAAAATCCTTTATCCTTCCCCCAAAATATTCTTTCAAAGCCCCCCAGAACTCTGGCGCAATTTTCTTCAATTCACTGCCAGATAGAGCTCTGCAACCTAATTTGTTTTCCCAGTACCAGACAAGATAATCTTTCTTTTTCCATGGCGTACGGTAATTGATAGGACAAGGCAACCCCAAATACTTTGGTTTATAATCAGGGCCAGCACCTATGCGGTCATAAAACTCGCTCAAATACTTGACACTGCCATTTTTACCATCCAGTGCCGTAGACTGAAAAAAAGCCTGCCCTTTTGGCAGCTTGTAAAGTGCATTGCTATTAAGCCTCATACATCCACAATTATTCTCCCACCACCAGATTCTATATTCTTCACTGGCCCAATATGACCTACTGCCAGACGGACCAATAGGAGCCACATCTTCTAATGGCGGAGCTATTCCAATCCATTTAGGCTGATACGTCTTCTCAAACTTAGACGCGCTTTCACGCATCCCACGCACAGCCGCATTGAGAATACCTTTCAACTCTTCCTGATCATATCCAATACAGGACGAGACAAGCGAGCTTGACTTGGGAAAGGCATTACGAACGGGAATAAAACTATCGCTAACCTTATAATGGCTACTCATTTGCAAAAATACGGGTGAAATTTTTCGATACATAGAGGCCGCAGTTGAATAGCTTAAACTTTTATCCTTTTTTAGCCATTCCGCAAAGTATCGCAGCGTATCCCCTGAGAGCTGCTCTGCTCTATAGATCAGAACACTTTCAAGAAATTTAAAGAACCTTGGAAGTATCTCGATAATCGCCAACCGACTTAAATGCCCCATCATATTTCTTCGCCTGTAAATAGCCCACACCACTACTCCGAGCACATCCCGAAATGAATCAGAGTATGGCTTGTCACTTAAGTCATATGCATATATTTTCGCCGTGTTCTTACATTCCGCAGTGAATTTAAGCTCTGTTTCAGCACGTTCCTCAGCCACAGTAAGGAAATAAAGAGAGCTAGACCTGTTTTCATCCATTAGCAGCCCCTATCAATCTATCAATCTCATCCTGTAGAGCTCTATATGTCCCAGCGTAGGAAATCAGTAAAGCCGTATGGACATAGAAATTCCGAGTCGTGTTCTCATTGGAGTGCCCCATTAAATTGGCCAACCCCGCCAGATCTTTATTCAAAAGGTAATGGTAAGTACCATATGTATGTCTTAACACATGAGGTACGGTCTTAACCCCAAGCCTCTCACTTGCCCTGGTAAACAACTTTTCTATCCAGTTAGCTGTCAACCTTCGACCTTTTTCACTTAAGAAGAGCACATCATCTACAACATCATTTCCAGCGATCGATTCTATTTTTTCTACAACTCTTTGCCTGTCAAAATCTACGTACTGCCAAAACTTAACAAGCAGCTTATTGGGTATCAAAACCAGTCTTGCTTTCCCCCCCTTGCCGATAACTCTCGCTGGAGTCGAGTGCCCTCTTAGATTAACCTCGGGCAGATCTTTTAAAGGAAACCCTACTACTTCAGATATCCTAAGTCCCGACTGAAGCATAAACGCTCCAATCAACTTATTCCTTAGCCTTACTTCTGAATTAGCGACCCCCGAAACCTCGGAAAGGGTATCAATGAACTTAACAGCAGTTTCCAAGATAAGAAATTTTGTATGATCTTTTATTTCTCTTGAGTGATGTCCTTTGGTGTTATATTTTTTCCGCAACCCGCCGTATGAGCTAGCGACCTCAATTGGATTCAAATCGGGACATAACTTTTTCTCATAACACCATACAAGATAGCGATAAGCACCTGTCGCTCTTGCATTTACAGTATTCCAGCTAAGCGGCACTCCAGATGCCTTTCGATAACCACAGAGCGCATCTACGTAGCTGTCAAAGACATCATCCGTAACATCTATAAGTTCAATTCCGGAGTTTTCCGACCAAACCAAAAACTCTTTAATATGTTCCGCGATAGTTTTCATACTTTTCGGCATTAATCGGCGGGACAAAAACCGCATGTAGGCGTTTGCCTCGCTATATGGTTCAGCTGAATCATTGAAAAACTGCGGAATTTTATGTGAGAGCTGTGATAGCCTCGAATCGTGACTACTGCGAAAGTCAACATTGACAATCAGAACCATGTACTCTCCTCTGTGACCTGTCGCAAAGCCAGTACAAAACAAAGATAAGCCCGGAACGGCTAAATCCAGTTACTCAATTTTTTAAGAAACAAAACTTCGGAACTTTGCGGAAACGCCGAATACGCCTCGGTATCGCGAAATAGCTAATCTGCAACACTCATGGTTGCTGGGCTGCATATTTCGAGAAAGGATCTTCTCAGACCATTCGTAGAAGCTAGGCTGGCGGTGATATCAGTTTACATAGATAGCTGCCAGGCCAAGTCATACTAACAGGGGATGCGCCAAGGCAACGATATCGGCAGCCAGTACCGCTCGGCGATCTATTGCACGGATGCGCAACAGCGCAGCGAGGCGGAGAGCAGTCGGGAGCGCTTTCAGCAGCGTCTGAGCAATGCTGGCTTTCCGGCAATCACCACCGAGATAGCCGACGCACCGCCGTTCTACTATGCGGAGGCTTACCACCAGCAGTATCTGGCAAAAAATCCGGGCGGCTATTGCGGGCTGGGTGGCACTGGCGTCTGCATGCCGGACTGATACGAAGAACGCGAAAGGGTTAAGTCCGCACCGTCAATGTCAGCCTGACCGCGCAGAATTGACGCTGATGACTAAGCAGAAAAGAAAAACCCCGCCGAAGCGGGGCTCTGCAGACTGAATCCTGACATCCATGATCGCGCGCCGTCCTGGCACCGCTCCCTGTGTGGTCCGTATTGTTGATTCGCGCTTTCCATGCGCCACGTCCCTATGCAGTAGATTACTGCCTGCCCTCGCGGACCTGTAGTAGCCATTATGCATCACGCCTTGTAAGCCTTTTCCTACATCGCGTCATCCATGATGCAGAGCTGTAAGTCGAAGCTTACATTGCGCGATTTTTATGACCGAAGGGGCGGCTTAATCGTTCCGTATCATGGCCAAATAATTTCATATTGCCTTTAGATTAAGCCGCAGCGATCAGAATTGAGCCGCGTCGAGCAGGTACAGCGACTCGCTACCAGCCTTAACCGAAGCACTCAGCGAATGGATCCTCGGAAGCAGCCGGGCGAAATAGAAGCGCGCGGTACCAAGCTTGCTCTGGTAGAAGTCGCCCTCCTCCCGCTTGGCAACCGCGACCGCAGCCATGCGCGCCCACATGTAGGCGTAGGCGGTGTAGCCGAATACATGCAGGTATTCCACCGAGGCGGCACCGATCTCGTTCGGATTAGCCTTGGCCTGATCGATGACCCAAGCTGTCAGCTCGTCCAGGTTGTCCATGGCGGCCTTGAGCGGCTCGGCGAACTCTGTCAGCTCCGGACCAGCATCGGCGATGAAGGCGCGGATCTCGTCGACAAAAGCCTGATACATGGTGCCGCCGCTGCCGACGATCTTACGGCCGACCAGGTCCAGCGCCTGGATGCCATTGGTACCTTCGTAGATCTGGGTAATACGGCAATCGCGCACCAGCTGCTCCTGCCCCCATTCGCGGATGAAGCCGTGGCCGCCAAATACCTGCTGACCATGTACGGTGGTTTCCAACCCCATATCCGTGAGGAAGGCCTTGGCAACGGGGGTCAGCAGTGCGACCTGCGCCTCGGCGCGCTGACGTGCCTCGTCATCATCGCTGAACTTGGCAATGTCGAGCTGTAGCGCGACGTAGCTGGAGAATGCTCGGCCACCCTCGTTCAGAGCCTTCATGGTCAGCAGCATACGACGCACGTCGGGATGCACGATGATCGGATCGGCCGCCTTGTCCTGAGCCACAGGTCCGGTCGGTGCGCGACTCTGGATGCGATCGCGGGCGTACTCGATTGCGCTCTGATAGGAACGCTCGCCGGTTGCCAGACCCTGGATGCCAACGCCCAGGCGCTCGTAGTTCATCATGGTGAACATCGCCGCCAGGCCCTTGTTCGGCTCGCCGACCATCCAGCCGACGGCGCCATCGAAGTTCATCACGCATGTAGCCGACGCCTGGATGCCCATCTTGTGCTCGATGGAACCGCACGACAGCGAATTGCGCTCGCCCAGCGAGCCGTCTTCGTTGACCATTACCTTGGGCACCAGGAACAACGAGATCCCGCGGGAACCGGCCGGCGCATCCGGCAGCTTGGCCAGCACCAGATGGATGATGTTCTCGGTCAGGTCGTGCTCGCCGCCGGTGATGAAGATCTTGGTACCGCTGACCTTATAGGATCCATCTGCCTGGGGCTCGGCCTTGGTGCGAATGATGCCCAGATCGGTCCCGGCATGCGGTTCGGTCAGACACATGGAGCCGGACCAGACCCCGGCATACATGTTCGGCAAGTATTTCTGTTTCAGTTCCTCGCTGGCATGCGCGTAGATCGACAGGCATGCACCGGAGGTCAGCATCGGATACAGACCAAACGCCAGGCTGGCGGAGTTCATCATCTCCTCGACTTGGGCCGAAATGACCTTGGGCATGCCCATGCCGCCAAACGCCGGATCACCACCGACGCCGACCCAGCCGCCCTTGGCATACAACTGATAAGCCTCGCGGTAACCGGCGGGGGTCGACACCGCGCCCGCATCCCATCGACAGCCCTCTTCGTCACCGCTGCGATTCAATGGCGCGATGCTGTTTGCGGTGATCTTGCCCGCCTCCTCGAGGATGGCGTCGGCAGTTTCAGCGTCGACCACCTCGGCGAGCGCTGGCAGCGCCTGCCAGAGCTTCGGCGCGTCAAAGACTTCATTCAGGACAAAACGCATGTCGCGCAGCGGCGCTTGGTAGTCAGCCATGGCAAGGTTCCTCGCAAGACACTGGGTTGCGGCACTGAAGGCCGTTTCCAATGAGTCTAACCGAATAACGAAGTCAGGATTAAGCGTCTTTTTGTGACCGGATAGTTTTTCATGGTCACAATTAAAACCCCTTAAACCTAACGCGAATGCCCGTTCATACGTACCGCGCCGCGCCCGCTGCCATGTACGCGCACGCAGTTGCGACCGGCCTTCTTGGCGCCGTAGAGCGCCTGGTCGGCCGCCTTTATGACCTCGTCCGGGGTGCGTTGCTCGCCCTGGCGCTCGGCCACACCGATGCTGATGGTCACCGATACCTGACTCGTCGACACCTTGCCCCGCGCCGTGCGACCCAGACGGTCGTCCTTCGGGCGGCTGCTCGCGTCGCGCAACTGCAGCGCATAGCTCTCCACGGACTGACGTATCGCCTCGAGGTGCGGCAGACACTCTTCGACGCTACGGCCAGAAAACACCAGGGTGAACTCCTCGCCGCCATAACGATAGGCGCGCCCGCCACCGCCTATCTTGCGCAGTCGGCTGGCGACCATTTTCAGAACCTGATCGCCTACGTCGTGGCCATAGGTATCGTTGAAGCGCTTGAAATGATCCACATCCGCCATGGCCAGCACGTACTGGCGACCCAGACGCTGTAGCCTCTCGTTCAACGCGCGGCGCCCGGGCAAGCCGGTCAGCTCGTCACGGAAGGCCATGAGATAGGCCTCATGGGCGATCGCCGCTACCAGCATCAACAACACGTGGCTGCTCAGGACATTCAACGCCGCGCCGCGGCTGAAGGTTTGCGGCAGCATCAGCAGCACGCCGACCAGTCCGACGATCTGAGCGGCATGGGACGGCCTCGGCTGACGCAGGTACTGCATCGTCAATAACACCAGCGCGGCAAGAAACGCCGGGTACGCCAACTGGATCAGTTGCAGCCAGTCGGCCTGCAGGGCTGGCCAACGAATCACCACCAGCCAGGCATGCAGCGCATCCGGAAATCGCCTCGCCAATGCCAGAGCCACAATACCGACGGCGAAGAGTACCGCTGCACGCGCCAATCCTTCCTGAGCGAGATGGCTGCGCTCGCGCCACACCCCAAACAGGCCATAAAGCAATGGCAGCAGCAGGCTGCACAGATGGAATGTCAGGGCTGCGTCATCCAACAGACTGCCACGATCGCGGTAATAGTCAGCATGCGTGTCGAGTAGGAAATAGACGAGATAAACGCAGAGCAGCAGAAAGCATTCCCGGATGCGGCCGTACATCAAGCAAAGCGCACCACCGAGCAAAAGCAGTACCGTCGGCAGGACGTTATAAAGCGAAGTGAAGAACTCGTTGAGCGACACCTGGCGCGCAATGACCTCACCACCGACCAGCAAGGCTAGCGGCGCTACGAAGTGATTGAAGCGAGGCGAGACGGCACGCGACACAGCGGCTCCGGCGACCTACAGGAAAGCAGGCATTGTGCCTTTACACACACGAACATGCAGCCAATGGCTTGAAGAATGCGCAAATACCGCAATCTTTGATCAAAAAAAAGCCGCTGCAGAGCAGCGGCTTCGTTTACAGCCTTACGCTATCAATAGCCAAGAGCGAAATCCGCTTCGGCCATGTCCATCAGATTATCCGCGCCGGACAGCATGGCTTCCACGTGAGTGCGGGTACGCGGCAGGATACGCGCGAAGTAGAAACGCGCAGTCTGCAGCTTGGCCTTGTAGAAACCTTCTTCCTCGGTGCCAGCGGCCAGCTTCTCGGCGGCGACGCGCGCCATGTCGGCCCAGAAGTAGGCGAGGCAGGCATAGCCGGAGTACATCAGGTAGTCCACCGAAGCAGCGCCAACTTCCTCGCGGTTCTTCATCGCGGCCATACCGACCTTCATGGTCAGCTCGCCCCATTCCTTGTTCAGCTTGGCCAGCGGCTCGACGAACTCCTTGACGGTGTCGTTGCCTTCGTTGGCCTGACAGAACTTGTGCACGATCTTGGTGAAGCCCTTGAGCGCCTCGCCCTGGGTCATCAGCACCTTGCGGCCCAACAGGTCCAGCGCCTGGATGCCGGTAGTGCCTTCGTACAAGCAGGAAATACGGCTGTCACGCACGTTCTGCTCCATGCCCCACTCGGCGATGAAGCCGTGGCCACCGTATATCTGCACGCCGTGGTTGGCCGCTTCGAAACCGACCTCAGTCATGAACGCCTTGGCGATCGGGGTGAGGAAGGCCAGCATGGCGTCAGCGGCCTTGCGCTGCTCTTCGTCCTGACTGCGCTGCATCACGTCGACCTGCTTGGCAGCGAAGTAGAGCATGGCGCGATTGCCTTCGGCGAAGGCCTTCATGGTCAGCAGCATACGGCGCACGTCGGGGTGCACGATGATCGGGTCAGCGGCCTTTTCCGGCGCCTTCGGCCCGGTCAGCGAACGCATCTGCAGACGCTCACGGGCATAGGCGATACCGCCCTGGAAGCCGATCTCGGCATGGGCCAGACCCTGCAGAGCGGTGCCCAGACGGGCCGTGTTCATGAAGGTGAACATGCAGTTGAGGCCCTTGTTCGGCGGGCCGATCAGGAAACCGGTAGCGCCGTCGAAGTTCATCACGCAGGTAGCGTTGCCGTGGATACCCATCTTGTGCTCGATGGAACCGCAGGAGACGCCGTTGCGCTCACCCACTTCGCCTTCGGCGTTAGGCAGGAACTTCGGCACGATGAACAGCGAAATCCCCTTGGTACCTTCCGGCGCATCGGGCAGACGGGCAAGGACGATATGGACGATGTTCTCGGCCATGTCGTGCTCACCGGCGGAGATGAAGATCTTGGTGCCGGAGACCTTGTAGGTGCCATCGGCCTGAGGCTCGGCCTTGGTGCGCAACATGCCCAGGTCGGTACCGCAATGCGGTTCGGTCAGGCACATGGTGCCGGTCCACTGGCCGGATACCAGCCTGGTCAGGTAAGCCTGCTGCTGCTCAGGAGTACCGTGCTCATGCAGGGTATTCATCGCACCATGGGACAGGCCGGGGTACATGCCCCAGGACCAGTTGGCTTCGCCGATCATCTCGCTGATCGCCATGCCCAGCGACTCCGGCAGGCCCTGGCCGCCGTGCTCGACGTCATGGGCCAGGCTCGGCCAGCCGCCCTCGACGAACTGCTGGTAGGCCTCTTTGAAGCCAGCGGGCGTCTTCACGCCGCTTTCGCTCCAGGTACAGCCTTCAACGTCACCCACACGGTTCAGAGGGGCGATGACCTGCTCACAGAACTTGGCGCCTTCTTCGAGAATGGCGCTGACCATGTCCGGGGTGGCGTCTTCACAACCCGGAAGGCTCTGATAGTGCGCTTCGTAGCCGAGCAGTTCGTCACGTACAAAGCGGATATCGCGCAAGGGGGCCTTGTAGTCAGGCATAGCGTAAACCTCAGCGGTAGGTTCTTGGTTCAGGTGACTGATGATCAGCCACGCTTGATTATGAATTGGACCATCCGGCATCGCCCCGGCAGGTCAAACAGGCGTTTGAAACATACGTTTCGACCTGTGCAATGTCAAGCGACGGAACATGCCTGTATTGCATAGCCAGAAGCCATCGCTCCGGCTGTCAGGTGTAGCACCTGAGCGGAACACTGGGTGGCCGAGCGAAGGATGGTGAAACGAGCTGTTGCAAATGTGACAGGCGGGCGCGACGCAATGGAGCGGGACGGAACGGATCGATTGGCGAGCGCGGAGGAGCGGCGACAGGGGCGCGCGAAAGTGTGGATCCAGGCCTGGCGATCAGGCCTGAGTGTCGATCAGCGTACCCAGCACCTCATCGGCGCTCTGGATCATGCGGGCGCCGAGCTTGGCGCTGTGCTCACCGACTTTCAACTGAATCAGCTGCTCGGTGATCTCGCTGACGGCCTGAGAGTTGCCGAGCACCGGCGCGGTAGCAGAGGCGATGGCCGAAGCGGCCTGCTCGACGCGTTGCTGGCCGCCCTGATAGGTGCTCAGTCCGGCACCGAGAAGATTACTGGTGATCTGCATGGCGGCTCCACGCGCTGTCAGGTTGCCAGCATTCAAGCAGATGCTGTTGGACATCGCAAGGCGCTGACCGCCGCGAGAGTCACCGTCACGCCAGTTGCAGCGGCGCCAGCGTCAGATGCTGCGCAACCTGCTGTGCGTCCGCGCGGGCAAGACGCGGCACCCGCCCCAGGCAAGGCGCCGGAAGCAGCTGCTCGAGCGTGGCGAGATTCTCCTCCAGGCGCGACGTCGCCGGGTCGACGATATTCGCCACCCAGCCCGCCAGCGTCAGACCGTCACGCGCAATGGCCTCGGCACTTAGCACCGCATGATTGATGCATCCCAAGCGGACTCCCACGACCAGGATCACCGGCAACCCCAAGAGAACAGGCAGCGCCGACAGGTATTGCTGCCCGCTCAGAGGCACACGCCAACCGCCGGCGCCCTCTACCAGAGTGAAATCCGCGCGACAGTTCAGCACCGACTCCACGGCATCGGCCAGTCGCTCGGCGCTCAGCTCGATGCCGGCTTCTCGGGCGGCGATATGCGGGGCGATGGCCGGGGCAAAGGCGAACGGGTTGACCGTCGCGTATTCCAGCGCCGGGTTGCATTCGGCCATCAACGCCAGCGCATCGCTGTTGCGCAGGCCATGCCCGGTCAGCTCGCAGCCAGAGGCGACCGGCTTTACCGCTGCGGTAGAAAGCCCCGCCGATCGAGCCACATGCAGCAAGCCAGTGGCGATGGTGGTCTTGCCGACGTCGGTATCGGTACCGGCGATGAAGAAAGAGCGGGCCATCTCATGAGTCCTTGCGCAGAACGCCATAGACCACCTGATAGGTGGCCGGCAGGCCCGCGGGCTGACGGAAACCTTCGTAGGCGTCGATCAGTGCACGAATGCGTGCACGCCCGGTCAGCCCGCCGGGGCGTCCGGGGTTGAGGTTGTGTGCGCCGAGCGCCTTGAGTTCACCGGTCAGCTGGCGCAGATCAGGGAAATGCAAAACCTCCGGCCGCACGTCCAAGCTCACCATGGCCAGACCGCTGTCCCGGCATAGCGCCTGATAGGTGGCCAGCGAGCGGAAACGGTTGACGTGAGCAAAGCCGTCCACCGCCTGCCAGGCGTCGCGCAGTTCCTGCAGGGTGCCAGTGCAAAGGCTGCTGAAGGCCAAGGTGCCTCCAGAGCGCAAGACCCGCCGCGCTTCACGCAGTACGCTGGCGAAGTCCTCGCACCATTGCAGGGCCAGGCTGGAATAGATCAGATCGACGCTGCCATCACGCAACGGCAGGCGCTCCGCATCGCCCGCCACGAAGTGCAGCGCACCGCCCTGCGGCCGGGCATGACGCAGCATGCCCTCGGCGATATCCAGCGCAATCCCTTCAGCTCGTGGAAAATTGGCCGCCAGTGCGCGCGAGAAGAAGCCGGTACCGCTGCCGAGATCAATCCAGCTCAGCGGCTGTGCACCGGCCGGCAGACGCGCCAGCAGCTGGTTGCCCACCTGCCGCTGCAGGGCAGCCACACTGTCGTAGGTCGCCGCGGCACGGGAAAAGGACGCGGCGACCTGACGCTTGTCCGGCAACAGGGCGGCGTCAGTCATCCTCGCCCTCACCCATGAACGCCAGCATGGCCGTCGCCACGTCGTCGGCCCGCTCCAGCGGCAACCCATGGCTGGCGTTGGCCAACACATCGACTTCCACATCCGGCAGGCAGGCCAGCAGCGCCTCGGCGGCAGCCGCAGGGACCAATGCATCGCTGCCCGCGAACAGATGCAGCTGCGGCCCAACGTAACGCTGCAGTGACTCGCGCCCGTCCAGCTCGGCAAGCAGGCGCAAACCGGCCGCCGCGACGGCCGTGGACTGATCGAGCAGGCTGACCTGCAACTGCCGCGCAAGCGTGCGCGGATCGTAAGCACCGCGACTGCAGAGCAAACTGAAGCGCTTGAGCGTGTCCTCCGGCCCCAATTGGAATGCCGCATCGAAGGCATCGAAGACTTCCGCGGGCATCGCCGTCGGCCAGTCGTCGCGGCTGCGGAAGCAGGGATTGCTGCAGATAGTGATCAGCCCAGGGCAGTTGTCGCCACGGCGTGCTGCCAGCTGGGTCGCCAGCATCCCGCCCAAGGACCAGCCCGCTATCCAGCTGTCGAGAGGCAGCCGTGCATCCAATTCGTCGAGCCAGGCTTCTGGTCGTTCCAGCGCTGGCAGCGGGACAATGTCGACCTGCAGCCGCGGCTCACGATCACGCAACAGCTCGGCCAGAGGCTCCAGGGCAGCCGGGCCAAACGCCCAGCCTGGCAGAAGAATCAGTCGATCACGCATCGTCGCTCTCCTTGGGCAACAAGGCCCAGCACTCGGCCAGCGCCTCCAACAGGCGCTCGAGCTGCGCATCGCTATGGCTTGCGGTGAAGGTGATCCGCAACCGTGCGCTGCCGGCCGGAACGGTCGGCGGGCGAATGGCGCCGACCAGGATGCCGCGTTCGCGCAGCAATGCCGACAGCCTTAACGCCCGTTCGCTGCTGCCCACCAGCACCGGCTGGATCGGCGTCGGGCTGTCCATCAGCGTCAGCCCGATCTGCTGCGCGCCCTCGCGGAAACGCGCGACCAGCCGGTTCAGATGCTCTCGACGCCAGCCTTCACTACTCAGCAGCTCCAGGCTTTTGAGTGTGGCACAGGCTACCGCCGGCGGCTGGCTGGTGGTGTAGATGTAGGGCCGGGCGAACTGGATCAGCGTTTCGATCAACTCCTCGCTGCCGGCGACGAAAGCACCCGCGGTGCCGAAGGCCTTGCCCAGCGTGCCGACCAGCACCGGCACGTCATCGATGCCCAGGCCGAACTGCTCGACGATGCCGCCGCCCGTTGCGCCCAGCGGGCCGAAGCCATGGGCATCGTCGACCATCACCCAGGCGCCGCGCGGCTTCGCTGTGGCGCAGATCGCCGGCAGGTCGGCAAGATCACCGTCCATGCTGAATACGCCATCGGTCACCACCAGGGTATTGCCGCCGGCCTTGTCCAGGCGCTTGGCGAGAATTTCGGCGTCGTTGTGCAGGTAGCGCGAGAAGCGCGCGCCGGAGAGCAGTCCGGCATCGAGCAGGGAAGCGTGATTGAGACGATCCTCCAGCACCGTATCGCCCTGCCCGACCAACGCCGTCACCGCGGCCAGATTCGCCATATAGCCGGTGGAAAACAGCAGCGCGCGCGGGCGGCCGGTGAAGTCGGCGAGCGCCTCCTCCAACTGGTGATGCGGCGTGCTGTGGCCGATCACCAGATGCGAGGCGCCACCGCCCACGCCCCACTTCGCGGCGCCCTGCTGCATGGCTGCGATCACCTCGGGATGGCTGGCCAGGCCCAGGTAGTCGTTGGAGCAGAATGCCAACAGGCGCTCGCCATCGACCATCACCTCCGGCTGCTGCGGCGTCTCCAGCAGCGGGCGTTGGCGATAGAGATGCGCGGCGCGGCGCTCGGCAAGACGGGAGGCGAGATCGAAGGTCATGGCTATTCGGCGTGGCAAGAGGTGGATAACCGCACGCGGGATATCCACCCTACGAAAGGGTTGGGCTGGCGCATGGATGACACTTTAGCCATCCAGCGCACGGGCCATCAGACCGCCGCGTTATAGAACAGCTTGCTGTCGCGCTGCTCGATCAATGCCTGCTCGATGGCCGCCTGATGCACTTCGTCGGCGTGCTCGTGGCGCTCTTCCGGCTTGATACCCAGGCGCGCGAACAGCTGCATGTCCTTGTCCGCTTGCGGGTTGGCGGTGGTCAGCAGCTTTTCGCCGTAGAAGATCGAGTTGGCGCCGGCGAAGAAGGCCAGCGCCTGCATCTGCTCGTTCATCTGCTCGCGTCCGGCGGACAGGCGCACATGGGATTTCGGCATCATGATCCGCGCGACGGCGAGCATGCGGATGAAGTCGAACGGATCGACGTCCTGCTCTTCGGCCAGCGGCGTGCCCTTGACCTTGACCAGCATGTTGATCGGCACCGATTCCGGGTGCTCCGGCAGGTTGGCCAGCTGGATCAGCAGGCCGGCGCGATCGTCCAGCGATTCGCCCATGCCGAGGATGCCGCCGGAGCAGATCTTCATGCCCGCCTCGCGCACGTAGCTCAGCGTTTCCAGACGCTCGCCGTAGGTGCGGGTGGTAATGATGTTGCCGTAGTACTCCGGCGAGGTATCGAGGTTGTGGTTGTAGTAATCCAGCCCCGCCGCCGCCAGCGCCTTGGTCTGCTCCTGATCGAGCTTGCCAAGGGTCATGCAGGTTTCCAGGCCCATCGCCTTGACACCCTCGACCATCTTCAGCACGTAGGGCATGTCCTTGGCCGACGGATGCTTCCAAGCCGCGCCCATGCAGAAACGGGTCGAGCCGATGGCCTTGGCTTCGGCCGCCGCCTCCAGCACCTTCTGCACTTCCATCAGCTTTTCTTTATCCAGGCCGGTGTTGTAGTGGCCGGACTGCGGGCAGTACTTGCAGTCTTCCGGGCAGGCGCCGGTCTTGATCGACAGCAGCGTGGAGACCTGCACGCGGTTGGCATCGAAATGCTGGCGGTGCACGGTCTGCGCTTGGAACAGCAGATCGTTGAAGGGTTGCTCGAAGAGCGCCTTGACCTCGGCAAGGGTCCAATCGTGACGCGTTACGGAAGCGGAGGTGGCGCTCATGGGCATTCCTTGTAATTAATAGCGGCTCGGCGGCCTGGCACGGATGCGGAATGGTTAGCCAAGCCCGATACGCTGTCAACCAGGAATGGAATCATGGTTTACAAGTGGTCAATTAATAAACAATTCTGTTTGCTGTGCGATGAGCCTTGCGAAGGCCATCCACTGTGTATTCCGTGTGAAGCGGAGCTGCCCTGGCTCGATGGCCAGTGCGCGGTCTGCGCCGTTCCGCTGCCGACCCATGGGCTGATCTGCGGCGAATGTCAGAAGCGGCCGCCCAGCTACGATCACGTTGAAGTGCCCTGGCGCTTCGCCTTTCCCGTGGATGCGCTGATTACCCGCTTCAAGCATCAGGCGCGCTGGCCGTTTGGGCGATTGCTTGGCGAGCGACTGGGGCTGCATCTGCAGCACGCGTTCACCGACGGGCTGCCGCAGCCTGATCTCCTCGTGCCGGTGCCGCTGGCCCGCCGTCGCCTGCGCCAGCGCGGCTTCAATCAGGCGCAAATGCTCGCGCAGTGGCTGGGCAGCGCGCTGAAACTGCCGGTCGGTGAGCGCCTGCTGGAACGCGTCGTCGATACGCCTCCGCAACAGCAACTGGACGCCGCCACGCGACGGCGCAATCTGCGCCAGGCGTTTTGCCTGGCGCCGGGCAACGACATCACGGGCCGCCATCTGGCGTTGATCGACGACGTGCTGACCACCGGCGCGACCGCCGAGGCACTGGCGGGCCTGCTCAAGCGTGCGGGTGCTGTGCGAGTGGACGTCTATTGCCTGGCACGCACGCCCAAGCCAGGCGACTGATCGCGGCGGACGCGCGGTTGTTTAAAAGCCCGGGTGCAATACACTGAACGGTCTATCCTGCGGAGCCGGTCATGTCTCATCCCTTCGATACACTCACGCCGGACCTGGTCCTCGACGCTGTGGAAAGCATCGGTTATCTCAGCGATGCCCGCGTGCTGGCGCTCAACAGCTACGAGAACCGCGTCTATCAGGTGGGCATCGAAGACGAAACGCCGCTGATCGCCAAGTTCTATCGCCCTGGCCGCTGGAGCAACGAGGCGATTCTCGAGGAGCACCAGTTCAGTCAGGAGCTGGCCGAACATGAAGTGCCGGTGGTGGCGCCGCTGCAGCGCAACGGCACGACCCTGTTCGAGCACGCCGGCTTCCGCTTCGCGCTCTTTCCACGCCGCGGCGGTCGTGCGCCGGAGCCGGGCAATCTCGACCAGCTCTATCGCCTCGGCCAGCTGTTGGGGCGCATGCATGCGGTCGGCACCAACCGCCCGTTCGAGCACCGGGAAACCCTGGGCGTGCAGAACTTCGGTCATGCCTCGCTGAATACCCTGCTGGAAGGCGGCTTCGTGCCCAAAAGCCTGCTGCCGGCCTATGAGTCGGTGGCGCGCGATCTGCTCAAGCGGGTCGAGGATGTGTTCGCCAGCACGGACTTCACCCCGATCCGCCTGCATGGCGATTGCCACCCAGGCAACATCCTCGCCCGCGACGATGCCTTTCATCTGGTCGATCTCGACGACTGCCGCATGGGCCCGTCGGTGCAGGACCTGTGGATGATGCTCGCCGGCGAACGCCACGAGCGGCTCGGCCAGCTGGCCGAACTGGTTGACGGCTACAACGAATTCCATGATTTCGCCCCTCGCGAGTTGCCGCTGATCGAGGCATTGCGGGCCCTGCGGCTGATGCACTACAGCGCCTGGCTCGCCCGCCGCTGGGACGATCCGGCCTTTCCGATGAGCTTCCCCTGGTTCGGCAGCGAACGTTACTGGGGCGACCAGGTGCTGATCCTGCGCGAACAGATTTCAGCGCTGCAGGAAGAGCCGCTGAAGCTGTTCTAGGGCTGGAAGCTGGAGGCCAGCGAGTCGCCTTTCGGGATCATGTAACTGACTGACGAGAACGCGCACGATGGCGCAGAACCGTAGGGTGGATCACGCTTCACCGATCCACCAACGCAGCGCCCCGGTGGATGTAAAAAGCGACATCCACCCTACGAATTGAAGCCACCCATCGCCACGCCACCCAAGTGCCGCCCTGGCGCAGGGCGTGCTCCAGCGCCCCGAACCGTCGCGAATCCGTAGGGTGGATCGCGCTTCATCGATCCACCAAGACAGCGCCCCGGTGGATGTAAAAAGCGACATCCACCCTACGAATTGAAGCCACCCATCGCCACGCCACCCAAGTGCCGCCCTGGCGCAGGGCGTGCTCCAGCGCCCCGAACCGTCGCGAATCCGTAGGGTGGATCGCGCTTCATCGATCCACCAAGACAGCGCCCCGGTGGATGTAAAAAGCGACATCCACCCTACAGGCCTCGTCCAGCCTCCAGCGCCTTACTCGGCTTTACCCTCTTCAATCAGCCAGTCCAGGCGCCAGCTGCCCTGGCTCTGCGCCAGCTGCTCGGCCAGCCAGGGCAACAGCTCGCGCAGCTCTTCCTCCAGCCCCCACGGCGGGTTGACGATGGCCAGGCCCGAACCGCTCAGGCGGCTGGAGTCGTCGGCGGGGTGAACGAACAGTTCGGCACGCAGCAGTTTCGGCGCACCGCTGCGCGCCAGATCCTGATAGAAGCGCTTGAGCTGGCGCTCGTCCTTGATCGGATACCAGATCACGCCGATGGTCTGGCGCATGCGGCCGAGCGCTTCCTTAATTGCCGTCACACAGCGGCTCAGCTCGTCGGCCTGCTCGAACGGCGGGTCGATCAACAGCACCACGCGCTTTTCCTGCGTCGGCATCAGCGCCCGCGGCACGAACCAGCCCTCGCCGCGGTGCACCGCCACACGGCGGTCGCCGGCCATGTTGTCCTTGAGCAGGGCGCCATCCTCGGGATGCTTCTCGTTGAGCTGCAGGCGATCCTGCTCGCGGGTCAGCTGCCGCGCCAGCTCCGGCGAGCCCGGGTAGTAGCGCAACGCCCCATCTGGATTCAACTCACGAATTACGCCGAGGTAGTCATCGAGCAGCGCCGGCTGCGCCTCGGCCTGCCAGATGCGCGCGATGCCCTGCAGCCACTCGCCGGTACGGCTGGCCTGGTCGCCCGCCAGGTCGTAGAGACCGACACCGGCGTGGCTGTCGAGGTAGGCGAACGGCGCCTCCTTGCGCGACAGCAGGGCGAATATCCGGCTCAACACCAGGTGTTTGAGCACATCGGCGTGGTTGCCGGCATGGAACGCGTGGCGGTAGTTCATCTGATCCTCCTCGAGAGCCGCGCAGTTTACCCGTCCGCCTTGCGCCGCGCAGGTCCGGCATGACCAGCGTCGTTTTCCCCGGCCACTGACTAGGGCTACAGTGGCGGCCCACGACGACTGAACGGAGCTGACCTCATGGACCTGCGTGATCTTTTCGGCATCGAGCACCCCATCATTCAGGCACCCATGGCCGGTGCGCAGAATCACCTGCTGGCCGCCGCGGTCTGCGAGGCCGGCGGGCTGGGTTCGATCCCGGCCGGCATGCTCAACGCCGAGGCGCTGGACGCCGAGCTGACCGCCATCGAGGCACTGACCGACCGTCCCTACAACGTCAACTTCTTCTGCCACCAGACGCCGCCCGCCGACCCGACGGCCTTCAACACCTGGCATCGGATGCTCGCACCCATGTTCGCCGAATTCGACATCGACCCGGCGAGCATTGCCACCGGCGCCACCCGCCAACCGTTCGATGCGGCGATGGCCGAGGTGCTGGAGCGGCACAGGCCGGCGCTGGTCAGCTTCCACTTCGGCTTGCCGGCGCCCGATCTGCTGCAGCGTGCCCGCGCCACCGGGGCGAAGATTGCCTCCAGCGCGACCACCGTTGCCGAAGGCCTCTGGCTGCAGCAGCACGGCGTCGATCTGGTGATTGCCCAGGGCCTGGAAGCCGGCGGCCACCGCGGCATCTTTCTCAGCGAGGATCTGACCACCCAGCTCGGCACCTTTGCCCTGCTGCCACAACTGGTTGCCGCGCTGGACGTGCCGGTGGTCGCCGCTGGCGGCATTGCCGATGCACGTGGAGTGGCTGCGGCACAGACCCTCGGTGCGGCTGGCGTACAACTAGGCACCGCCTACCTGTTGTGTCCGGAAAGCCGCACCAATGCGCTGCATCGCGCCGCGCTGAAGAGCCCGCAGGCGGCGCATACCGCGCTGACCACCCTGTTCAGTGGCCGCCCGGCACGCGGCATCGTCAACCGCATCATGCGTGAGCTGGGTCCGCTGCCCGAAGGCGTGCCGCCCTTCCCGCTGGCCGGCAACGCCATCGGCGCGCTGCGCGCCCAGACCGAGAAGCAGGGCCTGGATCACTGCACGCCGCTGTGGGCCGGGCAGAACGCCAGCGGCTGCCGGGAGATCCCCGCCGGCCAGCTGACCCGTGAACTTGCCGGCGGCTGGCGGGCCTGAGTCATTACGCACTCCGTCGCGGCGCGCCCTGAGCCGCGGCGACGGCGCGTAGAATCGACCGGACTTCTCACGGAACGCCGCCTATGAGTCCACTGACCAATACGCTCGTCTTCCTCGCCACCCTGGCCGGCATGGAGCTGTTCGCCTGGTGGGCACACAAGTACGTGATGCATGGCTGGGGCTGGGGTTGGCACAAGTCGCATCACGAGCCACGCAGCGGCTGGTTCGAGAAGAACGACCTGTATGCGCTGGTGTTTGCCGGCGTGGCGATTCTGCTGATCGCCCTGGGTATGGCCGGTTATCACCCGCTGGAATGGATCGGCGCCGGGATGACGGCCTACGGCTTTCTCTACTTCGTCGCCCACGACGGCCTGGTCCATCACCGCTGGCCGCTGCGCTACGTGCCGCGCAACGGTTATCTCAAGCGGCTCTATCAGGCGCACCGTATGCACCATGCCGTCGAGGGCAAGGAGCGCTGCGTGTCCTTCGGTTTTCTTTATGCACCGCCGCTGCCGGTGCTCAAGCGCCAATTGCGCGGGTTGCACGATGGGCCGCTGCGCAAGGCGAGCGCTAGCGCTAGCGAGGACGCCTCCAGAGATCGTCAGGACGCGGCCTGACCTGCATCCGCCGCGAGGCCAGCGCCAGTACCCCGCCACCCAACAGGAACTGCAACTTCTGACCCTTGCTGGTCGAGACGCGCCTATCCCACGCCGCCGCGCCGCGCGCTTTCACTTCGACGCCAATCTGCCGGTAGACGCCATGGGCGGTGGCGATGGACCAGGCCGAGCGCAGCGGCAGGTCACGCAATCCCTGAGATGCCGACTGATAGTAGGGCTCGGCCAGATTCACCAGCCGCACCGCCAGCGTCGCCAACGCTGCACGGTGCTGTAACAGTGCGACTTCGTCCTCTGGAATATCCACCTCAGCCAGCCACTCGGCCGGCAGGTAAACGCGGCCGATCTGTGCATCCTCGACGATATCCCGCGCAATGTTGGTCAGCTGAAAGGCCAGGCCCAGATCACAGGCTCGCTCCAGCGTCGGCTCCGCTTCGGCGCCCATCACCCGCGCCATCATCAGACCGACCACACCGGCGACGCGATAGCAGTAGAGCAGCGTGTCATCGAGCGTCTGGTAACGGTAGTTCTGCACATCCATGCGAAAACCGGCGAGATGTTCCAGCGGGTATCGCTTGGGAATCTGGTGCCGCTGAACCACTTGCTGAAACGCAGCAAAGGCCGGATCGCTCATCGCCTCGCCGGCATAGGCGCGCTCGGTGAGATCGACCAGCTCGGCCAGCCGCGCCTCACCGCTGTTGCGATCACCGGCGAGCTGACCGTGGCCGAGGGTCTGGCCGTCGATCACATCGTCGCAATGACGGCACCAGGCGTAGAGCATCACCGCGCTCTGGCGGGTGCGCTCATCGAACAGCTTCGCCGCCGCGGCGAAGCTCTTGGAGCCGACATTGATCGCCTGAGTGGAGTGATCGATGACCCGGTCGTTCATCCGGCGTGCTCCTTCAACATGAAGTCCTCCAGCATCAGCGCGGCGGTGGCCTTGGCCGAACCGACGACGCCGGGCACGCCGGCACCGGGGTGAGTGCCGGCGCCGACGATATAGAGGTTGGGAATCACGTCGTCGCGGTTGTGCGGGCGGAACCAGGCGCTCTGGGTGAGGATCGGCTCCAGCGAAAACGCCGAGCCCAGATGGGCGTTGAGCTCGTCGCGGAAATCCAGCGGCGTGAAGATCCGATGGGTGACCAGATCGCCGCGCAGTCCCGGCATGTAGTGTCGCTCCAGGTACTCGAAGATGCGGTCGCGGTATTTCGGCCCCTCCACCGCCCAGTCGATATCCGCCGTACCCAGGTGCGGCACTGGTGCCAGCACGTAGTGGCTGGCGCAGCCCTCAGGCGCCAGCGAGGGGTCGGTGACGCAGGGCGCGTGCAGATAGAGGGAAAAGTCGTCGGCCAGGGTTTCGCGCTTGAAGATTTCGTCGATCAGCTCCCGATAGCGCGGGCCGAAGCACACCGTGTGATGCTGCAGGTGCTCGTGGCGGCGCTTGAGGCCGAAATGGATGACGAACAGCGACATCGAGAAACGCTTGCCGGAGAGCCGTTTGGCCTCGTCGCGACCACGCTGTTCGTGGCCGAGTAGCTGCTTGTAGGTGTTGACCACATCGGCGTTGGAAGCCACCGCATCGGTATCGAAGCGACGCCCGTCACCCGTGATCACGGCCTTGGCATGTCCACCTGCCAGGTCGATCCGCGCAACCTCGGCGTTCAGCTCCAGCTTGCCGCCCAGGTCCTCGAATAACCGGACCATCCCCTGCACCAGCGCACCGGTGCCGCCTCGCGGAAACCAGACGCCACCTTGGCGCTCCAGCGCATGAATCAGCGCGTAGATCGAGGAAGTTTCGAACGGGTTGCCACCGACCAGCAGCGAATGAAAGGACAGCGCCTGGCGCAGCCGGTCGTTCTCCACGAATTTGGCCACCATGCTGTAGACGTTGCGCCAGGCCTGCAGCTTCGCCAGCTGCGGGGCGACGCCGATCATGCTGCGAAACGACAGGAAGGGCACGGTGCCGAGCTTGACGTAGCCCTCCTCGTACACCGCCCGCGAATAGGCGAGAAAGCGCTGGTAGCCGGCGACGTCCTTCGGGTTCAGGGCATGAATCTGCCGATCCAGTTCGACCTGATCGTTGACGTAGTCGAAGCTGTAACCGTCCTCCCAGCACAGCCGATAGAACGGACTGACCGGCAGCAGCTCGACGTAGTCAGCCATGCGCTTGCCGGCGCCGCTGAAGAGTTCTTCCAGCGCTGGCGGATCGGTGATCACGGTCGGGCCGGCATCGAAGGTAAAACCCTGGTCGTGGTAGACGTAGGCGCGGCCACCCGGCTTGTCGCGCTTCTCCAGCAGTGTGGTCTGGATTCCGGCGCGCTGCAGGCGGATGGCCAGCGCCAGCCCGCCGAAGCCGGCGCCGATCACCACCGCTCGTTTAGCTTGGTTCATCGGTAATCCTTGCGATGCAGATCATGGGCGGCAAGTGCGCGCAGCGCCTCGCCGAGCGGAACAGGAGGCTTGCCCGAGACGATGCGCAAGCGGTCGCGGGTGGTCAGATTGGCCGCGTAGAAGCGCTGGATCAGCGGTTCGCGCAGGCGGTAGAAACGTTGCATCACCGCCCAGCGACGATCCGCCGGACCGGCCATGAACAACATGCGATTGAGCAGCCGGAAGAAGCCGCGCTGGCGCCACTGCGCCAACGAGTAATCGCGGATGGCCTCGAACAGACTGGTGGCATCCCAGCGATCCAGCGCGATCAGGTGATCGGCCAGACGCACCGCGTCGGGCAGTGAGTAGCCGGTGGTGGGATGAAACAGCGCCGCGGCCAGCCCGGTCTGCGGCACGCCGCACGCCTCGTCCCAGAACGCCGGCAGGTCACCGGAAAGCACGATGGGCAGCACGCCCTGCTCTTCACGCAACAGCTCGGCGATAGTCCAGCCGCGGTCCTGAGCATAGCGTTCGATATTGGCGCGCAATGTCTCGGGCGCCACCGTGTCACCGTCTGCGTAGTAGGTGTCTTCGATCAGCAGGCTGTCGGCACTGAACGGCAGCACGTAGACGAATCGATAGCCGTCATGCTGGGCGACGCTGGCGTCCATGATGATCGGCTCACGCAGGCCGTGCGGCTGCTGCAGGCGCAGTTCCTGGCCGAGAAATTTCTGAAAACCCAGCGCCAGCTGATCGGTCCTGCGCACGCCACGACCGTCGATCACGGCACCGGCCTGCAAGATGTTCCCCGAGGCCAGACGCACCCTTTGCGGCTCCACGCTGGCAACAGTGGTGCGCAAACGCACGCCATCGCTCAGTTCGGGCATCAGGTACTGGTGAAAGCGCTCCGAGAAGATGCTCGCGTAACCGCTGGCCAGCCGGCGCTGCAGTTCGGGAAAGATCACTGCATAGCCGGGCCAGCGCTTGCCCACCATAGGTTCCAGCCAACGCTGCTGAGCCGGCGTCAGGTCATGCTCATGAAAGGACCAGGTGTGATTGCCGCCCAGGGTGTCGCCCTGCTCCAGCACCAGCAGGCGCAGATCAGGCCGCTGCTGACGCAGGCGCAGGGCCAGAAGGCCGTTGGCCAGCCCGCCGCCAACCAGGATCAGGTCCGCATCAAGCGCCACTCGCCACCTCCGCTCGCTGCCCATCTGTCCCGAGCGCCGCCTCGATCAGCTCGGCGGCACGCACCGCACCACCGGCCTCACGCACTTCTGCCCCGAGCTGCGCCGCCCGCTGGCGAAACTCGCCTTCGTTCAGCAGCCGCTGCAATGCGTGGCTGATCCGCGCCGGACTTGCCAACAGCGGCTGCAAGCGCAGCCCGACGCCGGCATGTTCGATACGCGCCGCGACACCCGGCTGATCGAAGGCAATCGGCAGCGCCAGCATCGGCACATCGGCCTCCAGCGCATCGAGCACGGTATTCAGCCCGGCATGGGTGATGACCGCCGAAGCCCTGGCCAATGCCGCCCGCTGCGGCGCGAAGTCGGTGACCCAATGCGCGCCCTCGTCACGTAGCCGCGCCGCCTGTGCTGCATTCAGCCCGCCGCAATGGGCGATCAACAGCTGCACGCCGAGCGGCTTGCAGGCGCGGGCGATATTGCGCAGCAGCCCGTAGCGATGCCCCTGCAGGGTGCCCAGCGAGGCGAAGACGAACGGCCGCGCCGGGTCGATCGGCAGGTTCAGTTCGGCCTCGCCGTGCAGCGGGCGACGCAACGGCCCGACAGCCTGGAAATTCGGCGGAAGCTGGCGGCGCGGAAAGTCGAAGTCCGCCACCGTCTGGCTGATCTGTAGCAGCGGCGACAGGCAGTCGCTCAGAGTCGAGCGCGGCGCCAGGCCGAACGCCTGGCAGTAACGCTCGATCACCTCGGCGTGGGGGCGCATCAGGCGGTCATAGACACGGCTGCTGTGCAGGTTGAGCTGCTCGCCCCAGTCTGTCGCCCGGTAGCGCCAGGGCATCACCGGCAGGGGCAGCAGCGGTTCGCGGTTGAACGGCAAGGCGCAGGCGATGGAAACGAACGGCAGGCCAAGATGCTCGGCCACCAGCGCCCCCGCCGGCTCCATCTGGTCGGCCAGCACGGCGTCGACCTGCAGCGAACGCAGCACGCGCGGCGCCTCGCGACAGAACAGCTCGGTGCTGGCCGCCATGTCGGCGATGACCCGACGGATGCCGAACGGCCCCGGTTGCGCGGCGCGGCGGACCACCGCAGCCAAGCTGCCCGGCGGATGGGAATCGGCGCCGATGACGGTAAATCCGGCGTCGGACAGCTCCAACAGCGCGGCGACATCGGCCTGCTGAACGAAGGTGACGCGATGACCGCGCTGCACCAGCTGCCAGGCAATGGCTTCGAAGGCGCGCAGATGGCTGAGATAAGGCGGGGCGATTGCCGCGAAATGTGTCATCTGGCGGCTCCGTCCGGGCTTCAGTAGCCGGAGACTTGCAGCAGCCGCGCCTGCCGCAGCTCGGCGAGGCTGGCCGAGCCCGTGCAGAAACAGGCAATCCGCAGCTGCTCGATCAGCACCTCGAAGTGCTGTACCACCGCATCACTGCTGAGCATCGCCGCCTGCAGTACGCCGGCCGCCTGCCCGACCAGATCGGCGCCCAGGCAGATCGCCTTCGCTGCTTCGACCCCGTCGCGAATGCCGCCGGAGGCGATCAGTGGTGTGCCGGGGCAGGCCTCGCGCACGGCCTGCAGCGCCTGCGCGGTGGGAATGCCCCAATCGGCGAAGGCCTGGGCGATCGCGCGCTGGCTGACATCGGTGGCTCGCTCGGCTTCCACCGCGGCCCAGCTGGTCCCGCCAGAGCCCGCCACATCGATGGCGGCAACACCCGCGTCGACCAGCTGCCGTGCCACTGTCGCGGATATGCCCGCGCCGACTTCCTTGATCACCACCGGCACCGCAAGGCGGCGGGCAAGCGCTTCGATCGCCTGGAGCACGCCTCGCCAGTCACGATCGCCGCCCGGTTGTACCGCCTCCTGCAACGGGTTCAGGTGCACGATCAGCGCATCGCCGTCGATCATCTCGACCGCGCGGCGCGCCTCATCCACGCCGTAGCCGCGCACCAGCTGCGCGGCACCGAAGTTGGCCAGCAAGAGGATGTCCGGCGCGAGCTGACGCAGCTGCCCAGTCAGGCCCTGATCACCGGCGGTCTCCAGTGCAACCCGCTGCGAGCCGACCGCCATGGCGATACCCAAATGTTGCGCGGCTTCCGCCAGGTGCGCATTGATCGCGGCCGAACGTGCGGCGCCGCCGGTCATCGAGCTGATCAGCAGCGGGGCTCGCAGGCTGCGCCCGAACAGCGCGCCTTTCAGGTCGATCTGGTCCAGGTGCAACTCGGGCAGGGCGCAGTGCTCAAAGCGAAATGCGCCGAAACCGGTACCCGTCGCACCGGCTGCCCGCGCCGGGTCCAGGACGATATCCAGATGATCGTTTTTGCGGCTGACCAACGATTGCTTGCTCATGGAAATCGGCTCCCGGGAAGACTTGTTTGGACGTGACGCCCTGAAAAAAGTGCTATGCGATGGCAACGAGTTGTACAGGTTTTTGTCATAACGTCCAATCGTTGTACAACATTGCGCAACCCGGCTGCTCGAACTGGGGCGCCAGCGAGGGCACCGCCATGCAAACGCAGAATTCCCCCGTCCCGCTTCCGCAATGCGACAGCCTGCTGCGCCTGCGCCGGCAGGTCGATGAGCGCCTGGCGCTGCGCCTGCCATTCCCCGAGTCGGAGCTGGATAAGGTCAGCCTGGCCTTACGCGAAGGCACGCTGGCACCCGGCAAGCGGCTCAGGCCGCTGCTGTTGCTACTGGCGCTAAGTGATCTGGGCATCGACCCGGATATCGGCCTGGACCTGGCCTGCGCCTTGGAAATGATCCACGCCGCCTCGCTGTTTCTCGACGACATGCCATGCATGGACAACGCCAGCCTGCGGCGTGGACAGCCGACCATTCATCTGCGCTTCGGCGAAGACGTCGCCGTGCTCGCTTCGGTCGCACTGCTCAGCCATGCGTATGGCATCACCGCCACCGCGCCCCGGCTCACCCCCAGGCAGCGCAACGACGCGGTGGCCATCCTCGCGCGCTCGGTCGGTGCGCAAGGCCTGGTACGTGGGCAGTTCCGCGACCTGCATGGTGCGCAAGAAGCACAGCAGCTCGACGCGGTGATCGCCACCAACCAGTTGAAAACCGCCTCGCTGTTCACCGCCGCATTGGAAGTTGCGGCCCTGCTTGCCGGCGCGGAGCGGACGCGGACACGCCACCTGCAAGGCTTTGCCAACCAACTGGGCCTGGCCTTCCAGCTGCTCGACGATATCGCCGATGGTCTGACACCCGAGCAGACCGGCAAGAACTGCCAGCAGGATCGGACCAAGGCAACCGTGGTCTCGCTGCTCGGCCAGCAGGCAGCCGAGCAACAGCTGGCAACTCACCGAGAGGCCGCACTGACCCATCTCGACGCCGCCGGCCTAGGCGATGGCGAGCTGGCCGCGATGATGCGCCAGCTGTTCGGCTGAACGATGGCCCGACCCCGTGTTGACGCTTCATCAGTGCAATGGATGAAGCTAGGCAATGGAAAACCGCGGTCCTTAGACTCGGGCGGATGAAAACGGAGGTTGACCATGACCGAGACCCTGCTCTGCCCGCGTAACCTGGCGTTCGAACTCTACGAAGTGCTGGACGCTGAGGCTCTGACCCGCCGCGAGCACTTTGCCGATCACAGCCGCGAAACCTTCGACGCCGCCATCGGCACCGCGCGGACCATCGCCGAGAAATACTTCGCACCACACAACCGCAAGTCCGACGAGCACGAGCCGCAGTACGTCAACGGCGAAGCGGTGCTGATTCCCGAGGTCAAGCCGGCCGTCGACGCCTTTATCGAGGCGGGCTTCCACAACGCCCAGCGCAGCTTCGACGACGGCGGCATGCAGCTGCCGAACCTGCTGTCGCGGGCCTGCTTCGCGCATTTCCAGTCGGCCAACATCGCCACCAGTTCCTACCCGATGCTGAGCATGGGCGCCTCGCACCTGATCGAAACCTTCGGCTCGGAAGAGCAGAAGCAGCGCTTCCTGCAGCCGATGCTCGAAGGCCGTTTCTTCGGCACCATGGCACTCACCGAGCCGCACGCCGGCTCCTCGCTGTCGGACATCCGCACCCGCGCCGAACCGGCGGGCGACGGCAGCTATCGGCTCAAGGGCAACAAGATCTTCATTTCCGGTGGTGACCATCCGCTGTCGGAAAACATCGTGCACATGGTCCTGGCCAAGCTGCCGGACGCGCCCCCCGGAGTGAAGGGCATCAGCCTGTTCATCGTGCCGAAGTTCCTGGTCAACGACGACGGCAGCCTCGGCCAGCGCAACGACGTGCTGCTTGCCGGGCTGTTCCACAAGATGGGCTGGCGCGGCACCACCAGCACCGCGCTGAACTTCGGCGACAACGGCAACTGCGTCGGTTACCTGGTAGGCGAGCCGCACAAGGGCCTGGCCTACATGTTCCAGATGATGAACGAGGCGCGCATCGGCGTCGGCATGGGCGCGATCATGCTCGGCTACGCCGGTTACCTCTATTCGCTGAACTACGCCCGCGAGCGCCCGCAGGGCCGCCCGCAGGGCCGCCTGCCGGACGGCAAGGACCCGGCCTCAAGCCAGGTGCCGATCATCGAGCACACCGACGTCAAGCGCATGCTGCTGATGCAGAAGGCCTACGTCGAAGGCGCCTTCGATCTCGGCCTGTACTCGGCACGCCTGGTGGACGACGAGCACACCGCCGAGAGCGAGGAGGAGCGGCGCAATGCCAGCGAGCTGCTCGACCTGCTGACACCGATCGTCAAATCCTGGCCGTCGGAGTACTGCCTGAAAGCCAACGAACTGGCGATCCAGATTCTCGGCGGGCATGGCTACACCCGCGAATATCCGGTGGAGCAGTACTACCGCGATAACCGCCTGAACCCGATCCACGAAGGCACCCACGGCATCCAGTCGCTGGACCTGCTCGGCCGCAAGCTGATGCAGAACAAGGGCGCCGGCCTGCGTCAACTGCTTGGGCTGATCCAGGCCAGCTGCGCACGCGCCGCCGAATACGACTCGCTGACCGCCCTGCGCAAGCCGCTGGAGCAGCATATCGCCCGCCTCACCAGCGTCACCCAGGCGCTGCTCGGCGATCTCGCAGCGGGCAAGGTGAACCAGGCGCTGGCCAACTCGGCACTGTATCTGAAGGTGTTCGGCCATGCGGTGATCGGCTGGCGCTGGCTGGAACAGGCCCTGCGCGCCGAACGCGGACTCGCCGAGGGCAACGCCGCAGACGCCGACTTCTATCGCGGCAAGCTGCAGGCGGCGCGTTACTTCCTGACCTGGGAAGTTCCGGCCTGCGAGCCCGAACTGGCCATCCTCGAAGCCCGCGACGACACCTGCCTGACCATGCAGGACGCCTGGTTCTAGGGCATCGCGTACAACACGTACGGCGCCCCGCTCATGCGGGGCGTTTTTTTTACAGCCTGCCAAATCATCGGGTTAGAATCGCTGGCATATCCCGTGCATGAGCGCGAGGCGGCATTCTCTGACGGAGACCTGATTTGGACCTCGGCAACCTCAACCACCTGTTCTTTATCGGTGCCTTGTTGGTGGCTGCGAGCATCCTGATGAGCTCATTGTCGAACCGCCTCGGCGTACCGATCCTGGTCATCTTTCTTGCCGTCGGCATGCTCGCTGGGGTCGACGGCGTTGGCGGTATCGTCTTCGGCGATTACCAGCTGGCCTTCATTATCAGCAACCTGGCGCTGGCGGTGATCCTGCTCGATGGCGGCATGCGCACCCGCACCGCCACTTTCCGCGTTGCACTGAAACCGGCGTTCTCCCTGGCGACCCTGGGCGTGGCGATCACCTCCGGATTGACCGGGCTGGCCGCCGCCTGGCTGTTCGATCTGCCGCTGCTGCAGGGGCTTTTGATCGGCGCCATCGTCGGCTCCACCGATGCCGCGGTGGTGTTCAATCTGCTCAACGGCAAGGGACTCAACGAGCGGGTCGGCTCGACCCTGGAGATCGAGTCGGGCAGCAACGACCCGATGGCGATGTTCCTCACCGTCGCGCTGATCGACATGCTGCTCGCCGGCCGCACCACCTTCGGCTGGGACTTCCTTCTCACCCTGTTGCAGCAGTTCGGCATCGGCACCGTGCTCGGTCTGCTTGGCGGCTGGCTGTTGCTGCAACTGATCAACCGCCTGTCGGTGGCCGACGGCCTCTATCCGCTGCTGGCAGTGGCCGGCGGCCTGATGATCTTCGCGCTGTCCGGCGCCATCGGCGGCAGCGGCATCCTGGCGATCTACGTGTGCGGCCTGTTGCTGGGCAACCGGCCGATCCGCAATCGCCACGGCATCCTGCACATGTTCGACGGCCTGGCCTGGCTCAGCCAGATCAGCATGTTCCTCGTGCTCGGCCTGCTGCTGACACCCAGCGAGCTGCTGCCCATCGCGCTGCCGGCCTTGGCCCTGTCGCTGTGGATGATCCTCTTCGCCCGACCGCTGGCGGTGTTCGTCAGCCTGCTGCCGTTTCGCAGCTTTCACCTGCGCGAGCGCCTGTTCATTTCCTGGATCGGCCTGCGCGGCGCGGTGCCGGTGATCCTCGCGGTGTTCCCGCTGATGGCAGGGCTGGAAAACGCGCAGTTGTTCTTCAATGTGGCGTTCTTCATCGTGCTGGTGTCGCTGTTGCTGCAGGGTTCGACCCTGGCCTGGGCGGCGAAGAAGGCCAAGGTGGAAGTACCGCCCTCGCCGATGCCGGTTTCGCGTAGCGGCCTGCAGGTGCACACCACCAGCCAGTGGGAGATGTTCGTCTACCGCCTGAGCGCCAGCAAATGGTGCGTCGGCGCCGCGCTGCGCGAGCTGAAGATGCCGCCCGGCACACGCATCGCCGCACTGTTCCGCGGCAAGGAACTGCTGCACCCCTCCGGCAGTACCCGGCTGCAGGTCGACGACATTCTCTGCGTGATCGGCCACGACGAAGATCTGCCGGCGCTCGGCAAGCTGTTCAGCCAGGCGCCCACGCGCGGCCAGGATCTGCGTTTCTTCGGTGATTTCATCCTCGAAGCCGACGCTCAGCTCAGCGCCATCGCGGCGCTCTACGGCCTCAAGCTCCGCGAGGTGGATGGCAACCAGACGATCGGCGCCTTCATGGCCGAACAGGTCAGTGGCAATCCGGTGGTCGGTGACCAGGTCGAATGGAACGGCCTGACCTGGACGGTGGCAGCGATGGAAGCCGGCGAAGTGCGCAAGGTCGGCCTCAAATTCCCGGAAGGCGACAAGCCCGGCCCGCAGCTGATGTTCTAGCCGGCGAGCAGCGCGGCAACCGCCCGTCCGTCGGTCAGTTGCGCGGTACTCGCGCAGAACTGGCGCAGCCCGTAGACTTTCGCCCTCTCTGGTCATCCGCCTACGTCACGCCCCCATGTCACTTCTGCGTACCCTGCTGTTCTCGACGATCTGTTTGTTCGTCGCTCCCCTGCACGCCCAATCGCTGGATAGCTTGACTGGCACACCGCCAGCCACCGAAGGCGAGGCGAAACCTGCGCAACTGTCGCTGGGCGAGCAAACCCAACGCATGGTTCAGCAGACCGAAACCAGCAACAAGCGCGCCGAGGACCTGAAGGCGCTGCTGGCCCAGGCCCCCAAGGAGATCGCCGAGGCCCAGCGCGAGCTGGCAAAGCTCAAGGCCAGTCCGGATGAAGACCCGGCGCAGCGCTACGCCAAGCAATCGGTCGAAGCGCTGGAGCAGCGTCTGAGCGCGCGGGTCGAAGAACTCTCCGAATGGCAGAAGCAGTTCAGCGCTGCCAACAGCATGATCATCACCGCGCAGACCCGCCCGGAGCGCGCCCAGGCGCAGATCAGCACGGCGCAGACGCGTATCCAGGAAATCAACAATCTGCTCAAGAGCGGGCGCGAGTCAGGCAAGCCGCTGAGCGAGGAACGCCGGGGGCTGCTGGACGCCGAAATCGTCTCGCTCAGTGCGCAGATCGATCTGCGCCGCCAGGAACTGGCCGGCAACAGCCTGCTGCAGGACCTGGGCAAGGCACGCCGTGACCTGCTCGCCGAGCGCATCGCCCGCGCCGAGCAGGACACCCAGGCGCTGCAGAGCCTGATCAACGAAAAGCGCCGCGCAGAATCGGAACAGACCGTGGCCGAATTCTCGGCACGGGTGCAGCAGGCCGGCTCGGACAAGCTGCTTGCCGCCGAGAGCGCCGAGAACCTCAAACTGTCCGACTACCTGCTGCGCGCCACCGAGCGCCTCAACCGCCTCAATCAGCAGAACCTCAGGACCCGCCAGCAGCTCGACACCCTCAACCAGACCGACCAGGCGCTGGAAGAACAGATCGCCGTGCTCGAGGGCAGCCTGCTGCTGTCGCGCATTCTCTACCAGCAGAAGCAAGCCTTGCCGAGCCTGCAACTGGATAAGAATCTTGCCGACGAAATCGCCGATATCCGTCTCTATCAGTTCGAACTCAACCAGCGCCGCGAGGCCGCCGGCAACCCCGCGGCCTACGTCGAACAACTGCTGGCACAGCAGAAGGAAGAGGAAATCACGCCTGAGCTGCGGCGCACGCTGATGGACCTGGCGACCACCCGCAGCGAACTGCTGGATCGCCTAAACCGGGAACTGGACGCCCTGCTCAACGCTTCGATCACCCTGCAGCTGAATCAGAAACAGTTGCAGGACACCGCGCGCACCCTGAGCGATACCCTCGACGAGCAGATGTTCTGGATTCCGAGCAACAAGCCGCTGGATCTCGGCTGGCTGCAGGGGTCGGTACAGCGCCTGAAAGCCCAGCTGGCGGCGATGCCGTGGCTTTCAGCAATCCAGGAACTGGGCGCCGGGCTCAAGGAACGCCCGCTGTTCTTCCTGCCGTTGCTGTTGCTGATCGCCGGGCTGCTCTGGTGGCGCAAGACCATCGACGCCAAGCTCAGCTCACTGAGCGAGCAGATCGGCCACTTCCGCAACGACAGCCAGCTGCACACGCCGCTGGCGCTGCTGCTCAACCTGTTGCTGGCGCTGCCCGGCGCACTGTTCCTGGCACTGTGCGGCTACCTGTTGCAGATGGACGCCCGCGGGCAGAACTACGTGCTTGGCGCTGCGCTGTACGAAATGGCCCAGGCCTGGCTGGTGTTCTACAGCGCCTACCGGATGCTCTCGCCAGGCCGCGTGGCCGAACTGCATTTCGGCTGGTCACGGCCGCAGGTGGCGTTCCTGCGTGACGAGATCCGCCGCCTGGGCATGATCGTCATGGCTCTGGTCGCCGTGGTCAGCGTGGCCGAACACCAGCCAGCGCGGTTGGCCGACGACGTCCTCGGCATCCTCGTGGTGCTGGCCTGCTTCGCGTTGATGAGCTGGCGTCTCAACCGTCTGCTGCTCAAGGGGCCGTCGAGCCAGAACGCGCCGCCGCTGCGCCTGATGATCGGCCTGCTGTTCAGCATGCTGCCGATCGCGCTGATCGTCGCGGTGGGCTTCGGCTATTACTACACCGCACTGAAGCTCACCGATCGCCTGATCGATACGCTCTACCTGCTGATGATCTGGATCGTCGTCGAGGCGGCGCTGATCCGCGGACTGACCGTAGCCGCGCGGCGTCTGGCCTACAAGCGCGCACTGGCCAAGCGTCAGGCGCAGACCGAAGAACCCGGCGACCCGGTGGAAACCCAGGGCGAGCCGGGGCTGGATATCGAACAGGTCAACCAGCAGTCACTGCGCCTGACCCGCATGACCATGTTCGGCGTGTTCCTGGTGGCGCTGTACTGGGTCTGGTCGGACCTGATTTCGGTGGTGTCCTACCTGGACAACATCACCCTCTACGAATACACCAGCGGCAGCGGCGATGCCCTGACCACCGCGGCAATCAGCCTGAACAACCTGCTCGGCGCGCTGCTGATCATCGCCATCACCGTCGCCCTGGCGCGCAACCTGCCCGGCCTACTGGAGGTCATGGTGCTGTCCAAGCTGCGCCTGGCCCAGGGCAGCGCCTATGCCACCACTACCCTGCTGTCGTACGCGCTGGCCGGCTTCGGCATCGTCGCCACGCTGTCCACCCTCGGCGTCAGCTGGGACAAGCTGCAATGGCTGGTGGCGGCACTTTCGGTGGGCCTGGGCTTCGGCCTGCAGGAGATCTTCGCCAACTTCATTTCCGGCCTGATCATCCTCTTCGAGCGCCCGGTACGCATCGGTGACGTGGTGACCATCGGCAACCTGTCGGGTACCGTCAGCCGGATCCGCATCCGCGCCACCACCATCACCGATTTCGACCGCAAGGACATCATCGTCCCGAACAAGACCTTCATCACCGGCCAGCTGATCAACTGGTCGCTGAGCGACACCGTCACCCGCGTGACGCTGAAGGTCGGCGTGGCCTACGGCTCGGACCTTGAGCAGGTGAAGACCCTGCTCTACAAGGCCGCCCAAGCCAACCCGCGCGTACTCAAGGATCCAGAGCCGCAGGTGTTCTTCCTCAACTTCGGTGAAAGCACCCTGGATCACGAACTGCGCATCCACGTGCGCGATCTCGGCGACCGCAACCCGGCCACCGACGAGATCAACCGCTTCATCGATCGCGAGTTCAACAAGGCCGGCATCAACATCGCCTTCCGCCAGGTCGACGTGTTCCTGAAGAATTTTGCCGGTCAGCAGCTGCAATTGAGCGCCACGCCCAAACCCGCCGACGAACAGAAGCCGTCGACCGACGATCGCGGCTGAGGAACGCTCAGCCAGCTCGCGGCCTCCAACGTCCTGAATACGCCCGGCACCGGCCGGGCCATTGCTGCTGTACGCCGTGCCGGAGGCATCTTGAAAAGCCTGACCCAACTGACCTTCGACAATCGCTTCGCCCGTCTCGGCGACACCTTTTCCACCGAGGTGTCGCCGCAGCCGCTGAGCGATCCGCGCCTGGTAGTTGCCAGCGAAGCGGCGATGGCGCTGCTGGATCTGGCCCCTACCGAAGCCGAGCAGCCGCTGTTCACCAAGCTGTTTTCCGGGCACAAGATCTGGTCCACGGCCGAACCGCGCGCCATGGTCTATTCCGGCCACCAGTTCGGCAGCTACAACCCGCAACTCGGCGATGGCCGCGGACTGCTGCTCGGCGAGGTCGTCAACGAAGCGGGCGAATACTGGGACCTGCACCTCAAGGGCGCCGGCAAGACGCCCTACTCGCGCATGGGCGATGGCCGTGCCGTGCTGCGCTCATCGATCCGCGAGTTCCTGGCCAGCGAACACCTGCATGCGCTGGGCATTCCCAGCTCCCGTGCGCTGTGCGTCACCAGCTCGGATTCACTGGTCTACCGCGAGCGCCCGGAACGCGGTGCCATGCTGCTGCGCCTGGCGCCCAGCCATGTGCGCTTCGGCCACTTCGAATTCTTCTACTACACCCGCCAGCACGGCGAACTGAAGCAGCTGCTCGAGCACGTCATCGCGGCGCACTTCGCCGAGCTGCTCGAACACCCCGAGCCCTTCCATGCGTTCTTCCGCACGGTGCTCGAGCGCACCGCCGCGCTGATCGCGCGCTGGCAGGCCTACGGGTTCTGCCATGGAGTGATGAACACCGACAACATGTCGATCCTCGGCATCACCTTCGATTTCGGCCCCTACGCCTTCCTCGACGACTTCGATGCGCGCTTCATCTGCAACCATTCCGACGACACCGGCCGCTATTCCTTCGAGAATCAGGTGCCCATTGCCCACTGGAACCTGGCCGCGCTGGCGCAGGCGCTGACGCCTTTCGTCGAGGTGAAGGTGCTGCGCGAAACCATGGAGCTGTTCCTGCCACTGTACGAGGCCGAATGGCTGGACCTGATGCGTCGGCGCCTGGGTTTCGCCCAGGCCGAAGCGACTGATGATGCGCTGGTGCGCCGTCTGTTGCAGCTGATGCAGGCCAGTGCCGTCGACTACACGAATTTCTTTCGCGAGCTGAGCGAGAGCCCTGCTGAGCAGGCGGTACGCCGGCTACGCGAGGACTTCGTCGATTTGCAGGGGTTCGATGCCTGGGCGGCGGATTACTGCACCCGCACGGCATTGGAGGGCGGCGATCCAGCCGAGCGGCAAACGCGGATGCAGGCGGTGAACCCCAAGTACATCCTGCGCAACTACCTGGCGCAGCAGGCCATCGAGGCCGCGGAGAAAGGCGACTACGCCCCGGTACGCGAGCTGCACACCGTACTTGCCCGGCCCTTTGAGGAACAGCCCGGCATGCAGCGCTACGCCGAACGGCCACCGGAATGGGGCAAGCATCTGGAAATCAGCTGTTCGTCCTGAGGATGGACAGGCGATAGAGGCCAGCCGACAGGCTTCGGCTATTCGCCCAGTGGCAGCAGGACGCGGAACTGCGAACCCTGCCCCTCCACGCTCTGCACCTGGATGCGGCCGTTGTGTGCGCGGACGATCTGGTCGGCGATAAACAGGCCCAGCCCCAGGCCAGCGCTGCCTTCGCTGCCCTCGGCGCGCTCGAACTGGCAGAAGATGCGCTCCAGGCTCTGTGGGCTGATGCCGATGCCGTGGTCGCGCACCTCGATGCAGGCACCTTCTGCGCATGAGGTGACGCTGACCTGCACCGGCTTGCCGGCACCGTAACGCATGGCGTTGGTCAGCAGGTTGGCCAGCACCTGCTCGATGCGGAAAGCGTCCCACACGCCGATGATCGACTCGGCCCGCTCCAGTCGCAGCTCGCAACCGCAGGCTTCCATCTGCGCGGCGAAGCTCTCCACGACGTTACCGACCAGCTCGGCAAGGTCGGTGCGACTCGGGCGAATCGACAACTTTCCGGTGCGGATGCGCGAAACATCGAGCATGTCGTCGATCAGGCGGATCAGACTCTGGACCTGCCGCTCGTCCTTGTCGACCATGTTGCGCAGGCGCTCTTCGCTGAAGGCCGCGAAGTTGTTGCGGCCGAGCTGCAGCTTGCGCAGCTGCACCTCCAGAATCAGCGTGTTCAACGGCGTTTTCAGCTCATGGGAGACGATCGACATGAAATCGTCACGCATGCGCACTGCATCTTCCAGCTCGGCTTTGGTGCTGCGCAGTTCATCGAGCAACACTTCCTGTTCGCGACGGCTACGCTCCAGCGCTTCGAGCTGACGCGCCAGGCGTTTGCGGCTGCGGTACAGGTCGACGAACACGCTGACCTTGCTGCGCACCGCATGGGCATCCAGCGGTTTGTGCATGAAATCCACCGCACCGCTCTCGTAGCCCTTGAAGGCGTAATTGAGCTCGCGGCCGGCCGCGCTGACGAAAACGATCGGGATCTGCTTGGTGCGCTCGGTGCCACGCATCAGCTCGGCCAGCTGGAAGCCGTCCATGCCCGGCATCTGTACGTCGAGAATGGCCAGGGCGAACTCGTACCGCAGCAACAGTTCGAGCGCCTGCTCGGCCGACTCGGCCTGATGCACCCGCACGCCAGGCGCCTGCAACAAGGCATCCAGCGCCAGCAGGTTTTCCGGCAGGTCATCGACGATCAGCAGGTTCACCTCGTCGGCACGGTCGGGCATGGTCACTCCAGTTCTCGCAACAAACGGTGGATGTCGCGCAGAGGCAAGATGAAATCCGGTGCGAAGCGCTGCAGGGCGGCGCGTGGCATGGTCGGCACCGCCGCTTCGGCGGGGTCCTGGATCACGGTCAAACCGCCGCAGCGGTGAATCGCCTCGAGACCGGCAGCGCCGTCCTCGTTGGCGCCGGTCAGCAGAACACCGGCGACCTGCGCGCCCCAGGTATCGGCTGCCGATTCGAACAGCACGTCGATCGACGGGCGGGAAAAATGCACCGCATCGTCCTGGCTCAGCGACAGGCTGCGGTCATTCTCGACCAACAGGTGATAACCGGGTGCGGCAAAGTACAGCATTCCGCAGCGTAACTGGTCCTTGTCGTTCGCTTCCTTGACCTGCAGCCGGGTTCTGCGAGCGAAGATCTCGGCCAGATGAGTGGGTCCGCTGGCAGGTATGTGCTGGACCACCAGAATCGGTGGACGGTAACCGCTGGGCAGGCCTTCGAGCACCATGCCGAGCGCCTCCAGCCCACCGGCGGACGCACCGATCACCACCGCCTCGATGGGCGGCTGGCGTCTCGCCTGAAGAAGCGCCTGCGCGGGGCTGCTCATAGCTTGCGGAAGATCCTTTCCGATTTGTCGAACGGCTCGTAGTAGCTGGCGTAGCCGGAAAACTCGACGGTTTCCTTGCTGCCGAGGCCGAGAAAACCCCGATGGCAGAGCGATTCGTGAAACAGCCCGAAGGCACGATCCTGCAGCGGCTTGTTGAAATAGATCAGCACGTTGCGGCAGGAGATCAACTGCGTTTCGGAAAATACGCTATCGGTCGCCAGGCTATGGTCGGCAAACGTAACCTTTTCTTTCAGCGCCTTGTCCATGATCGCCGAGTCGTAAGCGGCGGTGTAATAGTCGGAAAAGCTGCGCGTGCCGCCGGCCTGCTGATAGTTGGCCGTGTACTGGCGCAGGTGGTCGATGGCGAAGATGCCCTGGCGCGCCTGCTCCAGCGAACGCGGGTTGATGTCGGTGGCATAGATGATCGAGCGCTCCAGCAGACCTTCCTCCTTGAGCAGGATGGCCATCGAGTAGACCTCTTCCCCGGTGCTGCAACCGGCGATCCAGATCTTCAGCGACGGATAGGTGCGCAGCACCGGCACTACATGCTCGCGCAGCGAGCGGAAGTAGCTCGGGTCGCGGAACATCTCGCTGACCGGAATGGTGAGGTACTGCAGCAGGTCCATGAAAGCCTGCGGGTCGTAGAGAATCTTGCGCTGCAGTTCCGAGATGCTGTCGCAGTTCAGCTGCTTGAGCGACAGCAACACCCGGCGCTTGAGCGAGGCGCCGGAGTAGTCGCGAAAATCGTAGCTGTACTTGAGGTAGATGGCCTCGATCAGCAGCTTGAGTTCGATCTCGACATTACGGTCGGGCATTTCACAGCAGCTCCACTTTCGGCAGCCAGACGCGGATCAGCGAGAACAGCCGGTCGAGGTCGATGGGTTTGGCCAGGTAGTCATTGGCACCAGCGCTCAGGCAGCGATCCTGGTCATCCTTCATCGCCTTGGCGGTTACCGCGATGATTGGCAGTTTGGCGAAACGAACATCCTTGCGAATTTCCTGCATGGCGGTGAAGCCATCCATTTCCGGCATCATGATGTCCATCAGCACCAGGTCGATGTCAGTGTCGTGCTGCAGCTTGTCGATGGCCTCCAGGCCATTGCGGGCGATTTCCACCAGCGCGCCCTTCTGTTCCAGCGCGCTGGTCAGGGCGAAGACGTTGCGCACGTCGTCGTCCACCACCAGGATCTTGCGGCCCTCGAAGGCCTTCTCGCGGCTGCGCGCGCTTTTCAGCATCTTCTGCCGCTCCGGCGGCATATCCGACTCGACCTTGTGCAGGAACAGCGTGACCTCGTCGAGCAGACGCTCCGGCGAGCGCGCGCCCTTGATGATGATCGAGCGCGAGTACTTGAGCAGCGCCGCTTCTTCGTCGCGGGTGAGGTTGCGCCCGGTATAGACGATCACCGGCGGGAAGGAGCAGATGTCCTCCTTGGCCATGCGCTCGAGCAGCTCGCTGCCGTCCATGTCCGGCAGCTTGAGGTCGATGATCATGCAGTCGAACACCGTATCGCGCAGCTGTTCCAGCGCCTGCGCGCCGAACTCGACAGCGGTGATCTCGATGTCGACGTCCTCGATCAGCCGCGACATGCTCTCCCGCTGCAGGGCGTCGTCCTCGACCAGCAGGATGCGTTTGACCTTCTGCGCCAGCTTGGCTTCCAGGCGGCTGAACACGTCCTTCAGTTCCTCGCGGGTGGTCGGCTTCATCGCATAGCCCACCGCGCCCATCTGCATCGCAGCCTCCTTGCGATCCTCCACGGAGACCACGTGGACCGGGATATGCCGCGTCGCCGGGTTTTCCTTGAGGCGCTCGAGCACGGTCAGGCCGGAGTGGTCCGGCAGGCGCATGTCGAGCAGGATCGCGTCCGGCTTGTACTGCAGCGCGGTATCGAAGCCGTCGTCGGCGTTCTGCGCCAGCAGGCAGCTGTACTGCAGTTCATGGGCGAGATCGTGGAGGATGCGGGCGAACTGCGGCTCGTCCTCGATGACCAGCACGCAGCGCTCCTTGAAGGGGAATCTGTCGCGGTCATCCGGTAGGCGCTGCGGCGGTGCACTGACCGCATGGCGCGGCGCTTGCGGCTCTGCGCGGCGCTGCGGCGGCTCGACCGGCCGGCTCGGCAGAGACGGGCTGCTGCTCGGCTCCACCACAAGCGGCTCGGCAACGCGTGCTTCGCTGTAGCTCTGCGGCACGACCAGGGTGAAGGTGCTGCCCGCCCCCGGCGCGCTCTGCACCTCGATCTGGCCACCGAGCAGGTTGGCCAGCTCGCGGGAAATCGACAGGCCCAGGCCGGTGCCGCCGTAACGCCGATTGGTGGTGCCGTCGGCCTGGCGGAACGCTTCGAAGATTACTGCCTGCTGTTCCTGCGCGATGCCAATGCCGGTATCGCGCACGGCGAAGGCCAGCAGGTCGTCATCACGAGGCTCCACACGCAGCGTCACCGAACCCTTCTCGGTGAACTTGAAGGCGTTGGCCAACAGGTTCTTGAGGATCTGCTCCAGCCGCTGGCGGTCGGTGAACAGGCTGGCCGGCAGGTCGTCGGCCAGTTCGACGCTGAACTGCAGCGAGCGCTCCATCGCCTGGGGCAAGAACAGATTCTTCATGCCGTCGACCAGACGGGAGAGGATGGTTAGCTCGGGATGGACCTCGAACTTGCCGGCTTCCACTTTGGAAATGTCGAGAATGTCGTTGATCAGCGTGAGCAGGTCGTTGCCCGCCGAGTAGATCGAGCGGGCGAACTGGACCTGCTCGTCGCTGAGATTGCCGGCCGGGTTGTCAGCTAGCAACTTGGCCAGGATCAGCGAGCTGTTCAGCGGCGTACGCAGCTCGTGGGACATGTTGGCGAGGAATTCGGACTTGTAGCGGCTGGCGCGCTGCAGCTCATCGGCGCGCTGTTCGAGCATCAGCTGCGCCTCGTTCAGGCGCTGGTTCTTCTCGTCCATCTGATCGCGCTGACGGGCCAGGGCCTCGGTCTGCTCGGCCAGCTGTTCGTTGGTCTGCTCCAGCTCGGCCTGTTGCTCTTCCATGTGCGCCTGGGATTCGCGCAGGGCGTTGGATTGCTCCTCCAGCTCCTCGTTGGCGGCGCGCAGCTCTTCCTGCTGCACCTGCAGCTCCTCGTTGAGCTGCTGGGTCTCGGCCAGCACCTTCTGCAGGCGCTGACGGTAGCGCGCGGCTTCGATGGCCGAGGCGATGCTCGGAGCGATGCGTCGCAGCAGTTCGCTGTCCTGCTCGCGCAATGGCCGCAGGAAGCCGAGTTCGATCACGCCGTTGAGCATGCCGCTGTCTTCCACCGGCACGATGAGCACCGAGCGCGGCGCGGTGTCACCCAGCGCCGAGGTGACCTTGAGATAATCCGCCGGCAGGTCTTCCAGCGCCATGACCCGGCGTTCGAGCGCTGCCTGGCCGACCAGACCGGTGCCGACGTTGAGCGTTCGGCCGCTCTGCAGGTGATCCGGGTCGTAGGCGTATTCGGCGACGCGCTGCAGCTTGCCGTCCTGCACCACGTACAGCGCACCCACGGCCGCGTCGATGTAGCGCGAGAGGAAGTTCAGCACGCCTTGGCCCAGTGCCGGCAAGGCCAGTTCGCCGATGATCGAATCGCTGAGCTGGGTCTGCCCGGTGCGATACCAGGCCTGTTGTTCCAATGCCTCGGCATGGGCATGTTGCTTGCCCAGCAACTCTGAGTAGGTGGTGGACAAGGAGGTCAGGTCACGACGACCGAGATAGACCAGCATGCCGCTGAAAATCAGGCTGAACAGCAGGAAGCCACCGATCAGCGCGGTGGTGATGACTTCCGAAGTATCGGTGCGCTGGGCGCGCAGTTGGCGCTCCTCGGCAATGAATTCGTTGAGCAGGTTGCGCCGCTGGTTGGTCAGGTCCAGGCCCCGGCGGGTGCGCACGTAATCGACCACCGGCTCACCGGCCGCCCGCCGTGAGATGCCCTCTTCGGCAAAAGCCAGCCAGAGATGGTGGGCCGCGTCGATTTTCTCGAGGCGCGAAAGCTGCAGAGGGTCGCTGCCCGCGTAGACCTTGAGCGCGTCCAGCTCGCGCTCCATCTGCCCCAGCCCCTGGCGATAGGGGTCGAGAAACGGCTCCTCACCGGCGATCAGGTAGCCGCGCAGACCGGTTTCCAGGTCGGCGACCAGGCGCAACGCTTCATGGGCGTGGGCGACCCCTTTGACCGATTGTTCGACCCAATGGCCGACGCTCAGCAGGTAATAGACGATGGCGCTGAAGAAGAAGGCGCTGAGGAAACCGAAACCCAGTGGCACGGCCACGTTACGGTTGAGTATCCGTCTGAAATTGCTCTGGTCGATGAAGGACTCGCTCATGGTTTCCTTTCCGTATGCCCGGAGTGGGCTGAACGCGCATGGATGTGCAGACGCCAGCAAGGTTCGATGGCGCTGGGTTACCAGCGTTTTCTTGAGTGTTTCGCGCGTAATAGGTTCCGCAGCGCAGAACGCGCGACTCTACACGGGCAGGGAGAGGAGTTCAAAAACGGCCCGGCAGAACCCGGGCCGGGACGATCAGCGGCGGGCGATGATCCAGACGGCGTGGATGATGCCGGGAATGTAGCCGAGCAGCGTCAACAGGATGTTCAGCCAGAACGCGCCAGCGAAGCCGACTTGGAGAAACACACCAAGCGGTGGCAGCAGAATCGCAACGATGATGCGGATAAGGTCCATCAGGGTCTCCGTCAGTCAGGGATGGCCATCAAGAGGGCCTACTGAATCGACCTGATCGGCGCAGACGGGTTCCTTGCTGTGAGGCGGGATGCCCGCTGCCGCAGGGCAGCGGGTAGAAAAGTCCGCAGGCGACCGGATAAGCCGCCGAGGGCATCGGATGGATGCTCAGAGAGGGAAGACGCAGCCACCTAGAGTGGCATCGTGCGTCATGCCGCTTCGCCTTTTGAGCAAAGGGGCGGCGCCAGCTTTCGCTTAGCCTGCTAACCATCCCAGACCAAAGGCGTAGCCGCCATTGGCCATTGGTCGATAGCCGAGCAATTCGGTAGGGAACAACCCCGGCGCCGGGGTCGGAACTCGCCACGGCTTGCGCGGGTCGTCTAACCACAGCTTGCGTGCCACCACGCGGCTTTCCCATGCATCGACCAGAGGGTTTCCTATGCCAGAACCAACCGCGGTGATCTGTGGAGCGACCGCCGGAGTCGGCCGTGCGACCGCCGAGGCTTTCGCCAAAGCCGGCTACCGGGTCGCGCTGATCGCGCGCGGCGAACAGGGCCTGCGCGACACCCAGGAGCAACTCGAAGCGCTCGGCGCGACGGTTCTGGCGATTTCCGCAGACGTCGCCGATGCCGCTGCGCTGGATGCCGCAGCCAGCCGCATCGAAGCGGAGCTCGGCGCCATCGATGTCTGGGTCAATGCGGCGATGGCCACGGTGTTCGGCCCCTTCGCTGCCTTGACCGCCGAGGAGATCCGCCGCGTCACCGAGGTGACCTATCTCGGCAGCGTGCATGGCACCCTGGCCGCGCTGCGCCACATGCGCTCGCGCAACCGCGGCACCATCGTCCAGGTTGGCTCGGCGCTGGCCTACCGCGCGATACCGCTGCAGTCCGCCTATTGCGGCGCCAAGTTCGCCATCCGCGGTTTCATCGACTCGCTGCGCTGCGAGCTGATTCACGACAACAGCGCCATCCGCCTGAGCATGGTGCAGCTGCCGGCGCACAACACGCCGCAGTTCGAATGGGCGCGCAACAAGATCGGCTGGCGTGCGCAGCCGGTGCCACCGATCCACACGCCGGAGGTCGCCGCCCGTGCGATCCTGCACGCAGCCCGGGAGGCGCCGCGAGAGCTGTGGGTCGGCAGCGCGAGCCTGAAGGCGATCATCGGCACGCTGTTCATGCCCGGCCTGCTCGATCGCATGCTCGCGCGGCAAGCCTGGGACGGCCAGCTGATCCCCGAACGCGCGCCTGAGGGCCGACCCGACAACCTGTTCGAGCCGGTCGAGGGGCTGCACGCCACCGAGGGACGCTTCAGCGATCAGGCCCAGCCACGTGCGCTGGCGCTCAGCTCGGCGACTGTTGGCAAGCTCGCGCTGGGTGCCGGCACGCTACTGGCCCTGGGCGCAGGCTGGGCGCTGGGCCGGCGCAGACGCTGAGGCATTCAGCTGCGGGGCGGCGGCGCCCCGCGCTTGCGGCGGATATTGATCCAGGAAAGCACGGCCAGCGCGAGCATCGCCCCGGCCATGTTGTAATTGCCGATCGCTGCATAGCCGACGGCGGCGACCGAACAGGCAGCGAAGCCGATCCAGCGCACCGCGGCCATCATCGTCTCGACCGTCTTGCTGCGTGGCGCCGCCATCAGTGCGCCCCGCCCTGCATGCGCGCCAGTTCCCGCGAGTCGTGACTGCAGAACCGCGTCTCGGCGCGATGCTTCAGGCAGCCGAGCGGACACATGCAGCCACAGTTCAAATGATGGATGCGCATGGCGACTCCCTTGATCAGCATGCAGGCCGGAAGGCCTGCCCTTACTGGCTCTGAGGCCGTGGACGCGACCGGAGTTCAGCCCGGCCGGCGGATGCGCGGCGTCCTGCCTCGCTGTGCCAGCACGGCGGTGGTCTAAGCTGCCAGCAAGGGCACGACACTGTGCCGTGCCGTCGCCAGAGGACATCGTCATGCCTCGCCACCCCCTTAGCTGGCTGCTTTTCCTGCTCTGCGCGCTGGCGGTCCAGGGTGCGAGCGCCGCGGCGCCGGTGACACTGCTGCGGGTGGATGGCGCCATCGGTCCGGCCAGTGCCGACTATGTATTGCGCGGCCTCGAACATGCCCGCGACGAGGGCGCACAACTGGTGGTGCTGGAGCTGGACACTCCCGGCGGGCTCGACGTTTCCATGCGCGCCATCATCAAGGCGATCCTCGCCAGCCCGATCCCGGTGGCCACCTATGTCACCCCCAGCGGCGCCCGTGCCGCCAGCGCCGGCACCTACATGCTCTACGCCAGTCATGTCGCGGCGATGGCGCCCGGTACCAATCTCGGCGCGGCAACGCCGGTGCAGATCGGCGGCGGTATGCCCGGTGCTCCACCCGAGCAGCCGAAGGGCGAAAAGGATGAGGACACGCAGAAGCCCGCCGATGCCATGAGCCGCAAGCAGATCAACGATGCGGCGGCCTATATCCGCGGCCTCGCTCAGCTGCGCGAACGCAACGCCGAGTGGGCCGAGCAGGCGGTGCGCGAGGCGGTCAGCCTGTCTGCCAGCGAAGCGCTGGAACTGGAGGTGATCGATTACCTGGCGCGCGATGTCGCCGACCTGCTGCGCCAGCTCGACGGCAAGACCCTCGCCACCATCGCGGGCGACGTCAGCCTGAACACCGCCGATGCGCAGCTGATCGAGCATGCGCCGGACTGGCGGGTACGCCTGCTGGCGGTGATCACCAACCCGAGCGTCGCGCTGATCCTGATGATGATCGGCATCTACGGGCTGATCCTCGAATTTTCCAGCCCGGGCATGGGTGGCGGCGGCGTGCTCGGCTGCATCTGCCTGATCCTTGCGCTGTATGCGCTGCAACTGCTGCCGGTGAACTACGCCGGCGTCGCGCTGATCCTGCTCGGCATCGCCTTCATGGTCGCCGAGGGCTTTCTGCCCAGCTTCGGCATGCTCGGCATCGGTGGCGTTGCCGCGTTCGTCACCGGCGCGGTGATCCTGATCGACACCGACGTGCCCGGTTTCGGCATACCGCTCTCGCTGATCGTGCCGCTGGGAATCATCAGCGCCCTGCTGGTGTTCGCCCTCGTCGCCATGGCGTTGAAAGCGAGACGCCAGCGGCTGGTCAGCGGCGACAGCGCGCTGATCGGCAGCCTGGTGCTGGTCGACGCAGTGCCAACACAGAACCCGCACAGCGGCTGGGTGCACCTGCACGGCGAGAACTGGCAGGTGCGCAGCACCACCGCACTGCAGGTCGGCCAGCAGGTGCGCGTGATCGCCCGGGACGGTCTGCAACTGGAGGTCGCGCCACCATCTGCAACCAATCGAGAGGAGCTGAACCATGGCTTATGAAATGAGTTTTCTGGTGCTGCTGGTATTGCTGGTGGGGGTGCTGGCCTCGGCGTTTCGCATCCTGCGCGAGTACGAACGCGGCGTGGTGTTCATGCTCGGCCGCTTCTGGAAGGTCAAAGGGCCTGGGCTGATTCTGATCATCCCCGGCGTGCAGCAGATGGTGCGGGTCGACCTGCGCACACTGGTGCTGGACGTGCCGACGCAGGACGTGATCTCCCGCGACAACGTCTCGGTGAAGGTCAATGCGGTGGTGTATTACCGAGTGCTCGATGCGCAGAAGGCGATCATCGAGGTCGAGGACTACCACTCGGCGACCAGCCAGCTGGCGCAAACCACCTTGCGCGCGGTACTCGGCAAGCACGAACTGGACGACATGCTGGCCGAGCGCGAGCGGCTCAACACCGATATCCAGCAGGTTCTGGACGCACAGACCGACGCCTGGGGCATCAAGGTGGCCAACGTCGAGATCAAGCACGTCGACCTCGACGAGTCCATGGTCCGCGCCATCGCGCGCCAGGCCGAGGCGGAACGCGAGCGGCGCGCCAAGGTCATTCATGCAGAGGGCGAACTGCAGGCTTCGGAAAAACTGATGCAGGCCGCCGAAATGCTCGGCCGGCAATCAGGCGCGATGCAGCTGCGCTACATGCAGACGCTGAGCAACATCGCCGGCGACAAGAGCTCCACCATCGTCTTCCCGCTGCCCATCGAGCTGCTGCAGGGCATCAAGAACCTCGACAGGAAACCCTGAGTGCACATACTTGCCACGCTTCACCGCCCGCTGCGTCTGCTGCTGATCGCCCTGCTTGCCTCGGCGCTCGGCGCCTGCGCAGCCTTTTCGCCACGCGACCCGCTGAACGTTCAGGTCGCCGGCATCCAGCCGCTGCAGGGCGAAGGTCTGGAGTTGCGCTTCATGGTCCGGCTGCGCCTGCAGAACCCCAACGAGGCCGCCATCGATTACAACGGCGTCGCCCTCGATCTGGAGGTCAACGGTCGCCGACTGGCCAGCGGCGTCAGCGACCAGCGCGGCACGGTGCCGCGCTTCGGCGAGAGCGTGCTCAGCGTGCCGGTGACCATTTCCGCCTTCTCGGCTGCGCGCCAGGCGCTGGGGCTGGCCGAGCACGTCGGTCTCGACGAGGTGCCCTACGTGCTGCGCGGCAAGCTTGCCGGCGGCCTGTTCGGCACCCAGCGCTTCGTCGAGAAAGGCACCTTCGATCTCTCTCCGGCAGCAACCTCACCCTATCGCCGCCCCTAGGTCATACGATCACCCGTCGATTCAAGGGTGATCCTTCGGGCACGCATCCGACGAGATGCAATAGCCCATCTTCAAGCGCTGCATAGCCGCCAGAATGGCGCTCATGGCCATTCTACGGGCTAAAAAACTGCCAGCCGCCCATACAACCTGCCCTTGCGTTCGACTTTAGGCGACGTTGACAACGATGCAGGCATGCCCATAATGCGAGCAGTCATATGACAACTGACGTCATTAGACTTGCCATCAGGCATAGACCACCGCCCCCACGGTGGCCACACCGGGGCGGCCCATCAAGCAAGGGAGCACAACAATAATGACCCCACGCACCCCCTCGTCCGTCGCGCTGTTCGCTGGCGGCTGCATGACCCTGGCATCGCTCGGCTTTACCGCCAGCGCGCAAGCCGAAGGCTTCATCGATGACGCAAAGCTTTCACTGAACCTGCGCAACTTCTACATCAACCGTAACTTCGTCGACCCCGACTACGCCCAGAGCAAGGGTGAGGAATGGACACAGAGCTTCATCCTCAACTTCCAGTCCGGCTACACGCCTGGCCCGGTCGGTTTCGGTGTGGATGCGCTGGGCTTGTTGGCCGTCAAGCTCGATGGCGGTGGCGGCACCTACGGCACCGGCCTGCTGCCGGTACATGGCGCACCGGGCGACCGCCATCCGCCGGATGATTTCGCCCGCGTGGCAGTCGCGGCCAAGGCCAAGCTGTCCGAGACCGAAGTGCGTGTCGGTGAGTGGATGGTGGCATTGCCGATCCTGCGCTCGGATGACGGCCGCTCGCTGCCGCAGACCTTCCAGGGCGGCATGATCACCTCCAGGGAGATCAACGGCCTGGCGCTTTACGGCGGCCAGATGCGGCAGAACAGCCCGCGCGACGACGGCAGCATGGACGACATGTTCCTGCAGGGTTTCGCTGGCGTGACGTCCGACCGTTTCAACTTCGTGGGTGGCGAGTACGAGCTTGGCGCCAAGACCAAGGTCGGCGCCTGGCATGCACGACTGGAAGACATCTACCAACAGAACTACTTCCAGTTCCTGCACACCCAGCCAATCGGCGAAGGCATGGCGCTGACCGCCAACCTCGGCTATTTCACCGGCAAGGAAGAAGGCAGTGCGCGGGTCGGCGACCTGGACAACAAGACCTACTCCGGTCTGTTCGGTCTGCAAGTGGGTGGCAACACTTTCTACGTCGGCCTGCAGAAGGTCAGCGGCGACAATGGCTGGATGCGCGTCAACGGCACCAGCGGCGGCACCCTGGCCAACGACTCGTTCAACTCGGCCTACGACAACCGCAACGAGCGCTCCTGGCAGCTGCGCCATGACTACAACTTCACCGGCATGGGCGTTCCGGGTCTGACGATCATGAACCGCTACATCAGCGGCGATCGCATCGAAGCTGGCGGCGTGGATGACGGCAAGGAATGGGGCCGCGAGTCGGAGCTCGCCTATACGGTGCAGAGCGGTCCGTTCAAGAACCTCAACGTCAAGTGGCGCAACTCCAGCATCCGTCGCGACTACAGCGCCAACGAGTTCGACGAGAACCGCCTGATCTTCAACTACCCGCTATCTGTGCTGTAAGCGGTAGCGCAGTACGCAACCCTCCTCGCTCCGGTTGCGGTAAATCTTTGGCCCGTCGTCTGACGGGCCTTTTTTCGTCTCACGCCGGGCGAACCCGGCGCCCAGCCGTTACAACACCCCCTGCAAGATACCGCCCAGCGTCAGTAACGGCGCCGCGGGCAGCACCCAGTGCGCACGCCAGGCCAACAGCAGTACCAGCAGCAACCCCGATAGCATCACCAGACAAAGCCATACCACCGTTCCGATCTCGCCGCCCTGGCTGGCGATTCCCAGCCACAAGGCGATGCCGAAACAGCCCGCAGCCAGCAAACGCAGGATCACCACGCCAGGCAGACGCGTACCGGCGCGCAACAGCACGCCCCGGTGGCGATTCATCGTCAGGCACAACAACGCCATGCCCAGATAGGCCAGGGCAAAAGCCAATAGCAGCACGTTCATGCCTCCTGTACTCGAGTCGCACGACCGCGCACCGCAGCGGCAGCCGGGGTTGTGTTCAGGCGCCAGGCGCAGGTCGCACAGATCAGCCCGGCGACGATCATGAACAGATCGACCGATGCCAGCGCCCAGTCACCACGTCCGAGACTGGCGATCAGGTGACCATCGGAGCTCAGCGCGTTGATGAGCGGCAAGCCGAGCGCAAGCGCCGCACCGATTAGCAACTGCTCACGCAGCAGTTGCCGCGCCTGCTGACGCCGCAGCACGGACCAGAGCGCGACCAGCAGCCAGGCGCCGGCGAACACCCAGCCTTCGGCGACCGCCCGCTCGGCGAAACCGGCCGGGATCAACCGGTTGCCCCACAGCAGCGCCAGGCTGGCCAGCGGCAGGCCGGCGAACACCGAGGCGTTCAGCGCACGCACCCAGACCACGCTCGCATCACCGCGCTGCTCGCGTTTGGCCAGCCAGACCTGCAGCCCGCCGACCAGCATGGCGCAACCGGCAAGCCCCATCAGCAGATAGAGCAGACGCACCAGCGTGCCGCCGAACTGCGCCATGTGCAGCCCCGCCAGCCAGAGGTAGGCGCGATAGCCGGTGGAGGCATCCTGACGGTTGAGCAGTTCACCAGTGCCGGCGTCGTAGCTGAGGGTGTCCTGCGGCGAGCCGATCCGCGAACGGTCCCGGCGCCGGACGTCCACCACCGCCGACGCATCATCGGGATGATGCACGCTGACCCAGCCCGCCTCGCCTCCGCCCCACTGCCGCTGCGACTCGACCATCAGCGCATCGAGGGACACCGGAGCCGGTGGCGGCTGGCCCACTTCTTCGCGCTCGAAGCTGCCCATCACCTCGCCGAAGTACTGCATGACGTTGCCGGAATAGCTCACCTGGGCGGCAGCCGGCATGTAGGACGCAACGAAGATCGCCACGCCGGTGTAGGCCAGCACCAGATGGAATGGAAAGCCGACCACGCCGAACAGGTTGTGCGCATCGAGCCATGCACGCTGCCCGTTGGCCTTGGGCCGCAAGGTGAAGAAGTCCTTGAAGATGCGCCGGTGGATGATCACTCCCGACACCAGCGCGACAAGCATGAACATGCCGGCCAAACCGACGATGTACATGCCGATGTCGCCGGCGTGCAGGTTGTAATGCAGCTTGAAGAAGAACTCGCCACCGACGGTTTCCGCCATCGGTTCGGCCTGCGCACTGCGCGGGTCGAAGGCGACGTTGTGGATCGTCTTGGTGGCGTCCACTTCCCAGCCCAGTCGCCAATAGGGCTCGCGCTCGGTGGGGCCGTGCATCCAGAAGGCATGCAGCTCCTCGCTGACGTTCTGCTGCAACCAGCCGTGCACGTCATCGGCGCCCAGACTCGATACCACGCCGTCGTGCAGCGCGGGACGCATCCAGCGGCTGAGTTCCTTGTCGAAGCAGGCGACGGTGCCGGCGAAGATGATCACGAACAGCAACCAGCTCGGTAGCAGTCCGCCCCAGGTGTGCAGGCCGGCCATGCTTTGGCGCAGTTTCATGGACGCACCCTCCAGTCACCGGAAAAGAATGCGGCCAGGCACAGCACCGCAGTCACGCCGACGATCAACAGCCATACCCGTGTGGCGCTGCGGGCAGCGAACACGTAGATCACCACGGCGGTCCACACGGCGAAGCTCGCCAGGCTGGAAAACACCACACGATCAGGGCGCGCCAGCGGCAGGTAGACCGCAAGAAAGGCGGTCACCGCGTAGGCGACCGCGTAACCGCCGACCAGCGCCGCGAGCACGCGCGACGCGATGTTCCAGCGGTTGATGGATATGTTGCGACTCACCTGGAGCCCTCCCTTGCAGGTCGGTATGCGGCGCCTGGCTCAGCGGCGATCAAAAGCTGTAGCTCGCCGTCGCTGTCAGCGTGCGACGGTTGCCGGTGAAGCAGTCGCCGCGTGACAGACAGGTGGTGTAGTAGGTCTCGTCTTCCAGGTTGGTGGCGTTGAGGGTGAGCGACCAGTCCTGGTAGGCGTAGCCGAGCATGGCGTCGAACAGCGTGGTCGAAGGCGTCTTCAGGCTATCGGTGCCGTCCCAGCTGGCGCCGACATAGCGCACCCCGGCACCGGCGCTGAAGCCGGGAATGCCGGCGATGCTGAAGCGATGCTGCGACCACAGCGAGGCCATGTGTTCGGGCACGCTGGCGATGCGCTTGCCCTGCTGGGCGACCGGTCCCTTGACCACTTCGCTGTCCAGGTAGGTGTAGGTGCCGATCAGATCCCAGTTCGAGTTCATCTCCACCAGCCCTTCCAGCTCCAGCCCCTTGACCCGCGCTTCACCGGCCTGAATGGTGCTGAGCGGGTTTGCCGGGTTCGGCATCTGGCGGTTCTTCTCGCGCAGATCGAACACTGCGGCCGTGAGCAGCGTGTTGCTGCCAGCCGGCTGATACTTCACACCGAGCTCCCACTGCTCGCCTTCTAGCGGCTTGTAGGACTGCTGAGTGACGTTATCCAGACCGATGATAGGGGTGAAGGACTCGCTGTAGCTGATGTAGGGCGCCACACCATTGTCGAACAGGTAAGTCAGACCGACGCGACCGGTGACCGCGTCATCCTTCTGCCGGGTGCCCTGCTCGACGCGGGTGTCGGCCCAGTCCTTGCGCAGGCCCAGGGTGGCCAGCCACTTGTCCAGACGGATCTGGTCCTGAACATAAAGACCCTGCTGCGCGACACGCTGCTGCGGAACGTCAGACAGGGTGATGCCGGACGGATCGAAGGTGCCGTACACCGGGTCGTAAAGGTCCAGCGGCGTAGCGTTACCGCGAGCGGTCCGGCTATCGGTGACCGCATGCCGATAGTCGATGCCCACCAGCGCGGTGTGCTGCAGCGGGCCGGTGTCGAAGCGCGACTCGGCCTGATGGTCTGCGCTCCAGATGGTCACTTCCGGCTTGGAAACGTAATAGACACGATTGACCGTGCGGTCGTCGGCGCCCAGTACTGGCGGCCATCCGTATATGGACTGGTAGCTGACCTTGCTCTTCTGCCAGCGCAGGTTCTGCCGCAGTGTCCAGGTGTCGTCCAGGCGCCAGGCCATCTGCGAGGTGAGCGCTTTCTGCTCGGTGTCGTACTCGTCGAATCCGGGCTCGCTGACGAAGCGCTCACTGCCGATCTCGCCATAAGGCGCACTGAGCACAGTGCCGCGGTGCGGCAGGAACCCACTGGTGGTGCCGCCATCGTCCTTCTGCACGTTGGCTATCAGCGTCCATTCGAACTGCTCGTTCGGGCGCCAGGTCAATGACGGCATGAACAGCAGACGGTTGTCCTTGGTGTGATCGACCTGGGTCTGGCTGTCGCGCTGGATCGCCACCACGCGATAGAGCAGCGTGCCATCGTCGTCCAGCGGACCGGTGCTGTCGAAGGCGATCTGCTTGCGATCAAAGCTGCCGTACTGCAGCTGCAGCTCGCTCTTCTGTTCCGCCTGCGGACGCTTGCTGACGAAATTGAGCAGGCCGCCGACCGAACTCTGCCCGTAGAGCATCGAGGATGGCCCCTTGATCACCTCGACGCGTTCCAGGGTGAACGGATCGGTACGTGAGTTCGTGTAGAAGCCCACGCTCTGCTGCAGGCCATCCAAGAAGAGTGTTGGCGCAACGCCGCGGATCAGCGCGAAGTCGCCGCGACTGTCGAAGCCATAGGCCTCGCCGCGCATGCCGGCCACGTAGCGCAGCGAGTCCTGGATGGTCAGCGAGCCCTGGTCGCGAATGCGGTCGGCAGTGATCACGCTGATCGACTGCGGCGTTTCGATGATCGGTGTGTCGGTCTTGGTGGCGCTGACGCTGCGCTTGGCAACGTAGCCTTCCACCGGGCCATTACCCCGCTCGACTTCGCGCGGCGCGGTGATCTGCTGTGCCTCCAGCTCGACCGCTTCCTGCGCCTCCACGGCGAAGCAGGCGACCAGCATGGGCAGACCCAGCACCAGCGGGCGCAACGAAAATGGAGGCGAAGCGACAACGCGACTCATGGCGTTCTTCCTTGGTTGTTATGTGAACGCGCATGATATTGATAAATGTTTGCATTTAGAAGATGTGTTTTGTTTTGCCGAGCGGTTCGGCTTTTCGTGGAAATGCCTTGCCTGCCCGTTGCTGGAGGGTCGCCTCTGAGCAGATGGCAGCCGGCGCGGTCAGCCCGCCGCTGGACTGAGCCGCCAGCGGCAATCACGGATCAGGGTCTGTCCGGGCGCGAGGATTTCCAGCCCTTCTGCGCCACGATTGAGTGCGCCATTGGCGTGCGACACCGGCTCCACGGCGATGAAGCCCTGGACGGCCGGCGGGGTGTAGACGATCAGATGCTGCAGCCCCGGCCCAGCCTCGATCGCCAGGCTCAGCCGCTGCTCCGGCCAGCAGAGCTGGGCCTGGCCGTTCCAGCCGCTGAAATTGTTGTCCAGCCCGGGCTCGTCCACCGCGCGTAGCTGGCGGAAATCCCAGCTAGCCGGAATCGCCGCCTGGTGCAGCGGCAGCTGCTGCTCATCGGCCAGCCAAACCGTCGCGGCGGCGAACTGCAACTCGACACCGGCATGCCGAGGGAAGTACGGATGCCAGCCGAGTCCCGCCGGCATCGGCCGGCTGTCGCGGTTGTGCAGCCGTAGCTCCAGTGCCAGGCCGTCATCGAGAAGCTGCAGTCGCTGGCTGAGGTGAAAGGCGAACGGCCAGTCCGCGGTGTTCTCGCCCTCGCGCGGGTCATGCGACAGGCTGAGCAGCAGGTGATCGGCGCCCCGCTCGTCCAGCTGCCAGGCCCGCTTCCAGGCCACGCCATGAATCGGCAAGGCGTGATCGGCCGAGTTGCGTCGCAGTTGATGGGAGCTGCCGTCAAAGTCGAAGCGGCCATCGGCGACGCGGTTGGAATACGGCGCCAGCACGAAGCAGCCCGTGCGCCGTACCTGCTCGCTGCCATCCCAGGGCCGCAGCAGATCGAAGCCGTCGAAGGCGAAACGGGTGATCGCGCCGCCCAGCGCCGGGCAGACGGCGAGCTGAAAACCGCCACGGGTCAGGTGGAGTTCGTCGAACGAAGCCATGCGTCTTTCCAGAATGTGTGCCGCCACACCGCTAGGGCGCTTGTGGCGCCCCAGGTGCGGCGGCGATGGGTCATGCAATGCCGACGCAGGCTTATGGCCCGTGCCGTGTACGGACGCCAGCCGTACTCAGACCGGCGTCACCAACTGCCCCTCGGCGAGGAAGCGCTGCAGGTTGGCCAGCACCAGGTCCTCCATCGCACCGCGGGTTTCCCGGGTGGCGCTGCCGATGTGCGGCAGCAGGACCACGTTATCCATGCCCAGCAGCGCCTCGGGCGCCTGGGGTTCCTCGGCGAACACATCCAGCGCGGCGCCGCCGAGGCGGCCCGCCTGCAGTGCCTCGACCAGCGCCGGCTCGTCCACCACCGAACCGCGCGCGACGTTCACCAGCAGGCCGTCCGGGCCGAGCGCATCGAGCACTTCGCGGCTCACCAGACCGCGAGTCTGCGGGCCGCCAACGCAGGTCAGCAGCAGCACGTCGGCCCAGCGCGCCAACTCCACCAGGCTGCCGGCGTACTCGTAGGGGCAGTCGGCGAGCGGCCGGCGGTTGTGGTAACGCACGGGCATGCTGAAGCCCTCGGCGCGCTTGGCTACTGCGTGGCCGATGCGGCCGAGACCTAGAATGCCCAGCCGGCTGCCGGTGACCCGACGCGCCAGCGGCAGGTTGCCGCTGGGCCAGCCGCCGGCGCGGACGAAGCGATCGGCGCGGCTCAGCTGCCGGCGGCCGTCGATGATCAGGCCCATGGCGAGGTCGGCGACGCAGTCGTTGAGCACCTCCGGCGTGTTGCTGATGGCGATGCCGCGGGCCTGCGCCGCCGGCACGTCGATGGGATCGTAGCCGACGCCGAAACTGACGATGGCCTTGAGCGCCGGCAGCCGCGCCATCAGCTCGGCCGAGCAGCCGAAGCGCGAGCCTGTCACCACCACTTCGATCGCGTCGGCCAGCTCGTCCAGGCGCGCTGCGGTCTCGGCCTGCCACAGCGACAGGATGTCGTAGCGGCTGGCCAGTTCACGGTCGAGCCGCGCCGACAGCGGCGCGACCTGCAGCAGATAAGCCATGGTGTTCTCCTCGAAGCGTGCTCCGTAGACCGCGCCTGATGTCAGTTTCGCGGTGTTGAGTGTGCCAGCCCGATCCGGCCTTTGCGGCGCCCGTCAGGTGATGGGCGCCGGGTTGAACAGCACCAGGTCGTTATGCAGGCGGTGCTGCTCGGCCCAGGTCTTGCGGCGGCCGCTGGCGACGTCCAGGTAGTAGTGGAACAGCTCCCAGCCGAGCTCCTCGATGCTTGCGCGGCCACTGGCGATGCGCCCGGCATCGATGTCGATCAGGTCCGGCCAGCGCTCGGCCAGCTCGGTGCGCGTGGCAACCTTGACCACCGGCGCCATGGCCAGGCCGTAGGGCGTGCCGCGGCCGGTGGTGAACACGTGCAGGTTCATCCCGGCCGCCAGCTGCAGCGTGCCGCAAACGAAGTCGGATGCCGGGGTGGCGCAGAAGATCAGGCCCTTTCGCGCGACCCGCCCGCCCGGCCCGACCACGCCACTGATGGCGCCGCTGCCGGATTTGACGATCGAACCAAGGGATTTCTCGACGATATTCGACAGCCCGCCCTTCTTGTTGCCCGGCGTGGTGTTGGCGCTGCGGTCGGCGGCGCCGCGCTCCAGGTAGCGGTCGTACCAGTCCATCTCGGCGATCAGCGCATCGGCCACTTCCGGCGTTTCGGCGCGGGCGGTAAGCATGTACACCGCATCGCGCACCTCGGTGTTCTCGCTGAACATCACCGTGGCGCCGGCGCGCACCAGCAGGTCCGCCGCATAGCCCAGCGCCGGGTTGGCGGTGATGCCGGAGAAGGCGTCGCTGCCGCCGCACTGCATGCCGAGGATCAGCTCGCTGGCCGGCACCGTTTCGCGGCGGCGCTGGTCGAGTTTTTTCAGCCGCGTTTCGGCCAGCGCCATGATCTGCTCGATCATCTCGCCGAAACCGCTGTTCGATTCCTGCAGGCGGTACAGCCAGGGCTCGCGCAGGTCCACCGAGGGATCGCCCTCGTGCATCACCTGCTCGGCCTGCAGCTTCTCGCAGCCGAGGCTGATGACCAGCGCTTCGCCGCCGAGGTTGGGGTTGCGCGCCAGGTTGCGCACGGTGCGGATCGGGATGTAGGCGTCGCGGGCATTGATCGCCACGCCGCAGCCGTAGCTGTGGGTCAGCGCGACCACGTCATCGACGTTCGGGTATTTCGGCAACAGCTCGTCGCGGATGCGCTTGACCGCGTGTTCCAGCACGCCGGTGACGCATTGCACCGTGGTGCTGATGCCGAGGATGTTGCGCGTGCCGACCGTGCCATCGGAATTGCGAAAGCCTTCGAAGGTATAGCCGTCCAGCGGCGCGAGCTTGTCCGGCACGGCGGTGGCACGCGGCAGGCTTTCCAGCGGCGGCGCGCTGGGCATCTTCAACTGCGTTTCCTTTACCCAGCTACCGCAACGGATGGGTTCGAGCGCGTAACCGATGATCTGCCCATAACGGCGCACCGGCTCGCCTTCGCCGATATCGACCAGCGCGACCTTGTGGCTCTGCGGCACGGCCTCGACCGTGACCAGCCCGCCCTCGAACTGCGCACCGACCGGCACGCCGCCGTCATTGACCACCACGGCGACGTTGTCCGCCTCATTCAGGCGGATGCAGCGCGGGGAGTCCTGGTGGGGAATCAGTTGCACGGTTTCGCTCATGTCTGCTCCGGTTGGTCCGGTTGTTGTTCTGTTTGGCGATCACCGAGGATGCCATGCATGGCCGACCTCGGACGGTGAACGGCCGAAGCCGTCCACCGGGTGCTTCGCTCAGCGCACCATGCAGGGCTTCTTGTTGTTGAAGGTCCAGTCCGGGATCAGGTACTGCATGGCGATGGCGTCGTCGCGGGCGCCCAGGCCCTTCTCCTGGTAGTGGGCATGGGCCTGCTGCAGGGCATCCCAGTCGAGTTCGACACCCAGCCCCGGCTTCTGTGGCACCGCGACCTTGCCGCCGACGATCTTCAGCGGCTCGAGGGTCAGGTGCTGGCCGTCCTGCCAGATCCAGTGGGTGTCGATGGCGGTGACGCGGCCCGGTGCGGCGGCGGCGACGTGGGTGAACATCGCCAGCGAGATGTCGAAGTGGTTGTTCGAATGCGAGCCCCAGGTCAGACCGAAGTCGGCGCACATCTGCGCCACGCGCACGGAGCCGGCCATGGTCCAGAAGTGCGGGTCGGCCAGCGGAATGTCCACCGAGTTCAGCTGCACGGTGTGGCTCATCTGCCGCCAGTCGGTGGCGATCATGTTCGTCGCGGTGGGCAGGCCAGTAGCGCGGCGGAATTCAGCCATCACTTCGCGGCCGGAATAGCCGTTCTCGGCACCACAGGGGTCTTCGGCGTACGCCAGCACGCCGTGCAGGTCGCGACACAGGCCGATGGCTTCGTCCAGCGACCAGGCGCCGTTGGGGTCCAGCGTCACGCGGGCGTCGGGGAAGCGCGCGGCCAGGGCGCGGATGGCCTCGACCTCTTCTTCGCCGCGCAGCACGCCGCCCTTGAGCTTGAAGTCCTTGAAGCCGTAGCGCTCGTAGGCCGCCTCGGCCTGGCGGACGATGCTCTCCGGCGTCATGGCCTCCTCGTTGCGCAGGCGGAACCAGGCGTCATCGGCGCCGGATTCGTCGCGGTAGCCGAAGTCGGTCTTGTTGCGATCACCGATGAAGAACAGGTAGCCGAGCATTTCCACTTCATCGCGCTGCTGGCCGTCGCCGAGCAGTGCAGCGACGGGCACCTCAAGGTGCTGGCCGAGCAGGTCGAGCAGCGCCGACTCCAGTGCGGTGACGGCGTGAATGGCGATGCGCAGGTCGAAGGTCTGCAGGCCGCGGCCGCCAGAATCGCGGTCGGCGAAAGCGCGGCGCGCACGGTTGAGCAGGGCGTTGTATTGGCCGATGGGCTCGCCGACCAGCAGCACGCGGGCGTCTTCCAGCGTCTGGCGGATGGCTTCGCCGCCCGGCACTTCGCCGACGCCGACATGCCCGGCGCTGTCCTTGAGGATGAGGATGTTGCGGGTGAACCAGGGGCCGTGAGCGCCGCTGAGGTTCATCAGCATGCTGTCCTGCCCGGCGACGGGCACGACGGTGAGTTCGGTAATGCGGGGTGTGCCCGTTGCGGCAATGGTCATGGGTGTCCTCTGTTGTTCTTGTCGGGGATGCGGCGCCCGCGCGGGGCGCCGTTACGCAGTTTCGCAGCGTGGCCTTTCGACCGGCTTTCACCTCAGCCGATGTAGGTGGTCTTCACCGTGGTGTAGAACTCCTGGGCGTAGCGGCCCTGTTCGCGCGGGCCGTAGGACGAACCTTTGCGGCCGCCAAACGGCACGTGGTAATCCACCCCGGCGGTGGGCAGGTTGATCATCACCATGCCGGCCTGGGCGTGACGCTTGAAGTGATTGGCGTACTTCAGCGAGGTGGTGCAGATGCCGGCGGACAGGCCGAACTCGGTGTCGTTGGCCATCGCCAGCGCTTCATCGTAGTCCTTGACCTTCACCACGTTGGCCACCGGGCCGAAGATTTCCTCGCGGCTGATGCGCATGTTCGGGTCGCTGTCGACGAACAGCGTCGGCGCCAGGAAGTAGCCCTCGGTGCCACACTTCACCCGCTCGCCGCCGCAGGCCAGGCGTGCGCCTTCCTGTTTGCCGATCTCGATGTAGCGCAGGTCCTGCTCCAGCTGCGCCTCGGACACCACCGGGCCGACGTCAACGCCCTGCTCGAGCGCCGAACCAACCTTGATCTTCTTGATGCGCTCGACCATCGCTTCGACAAAACGGTCGTAGATGCCTTCGGTGACGATGATGCGGCTCGACGCCGTGCAGCGCTGGCCGGTCGAATAAAACGCGCTCTGGGTGCACAGCTCGACGGCAACGTTGAGGTCGGCATCGTCCAGCACGATCTGCGGGTTCTTGCCGCCCATCTCCAGCTGCACCTTGGCGCCACGCGCCACGCAGGTCTGGGCGATACCGCGACCGACACCCACCGAGCCGGTAAAGCTCACCGCATCGACATCCTTGGCATTGACGATGGCCTCGCCGACCTCACGGCCCTTGCCCATCACCAGGTTGAACACGCCGGCCGGGAAGCCCGCACGGGAGATGATCTCGGCGATGGCCCAGGCGCAGCCGGGAACCAGGTCGGCCGGCTTGATCACCACGCAATTGCCGAAGGCCAGCGCCGGAGCGATCTTCCAGGCCGGAATGGCAATCGGGAAGTTCCAGGGGGTGATCAGGCCGATCACGCCGAGCGGTTCGCGGGTCACTTCCACGCCGACACCGGGGCGCACCGACTGCAGCGTCTCGCCGGCCTGGCGCAGGCATTCGCCAGCGAAGTACTTGAAGATATTGCCGGCGCGGGCGACTTCACCAATGGCTTCCGGCAGGGTCTTGCCCTCTTCCCGCGCCAGCAGCGTGCCGAGTTCTTCGCGTCGGGCGAGGATTTCCAGGCCGACCTTTTCCAGCGCATCGGCGCGCGCCTGGATGCCAAAGGTGGCCCAGGCCGGGAAGGCGCGACGGGCGGCGGCGATGGCCTGCTCGACCTGTGCGGCATCGGCCTGGGCGTACTCGCCGATCACGTCAGAGAGGTCGGACGGGTTGGTGTTGGCCTGGTAGCGATCCGAGCCGACCCACTGGCCGTCGATGAAGTTGTCGTAGCGTTGTACGTCAGCCATGCAAAGTGTCCTCTGATGATGCCCGACGCGGCCGTTCGGCAGCGTAGCGCCGGGGCGATTCCGGAAAGGCTTACTGGGCGCCCTGCTTCTCGATCAGCACCGCCAGGCGCTCGTATTCGTCGGGCTTCAGCTCGGTCAGCGGCGCGCGCACCGGGCCGGCGTCGTAGCCGGAGATGCGTGCACCGGCCTTGACGATGCTGACCGCGTAGCCCTTGCAGCGGTTGCGGATGTCCAGGTACGGCAGGAAGAAATCGTCGATCAGCTTGCCGACAGTTTCGTGATCCTCGCGGGCAATGGCCTGGTAGAAGTCCATGGCGGTCTTCGGAATGAAGTTGAACACCGCCGAGGAATACACCGGCACGCCCAGCGCCTTGTAGGCGGCGGCATAGACTTCCGCGGTCGGCAGGCCGCCGAGGTAGCTGAAGCGCTCGCCGAGGCGGCGGCGGATCGACACCATCAACTCGATATCGCCGAGGCCGTCCTTGTAGCCGATCAGGTTCGGGCAGCGCTCGGCCAGCTGCTCCAGATGCGGCGCGGTCAGGCGGCAGACGTTGCGGTTGTAAACCACCACGCCGATGTTCACCGACTTGCAGACCTGCTCGACATGCAGCGCTACGCCTTCCTGGCTGGCTTCGGTGAGGTAGTGCGGCAGCAGCAGCAAACCCTTGGCACCGAGGCGCTCGGCTTCTTGCGCCATCTGGATGGCCAGGCGGGTCGGACCACCGACACCGGCAAGGATCGGCACCGTGCCGGCGCAGGTGTCGACGGCGGTCTTGATGATCTCGCTGTACTCGCGCGGCTCCAGCGAAAAGAACTCGCCGGTGCCACCAGCAGCGAACAGCGCCGAGGCACCGTAGGGGCCGAGCCATTCCAGACGCTTGATATAGCCGGCGCGATGGAAGTCGCCCTGCGCGTCGAAGTCAGTGACCGGGAACGACAGCAGGCCGGAAGAGAGGATGGCCTTCAATTCTTGTGGATTCATTATTCGAGCATCCTGAATGCATGTTGAGGAGGTACAAGGGCATCAGCCGTGAGATACGTTATCGTACAACTAAAAATAGTCCAACCGTTTTTTCTTCGCATTTTCTTCAGCGCTGAAAGCTGAATGAAAGCTTTCTGCCTTTCACTCCTCCCGCCAGGGCAAGCGGTGCGAAGTCTGCTGCTTAATGGCATAAGCAGTTGAGCAAACCCAGGCAAATGCACTGATTATTTCGTTTGACAGCTGACGTAGCGAACTGTAAAAAATCCTCCATAGTCGTACGACGACCTATGACCACAATAACAATAGCGAGGCCCCGGACATGTTCCGCAATTGCCCGTCCCCTGCGCAGCCGCCGGCTGCCGATACCACCATCCGCCGCACCACCCCAGCCAATTCTCACAGGGCGACTGTCCCGGCAGCTCGCTTCGCCTGCAGCGGAGGCCGTGCACAATGAGTCAGCCGTTCAGCGCGACACCCCATGTAAAGAGCATGCAGGTCATCCCCGTGGCCGGCCACGACAGCATGTTGCTCAACCTCTGCGGCGCCCATGCCCCCTACTTCACCCGCAATCTGGTGTTGCTCACCGACAATGCCGGCAACACCGGCATCGGCGAAGTACCCGGTGGCGAAGGCATCCGCCAGGCACTGGAGCGCTGCCGGGCGCTGGTCATCGGCCAGCCGATCGGCCTCTACAACCGCACGCTCAACAGCCTGCGCAGCGCCATCGCCAGCAACGCCGCCGGTACGCCGCAGGCAACCCGCCACGAGGTGACCTCCGAAGCCGAGGCGGCGGTACTCAAGCAGCCTCACGAGATCAACCTGCGCCTGGACAACGTGATCACCGCGGTAGAGGCCGCCCTGCTCGACCTGCTCGGCCAGCACCTCGACGTGCCGGTAGCCGAGCTGCTCGGCAGCGGTCAGCAGCGCGACGCGGTGCCGATGCTCGCCTACCTCTTCTATATAGGTGATCGCCAGCGCACCGACCTGCCCTATCTGGCCAGCACTGGCGAGGACTGGTACCACCTGCGCCATCAGCAGGCGCTGACCCCGGACGCCATCGCCCGCCTGGCCGAGGCCGCGCGTGCGCGCTACGGCTTCGCCGACTTCAAGCTCAAGGGCGGCGTGATGCGCGGGGAGGAGGAGATGCAGGCGATCGCCGCGATCAAGGCGCGCTTCCCCGATGCCCGCGTGACGCTGGACCCCAACGGCGCCTGGTCGCTGGACGAAGCCATCGCCCTGTGCAAGGGCCAGGGCCACCTGCTCGCCTACGCCGAAGACCCCTGCGGCCCGGAAAATGGCTACTCCGGCCGCGAGATCATGGCCGAGTTCAAGCGCGCCACCGGCATTCCCACTGCCACCAACATGGTTGCCACCGACTGGCGGCAGATGGGCCACTCGCTGCGCCTGGAGGCAGTCGACATCCCGCTGGCCGACCCGCACTTCTGGACCATGCAGGGCTCGGTGCGCCTGGCGCAGATGTGCGAGCAGTTCGGCCTGACCTGGGGCTCGCATTCGAACAACCATTTCGACGTCTCGCTGGCCATGTTCACCCACGCCGCAGCCGCCGCGCCGGGACGCATTACCGCCATCGACACCCACTGGATCTGGCAGGAAGGCCAGGAGCGCCTGACCCGCGAGCCACTGCAGATCGTCGACGGCCAGGTGCGCGTGCCCGAGCGCCCGGGCCTGGGTATCGAGCCGGACATGGACCGGATCATGGCCGCCCACGAGCTGTACAAGAAGGTCGCCAGCGGCTCGCGCGACGACGCCATGGCGATGCGTTACCTGGTGCCTGGCTGGACCTACGACCCGAAGAAACCCAGCCTCGGCCGCAATACCTGAACCCGCAGCCCAAACCCGGAGAACTCCAATGAAAACAATATTCCGCGCCTCCCTGCTTTCCGCCCTCGTCGGCATCGCCGGTCTCGCTGCCGCCTCCACCACGATGGCCGCCGATGTGAAATGGCCGACCCGCCCCGTGCAGGTGGTGGTGATCGCCAACCCCGGCGGCGACACCGACTTCAACGCCCGCACCATGGCCAAGTACTTCAACCAGATCACCGGCAAGAGCATGGTGGTGACCAATATCGCCGGCGGCGGCGGCACCCTGGCCGCCGAGCAGGTCAAGGGCGCCGCAGCCGATGGCAACACCATCCTCTTCACCCACCCCGGCCAGCTGATCGTCAACGAGGTCGCCGGCCTCACCGAGGACAGCTACGAAACCTTCGACGTCTCGTGCATCGCCGGCGTCGACAAGAGCACGGTGTTCGTCGCCTCCAAGCAGTCCGGCGTGACCAGCATGCAGGACCTGATCGACAAGTCGAAGGCCAAGCCAGGCAGCGTCACCTACGGCACCGAGATGGGCAGCTTCTCCCACGTGCAGGGGCTGATGCTGGAGAAGCTGACCGACACCAAGCTGAAGATGGTTGACGGCGGCACCGTTTCCGACCGCGTGGTGGGCATGCTCGGCGCCCGCCTGGACCTCGGCGCGATCACCTACGGCTCGGTGCAGGACTACGTCAGCGGCGGGCAGATGGTCGCCCTCGGCCAGCCCAACGACGAGCGCAACCCGCTGCTCGGCGACGTGCCGACACTCAAGGAGCAGGGCCTGGATATCACCATGGACAAGCCCTACGTGGTCGCTTTCCCGAAAGGCACCGACCCGGCGATCGTGAAGAAGATGGCCGACCTGATGAAGCAGATCACCGAGATCCCCGAGTACGCCGAGGACCTGAAGAAGTTCAAGCAGCCGGTGGCCTACTACGGCACCGAGGAAGCCAAGCAAATCCTGGCCAAGACCCGCGAGGACTTCATGCAATTCAAGGACGAGCTGCGCACGGCCAAGAAATAAACCCGACGCAGCGCCAGCCGGCTGAACGGACCGGCTGGCCGCTCCTCTTCGCGTACGGAGGTTTGCCATGACCACTGCGAACAAGAAAGAACTGACCATCGGTGTAGCCATGCTCGGCGCCAGCGTGGCCTATCTGGTGATGGCCTCTCGTGTACCTGGCCACGAAGGCATCGATGCCGCCACCGTGCCCTTTCTGCTGGCCGTCCTGCTCTGTCTGCTGGGCCTGCTGCAGACCCTGAGCGCTTTCACCCGCCATGCGCGGGCTGACGTAGGCACCAGCGATACGCCAGACGAGCCCAAGGCAACGGTCACCGAGCCGCTGACCGTACTCAAGACACTGGGCCTGATCCTGCTCTACGTCGTGCTGCTGGGACCGGTGGGCTTTCCCATCATGACCACGCTCTACCTGTACCTGCAGTTCATCGTGCTGACCCCGGTGGAGCGCAAGATCCGCCACCTGCCCTATGCGGGCATCGCGCTTGTCACGTCCATCGTCATCTATCTGCTGTTCCGCGAGGCCTTCGATCTGTTGCTGCCCGCTGGCCTGCTGAATTTCCTCTGAGGAATCGACCATGCTCGAATTACTGCAGCAAGGCTTCGGTGCCGTCTTCTCGCTCAACATCCTGCTGCTGATGCTCGGCGGCGTCGCGGTCGGCATCGTCTTCGGCGCCGTACCCGGCCTGTCGGCGACGATGGCAGTGGCGCTGTGCTTGCCACTGACCTTCACCATGGGGCCGCAAGCTGGCCTGTCGCTGCTCGTCGCGCTGTTCATCGGCGCTACGTCCGGCGGGCTGATCTCAGCGATTCTGCTGAAGATCCCCGGTACGCCATCGTCCATCGCCACTGTGTTCGACGGCGGCCCGCTGATGGAGCAGGGCATGGGCGTGAAGGCGCTCGGCGTCGGCATCGTGTTCTCCTTTCTCGGCACCATCTTCAGCATCATCGCGCTGATGTTCATCGCCCCGCAGCTGGCCAAGGTGGCGCTGAGCTTTGGCCCGCACGAATACTTCGCCATCGCGGTGTTCTCGCTGACGTTGATCGCCACCCTGTCGGCCGGCTCGATGGTCAAGGGCCTGTTTGCCGGCACCCTCGGCATCGCCGTATCCACCGTCGGCATCGCCCCGGTGGAGGCGGTGCGCCGCTTCACCTTCGGCGTCAGCGAGCTGAACGGCGGCTTCTCCATGCTCACGGTGATGATCGGCATGTTCGCCGTGGCCGAGGTCATCAAGCTCGCCGAAACCGGCCGGCATGCCGTGCGCAACAAGGCCGGTTCAGTGAGCATGAAGCAGATCAAAGGCTTCGGCTTTTCGCTCAAGGAGTTCCGCCAGGAGCTGCCCAACGCGACCCGTTCCGGCCTGATCGGCCTGGCGGTGGGCATCCTGCCGGGGATCGGTGCCGGCACCTCCAACCTGCTCTCCTACATCGTCGCGAAGAAGCGCGCCAAGCAGCCGGAAACCTACGGCAAGGGCAACATCGGTGGCGTGGTCGCCAGCGAGACCGCGAACAACGCCGGCATCGGTGGCGCCATGATGCCGCTGATGACCCTGGGCATTCCCGGCGACACCACCACGGCGATCCTGCTCGGCGGCTTCCTGATCCACGGCATCCAACCCGGCCCGCTGCTGTTCATCAGCCAGGGCCCGCTGGTCTACACCATCTTCGCCGCGCTGCTGGTGGCCTCGGTGATGATGCTGTTCATGGAGTTCTACGGCCTGCGCCTGTTCATCAAGCTGCTCGACGTGCCCAAACACATCCTGCTGCCGATCATCCTGGTGCTCTGTGTGGTCGGTGCCTTCGGCCTCTCCAGCCGACTGTTCGATGTCTGGTCGATCCTGCTGTTCGGTGTGCTCGGCTACGGATTCGTCAAGGCAGGCATGCCCGTCGCGCCCTTCATAATCGGCTTTATCCTCGGGCCGATGGCGGAGACCAACCTGCGCCGCGGGCTGATGCTCTCCGATGGCAACTTTGCATCCTTCTTCACCAACCCCATCGCCGCGACTTTCCTCGGGCTGGCCCTGGCCTTCGTGCTCTGGCAGCTGTACAGCGCGATGCGGCCACGGAGCGGCGTGCTCGGTCAGGCGCTACGCACCTGAACCTGCGCCCCTCTGCGCGAGCAGAGGGGCTGCCGTCACGGCTTGGTGCCGAACGTCTCGCTTGCCAGCGTCCAACCCGCCACCTGCTCACTGAGGCTAAGCCCCAGCCCGGCCCGAGTCGGCACCTGCATGCAGCCATCGCGGATCTCGAGCCGCTCCCGGAATAGCGGCTCCAGCCACTCGAAATGCTCGACCCACGTGGCATGTTCGTAGGCCGCAGCGAGGTGGATATGCAATTCCATGACGAAATGCGGCGCCATCACGATTCCACGTCGCCGCGCCGCCTCGGCCACCTGCAGGAACGGCGTGATGCCACCGATGCGCGGCGCATCATGCATGATCACGTCCACCGCCCCGCGCTCGATGAAGGCACAGGCTTCGGCCGCGCTGCCGAGCATCTCGCCAGTGCCAACCGGGGTGATCAGCTGTGCAGCCAGGGCGGCGTGGCCTTCCAGATCGTGGGCGTCCAGCGGCTCCTCGATCCAGGTCAGCTCGAACTCCTCCAGCGCCCTGCCCATGCGTGCCGCGGTGGTGCGATCCCATTGCTGGTTGACGTCAACCATCAGCGCCACCCCGTCACCGAAGTGCTTGCGCAACGCCTCGACCCGGCGCAGGTCGGCGTGCCGATCGGGCTGGCCGACCTTCAGCTTGATCCCGCCAATGCCTCGCGCCCTAGACGCCTCGGCCTTTTCGATGACCTCCTCGATGGGCGCCTGCAGGTAGCCGCCGGAGGTGTTGTAGCAAGGCACCGCGTCGCGGTGGGCGCCGAGCAGCTTGGCCAGCGGCAATCCGGCGCGGCGCGCCTTGAGGTCCCACAGCGCGGTATCGAAGGCAGCGATGCTCTGCACCGCCAGGCCGCCGCGCCCGATCGAGGCGCTGGCCCAGCTCAATCGGCTCCACAGGCGGGCGATGTCGTTGGGATCCTCGCCCAGCAGCAACGGCGCTAGCTCCCGCGCATGGGCATATTGCGCCGGCCCGCCGCTGCGCAGGCTGTAGCTGAAGCCCAGCCCCTTATGACCCTGCTGCGACTGCAGTTCAACGAACAACAGGCTGACCGACGCCAGCGGCAGCTGCCGCCCGGTGAGTACCTTGGCGTCGCTGACCGGCCGCTGCAGCGGCAGCTCCACCGCACGCAGGCCGATCCAGCTGATGCGGTCAGCTTCATAGAGGTCGCTCATTCGTGCACCGCCTCGCCAGTCAGGGGATGCGCTGGATAATCCGCCGGCTGATTGATACGGTCCAATTCATTAACGCTTTCGATTGATACTAGGAACGGATCAATGTTCGAACTCGCCCAACTGCGCTGCTTTACCACCCTGGCCAGCGAACTGAATTTCCGTCGCGCGGCCGAGCGCCTGAACATGACGCAGCCGCCGCTGAGCCGGCAGATCCAGCTACTGGAGCATCAGCTCGGCGTCGCGCTGTTCACCCGCAGCACGCGCTCGGTAGCACTCACCGCTGCCGGTCGCGCCTTCTTCGTCGAGGCCCAGGCCCTGCTCGACCAGGCCCACCGCGCCGCACAAGGTGCGCGCCTGGCCGCACTGGGCGAGAGCGGCTCGCTGACCATCAGCTTCGTTGCCAGCGCGGTCTACGACTTCCTGCCGCGCGCCATCACCCAAGTGCGCCGGGAACGGCCAGGTGTGGCCATCAACCTGCTGGAGACCACCACCTTCGAACAACTGCAGGCTCTGCGCGCGCGTCGGGTCGACTTGGCGGTGGTGCGCGAGCCGTTGCGGCAGCCGGGACTGGTCAGTGAATGCCTGCTGCGCGAGCCCTTTGTGCTGGCCACGCCGGCCGACCACCCGCTGGCGCAGCATCCGGCGCCGATGCTGGAAATGCTCCACGGCGAGCCGTTCATCCTCTATGCCCATGGCGCCTGGCAGCCGTTCAACGAGCTGCACACCGGGCTGTTCCGCGCCAGCGGTATCCAGCCCGAATTCGTGCAGTCACTCGGCTCGACGCTGACCATCCTCTCGCTGGTCAACGCTGGCCTCGGCCTGGCGCTGGTGCCGCGCGGGGCCAGCGCGATCCGCTTCCAGCAGGTACGCTTTCGCGAACTGCCGCTGCCGGCGGGCATCTGCGCCGAGCTGCATCTGGCCTGGCGCGACGACAACGACAACCCGGCGCTGGAAGCGGCGCGCGATGCCGTACGCCAAGCGGCCGGCGATATTGCCCGGGACCTGCCACCGCTCTAGCGGACCTGGTCGCATCGCAACCCCATATCGCTTCTCCTGCCTGCGCTGGCCCGCCCGTCGCCGCCGGCACCGCTCCGGCCGATCGCCCGCGGGTTCGCCCCAAACACTCGGTCGAGTCATGCGAGTGCCGCGACGTGCCACCCGGCTCGGATGGCCGGGCGGTTGGCGGCGCATGTGGCTCGCCGGCTTGCTCGGCCACTTACTGCGCTTACGTATCCATGACTTCATCAATACACAGATCAGCCTCTACGCTGAGCCGCAGCAAATCGCGCAAATCTGTACCGGCCGATCGGTGCGCAACTGAACTGTTCCGCTGGTCGAACAGGTCCTAATCTGGCTGACCGGGCATTGGACGGGCATCGCCGCCAGCACGCCGTGCTCAACCTGAGGATTTTTGGCATGCACGACGCAGAGATCGATCTGCATCATTTCGACCGGCGCATGGTCTGGGCCGGTTTTCGCCAGCTCGCGCCGATTTCCATCTTCGTCACCCTGTTCGGTGCCGCCTTCGGCCTCGCCGCGGTGCAGACCGGGCTGGACGATACGGTGATCCTGGCGATGAGCGCGCTGGTGTTCGCCGGCGCCTCGCAGTTCGCCGCGCTGGAGCTGTGGGGCACGCAGGTGCCGCTGTTCACCCTGATGCTCACGGTATTCGCCATCAACGCCCGGCACCTGCTGATGGGCGCCACGCTCTACCCCTGGTTGCGCCAGCTGCCGACGCGCCGACGCTACGGAGTGATGCTGATCGCCTCGGATGCCAACTGGGCGATGGCCATGCAGGCCTTCAACCGCAACCGTCCGGGCTTTGGCCTGCTGTTCGGTGGCGGCCTGGCGCTGTGGTCGTTCTGGGTGGTGGGCAGTTGGCTGGGCATCCATTTCGGCAGTGCGGTCAGCGATCCGAAGCGCCTGGGGCTGGACATGGTGATGGGCTGCTTCCTGCTGGCCATGGTGGTGGGCGGCGAAAAGAACCTGCGCATGCTGGCGATCTGGGGTATTGCCGCCGGCGCCTCGCTGCTCGCCTTCCGTTACCTGCCGGAGAACAGCCATGTGGTGGTCGGCGCCCTCGCTGGCGGCCTGGCCGGTGTGCTGTGGAAGGAGAAGATGCGTGAATCTTGATGCGACGGGCGCAGGCGCGCTGATCCTGGTGCTGGTCATGGCACTGGTGACCCTGGCGACGCGCTGGGGCGGCGTCTTCGTCATGGCCTTCGTGCCCATCGGCGACCGCGTCCGCCAGTTCATCACCGCCATGTCCGGCTCGGTGCTGGTGGCGATAATCGCGCCGATGGCCTGGCAGGGCGACAGCGGCGCGCGGCTGGCACTGCTGGCCACAGCGGTGACCATGCTGGTAGTGAAGAAGCCGCTGCCGGCGATTGCCGCCGGTATCCTCGCCGCGGCGCTGACCAGGCAATTCTGAGCAGTGGCGGCTGATCGCAGCCGCTCCAGCCGGATCACCCCCTGCATGCAGCCATAACGGGGGCGCACCAGCAGCGCCTCGACATCGAGCGGTCGCGCACCGCCCTCGTTGCGCAACGCTCTTTTCGGATAGTCATCATACAACTAATAGAAAACTGAAGACGGTGCCACGGCTTTATCAGTCTGGGGCGCCGCTTCTCTGCAGCCCTCTGTCGCCGCGCTTTAGCTTGACCAGCTCCCTGCAAGCGGCGCTGACAAGCGATATATCTCATCAAATACGACTTTAAGCCTGTTGACATTGATGCGGGCAAATGTTGATATTTAGCGCATGTCATATGACAACAGATGACTCCAAGAACAATAACGACAGGCACCCCGATGACTACCACTCCGACACCCCAATTCGGCCGTCTTCTGCTCACCGGTGCAGCGGGCGGCCTCGGCAAGGAGCTGCGTGAACGCCTGCAGCCCTATGCCCGCATCATCCGACTGTCCGATATCGCGCCGATGGCCCCGGCAGCCGGCGCGCATGAGGAAGTCATGCCCTGCGACCTCGCCGACAAGGCGGCCGTGCATGCCCTGTGCGAAGGCGTCGATGCCATCGCCCATTTCGGCGGCGTCTCCGTCGAGCGATCATTCGAAGAAATCCTCGACGCCAATATCCGCGGCACCTTCCATATCTACGAAGCGGCGCGTCTGCATGGCATCAAGCGCGTGGTGTTCGCCAGCTCCAACCATGTGATCGGCTTCTACCCGCAGACCGAAACCCTGGATGCCCATTCACCGCGCCGCCCGGATGGCTACTACGGCCTGTCCAAGTCCTACGGCGAGGACATGGCGAACTTCTATTACGACCGCTACGGCATCGAGACCGTCAGCATCCGCATCGGCTCCTCGTTCCCCGAGCCGGCCAATCGTCGAATGATGAGCACCTGGCTGAGCTTCCGCGACCTCACCGAGCTGATGCGCTGCGCGCTGTTCACGCCAGCGGTCGGCCATACCGTGGTCTACGGCATGTCCGCCAACCGCGACGTCTGGTGGGACAACCATCTCGCGGCGCACCTGGGCTTCAGCGCGCAGGACAGCTCCGAGGTGTTCCGCGACAAGGTCGAGCAGCAACCGCCATACAGCGCTGACGACCCCGCCGGCATCTACCAGGGTGGCGCCTTCGTCGCGGCCGGCCCCTTCGACTGATCGACCACCTTCGCCCGCGTAGAACAACAAAGAGAAACGCAATGGCCAGTGAAGCTGAACTCATCGTTGACCTCGGCTGCGCCACCGGCGAAAGCCCGGTGTGGGTCGCCGCCGAACAGGCGCTGTACTGGGTCGACATCCCCAACCGCGAGCTGCTGCGCTGGAATGCCGCCGATGGCCAGATTTCTCGCTGGCAGGGCGACGAGATGCTCGCCTGCATCGCCCGTCATGGCGACGGCTGGGTGGCCGGCATGGAGAGCGGCTTCTTCTCTTTGCAAACGCGCCCGGATGGCCGCCTCGACAGCCATCTGCTGGCCACCATCGATCACCAGTTGCCCGCGATGCGCATGAACGATGGCCGCTGCGATCGCGAGGGCCGTTTCTGGGCCGGCAGCATGGCGCTGGACATGGCCGCCGGGCACCCGGTCGGCGCGCTCTACCGGCTGGACAGCAAATCCATCGACGCCCCGCTGGTGCCACAACTGGACGGCTTTATCGTGCCCAACGGCCTGGCCTTCAGCCCGGATGGACGAACCATGTACCTCTCCGACTCGCACCCCAGCGTGCAGAAGATCTGGGCCTTCGATTACGACATCGATAGCGGCACGCCAAGCCGTCGGCGGCTGTTCGTTGACATGCTCGATCACCCCGGCCGGCCCGACGGCGCCGCGGTGGATGCCGATGGCTGTTACTGGATCTGCGGCAACGATGCCGGCTTTATCCACCGATTCACGCCCGATGGCCGCCTGGACCGTTCGCTCGCCGTGCCGGTGAAGAAACCGAGCATGTGCGCCTTTGGCGGCGCGCGGCTGGACACCCTGTTCGTCACCTCGATCCGCCCCGGTGGCGACCTCAGCGACCAACCGCTGGCCGGTGGCGTCTTTGCCCTGAACCCCGGTGTTACCGGACTGGAGGAACCCGCTTTCAGCTGAAAAAACCAGGGAAGGGCCGCTTGCCCGACCTCGCTTCTCGCAACGCTGCACACCAACAAAAACAAGATGGAGAGTGTCATGAACCTCAAACGCAAGTTGCTCGTTACCGCCCTTCCCTTCGCCTTCTGCATCAGCGGGCTGGCCCACGCCATGACGCTGAAGATCGCCGAGATCCACCCGGCCGGTTACCCGACCGTGGTCGCCATGGAAAACCTTGGCAAGAAGCTGGAAACCGCCACCAACGGCGAGATCAAGTCGCGCATGTTTGCCGGCGGCGTACTCGGTTCCGAAAAGGAAGTGATCGAGCAGACTCAGATTGGCGCGGTGCAACTGACCCGCGTCAGCCTCGGCTCGGTAGGTCCGGTAGTGCCGGCCACCAACGTGTTCAACATGCCGTTCGTGTTCCGCGACATCGACCACATGCGCAAGGTGGTCGACGGCGAGATCGGTCAGGAGATCCTCGACGCCATCACCAACTCGGACTTCAACATGGTCGGCCTGGCCTGGATGGAAGCCGGCAGCCGCAGCCTGTACACCAAGAAACCGATCCGCCGCATCGAAGACCTCAAGGGCATGAAGATCCGTGTGATCGGCAACCCGCTGTTCATCGACACCCTCAACGCCATGGGCGCCAACGGCATCGCCATGGACACCGGCGAAATCTTCAGCGCCCTGCAGAGCGGCGTGATCGACGGCGCCGAGAACAACTCGCCGACCCTGCTCGAACACAACCACTTCCGCGTGGCCAAGCACTACACCCAGACCCACCATTTGATCCTGCCCGAGCCGCTGCTGATGTCCAAGGACACCTGGAACAAGCTCAGCCCCGAGCAGCAGGCGACGGTGAAGAAACTGGCCAAGGAAGCCCAGCTGGAAGAGCGCGACCTCTGGGTGGCCAAGGAAACCGCCAGCAACGAGAAGCTCAAGGCCGAGGGCGTCGAGTTCATCGAGGTCGACACCAAGCCCTTCTACGACGCCACCGCCCCGGTCCGCGAGAAGTACGGCGCGCAGTTCGCCGAGCTGATCAAGCGCATCGAAGCCGTTCAGTAACCCTCGTGCAAGCGCATCGCGGCGGCCTGCACCGCCGCGATGCAATCGGTGGAGTCTCATGAAAAACCTGGTTCTAGGCGTCAATGACGCCATCTACCGCGCCTGCGTCATCGTCGCCGCCACAGCGATCGTGATCATGGCGACGATCATTCCCTGGGGCGTGTTCAGCCGCTACGCACTGGGTCAGGGCCTCGGCTGGCCCGAACCCATCGCCATTCTGCTGATGGTGCTGTTCACCTTCGTCGGCGCCGCCGCCAGCTACCGCGCCGGCGCACACATGGCCGTGCAGGTGCTCAGCGATCGCCTGCCGCCGCTGGCCCAGCCCTTCATCATCCTGTTCGTGCGCCTGGCCATGGCGGCCATCAGCCTGTTCATGCTGATCTGGGGCTACAAGCTGTGCGTCGCCACTTGGAACCAGTACCTCAGCACCCTGACCTGGATGCGGGTCGGCATCAGCTACGCACCGATTCCACTGGGCGGCTTCATCACCCTGCTGTTCGTCATCGAGCAACTGCTGTACGGCGACCAGAGCAAGCGCCGGGTCGTCGATTACGAAGCCCGTGAAGAGTCCAAGGAGTCCGTGTAATGGATGCCGTCGTCCTGTTGGGCAGCTTCATCGTCCTCATTCTGCTACGTGTTCCGGTCGCCTACTCCCTCGGCCTGGCCACCCTGGTCGGTGCCTGGTGGATCGACATTCCCCTGCACGCCGTGATGATTCAGATCGCCGGCGGCGTGAACAAATTCTCCCTGCTGGCCATTCCCTTCTTCGTTCTGGCCGGCGCGATCATGGCTGAAGGCGGCATGGCCCGGCGCCTGGTCGCCTTCGCCGGAGTGCTGGTCGGCTTCGTTCGCGGCGGCCTGTCACTGGTCAACATCACCGCCTCGACCTTCTTCGGCGCCATCTCCGGCTCATCCCTGGCGGACACCGCCTCGGTCGGCTCGGTGCTGATCCCCGAGATGGAGAAGAAGGGCTACCCGCGGGAATTTTCCACCGCGGTGACCATTTCCGGTTCGGTACAGGCACTGCTGACGCCGCCCAGCCACAACTCGGTGATCTATTCGCTGGCCGCCGGCGGCACCGTATCCATCGCCGCGCTGTTCGTCGCCGGCATCGGTCCGGGCCTGCTGCTCAGCGCCACCATGGCGACCCTGTGCCTGCTGTTCGCCCGCAAGCGCAACTACCCCAAGGGCGAAGTAGTACCGCTGCGCCAGGCGTTGAAGATCTGCGTCGAGGCGCTGTGGGGCCTGATGACCATGGTCATCATCCTCGGCGGCATTCTCTCCGGCGTGTTCACGGCCACCGAGTCCGCCGCGGTGGCAGTGGTCTGGGCGTTCTTCGTGACCATGTTCATCTACCGCGACTACAAGTGGAGCGAGCTGCCGAGAATGCTGCATCGCACGGTGCGCACCCTGTCGATCGTGATGATCCTGATCGCCTTCGCCGCGAGCTTCGGCTACATCATGACCCTGATGCAGATCCCGTCGAAGATCACCACCGCGTTCCTGGCGCTGTCGGACAACCGTTACGTGATCCTCATGTGCATCAACTTCATGCTGCTGGTGCTGGGCACGCTGATGGACATGGCACCGCTGATCCTGATCCTGACGCCGATCCTGCTGCCGGTAGTCGTTTCCTTCGGCGTCGACCCGGTGCACTTCGGCATGATCATGCTGGTCAACCTCGGGATCGGGCTGATTACCCCGCCGGTCGGTGCGGTACTCTTCGTCGGTGCCGCCATCGGCAAGGTCACCATCGAGAACACGGTAAAGGCCCTGCTGCCGTTCTACGCCGCGCTGTTCGCGGTGCTGATGGCAGTGACCTATATCCCGATGATTTCGCTGTGGCTGCCGAGCGTAGTGCTCTGATCCAGCTCACGATCTGCTGCGCGTCGGCCCTCCTGCGTTAAAAACAGGCTCGGAATGCTCATTTACAAAAGTAAACTCCGCTTCCTCGCCTGTTTTTGCCTTGTAGGGCTCTAGCTCGCAAGATCTCACACACTGCCTGCTTCGCTGCATCGTTTGCCGAGCTACTCGCCCAAGCAAAGCCGCCTTGTGCGCAGCGCCTCGTTTAAGGACGTATCGCCCTGCCATGTTAGCCACGCCATTTCCACGCCACATCGCCGTGCTGATCCTGGCCACTCTGGCCTGTTCATTCGCCGCCAACCACATCGCCGCGCGGATCGCCTTCGACCATGGCACCGGCCTGCTACTGGCCATGCTCTGCCGCGCCGGGGTGACGCTGCTGGCGCTGGCTGCGCTGGTGTTCTGGCGTCGTGAATCGCTGCGTCTGAGCCCGGCAACCTGGCGCTGGCAGATCCTGCTCGGCCTGCTGATCGCGGTGCAGAGCTTCTGCATCTATTCGGCGGTGGCGCGCATTCCGGTGGCGCTGGCGCTGCTGGTGGTGAACCTGTCGCCGATTCTGCTGGCACTGCTCACCTGGGCGCTCGGCGGGCCGCGGCCGACCCGCCAGGCGCTGGCGATCATGGGGCTGATCCTGATCGGCCTGGTGCTGGTGCTGGATGTGCCAGCACGCCTGATGAGCGCCGAGGCGCCGGATGGCCAGTGGGTCGCTGGCATCCTCTTCAGCCTGACGGCAGCGGCAGTGTTCGCGGTAGCGCTGTGGGTCACCGAGCACAAGCTGTCGAACATGGCCGGTTCGGTGCGCAGCATGCTGACGCTGCTCGTAGTGTTCGGTGCGTCGGCGCTGCTTGGCGCCAGTGACCTGATTCCCGGTGGGCTTGGATTACCCAACGCATCCGCCGGCTGGATCGCCCTGGGTTGCCTGGTCTTGCTCTACGGCGCGGCGTTTTCGACGCTGTTCATCTGCATGCCACGGCTGAACATCGCGCGCAACGCGCCGGTGATGAACATGGAGCCGGTGGCCGGCATGCTGCTGGGCTGGCTGGTGCTCGGCCAGCTGCTCGGGGCGATGCAGGTGGTCGGCGGCCTGATCGTGGTCGGCGGTGTCGTCCTGCTGGCGTACCGCCGCTAGGCCTTGCCGAAGGCCAGCCCGCCGCAGGGCGCGGCGGCTGGCTGACGAGGCGCGGGGTCAGCCGACCTTGCTCGCCTCCGCCTCCTCATGGGCCTGACGCAGCCGCTCGCGGCTGTTGGTCAGGTGCAGGCGCATGGCCGCCCGCGCCGACTCCGGGTCCTGTCGCGCGATGGCCTCGTAGATCTGCTCATGCTCGCGGCCCAGACGCGCCTGATAGTGCTGCTGATCGTCATGGGCCAGGCGCGCGGAATTGACCCGGCTGCGCGGGATCAGCGTCGTGCCGAGGTGGCTCATGATGTCGGTGAAATAGCGGTTGCCGGTGGCCTCGGCGATTTGCAGATGGAACTGGAAGTCCGACGCCACTGCGTCGCTGGAATGCGCCGCGCTCTGATTCAGCTGATCGAGAAAGGCACGCATCGCCGCCAGCTGCTCGGGCGTGCGACGCTGCGCGGCGAGGCCGGCCGACTCCACTTCCAGGCTGATGCGCAGCTCGAGGATCGCCAGCAGATCGCGCAACGTGCCGATGGTCGCCGGGTCGATGCGCAGTCCGGTGGTGCTCGGCGTATCCAGCACGAAGGTGCCGATACCGTGCCGCGTTTCCACCAGCCCCGAGGCCTGCAGCCGCGAGATCGCCTCGCGCACCACCGTGCGGCTCACGCCCTGCGCCTGCATGATCGCCGACTCGGTCGGCAGCTTGTCGCCACGCTTCATCAGGCCGTCGCGGATCTGTTGCGAAAGCTCGGCGACCAGTTCCTGGGCGAGGCTGCGGTGTTTGCGACGGGCGCGGGGCTGGGCGCTCTGATTATCCATGGACGGCGATCTCTGAGAAGCGGAAGCAACCGTCATCATAGCCCAGCAGTTGTACGATAACTATTGATCCATTGCATTTGTAGGGAAATACAGCCCCACAGATGCGCTTTGGTCAGCTACGAGGCCGTCCGGCAGTGCCCGGCGCGGCAGCGGTTGGCTTCGTGGCCGGGATCTTCCTGCATCAGCTTGCGGGTCACGCCGTTGGTCCAGCCGAAGCCATCCTGCAGCGGATACTCACCGCCACCGGCATGCTCGGTGCAGGGCCGCAGCACGTATTTCTCCACCAGCTTGTTCTCGCGCTCGAAGAGGTGGCTGACGATGGTCAGCCAGCGCTCTTCGATCTCCAGCGCCAGCGCATCATGGCCGTAGCGCTGCAGGCCACGAATGCCGATCCACTGCAGCGGTGCCCAGCCGTTGGGGCGGTCCCACTGTTCGCCACTGCCACCGATTTCCGTCGTCGCCAGGCCACCCGGCACGAGCAATCGTGCCTGCACAGTCAGGGCGACAGCGGCCGCCTGCTCGGCGCTAGCCATGCCGACGAACAGCGGGGCCAGTGTTGCGGCAGTGAGGTTGTCGCGCTGCCGGCCGCGCTGCCAGTCGTAGTCGAAGTAAGCAGCGGCATTCGGGTTCCACAGGTAGTTGTCGATGGCACTGAGCCGGGCCGCGGCGCGTCGCGCGAAGTCCTCGGCGCAGGCATGCTGGTTCTTCACCGCGGACAACTCGGCGATCTGCCGCTCCAGCTTGTAGAGCAGCGCGTTGAGGTCGACCGGCAGGATGCTGGTGGTGCGGATGGTCGCCAGCCGGTGGGCGTCATCCAGCCAGCGCGAGCTGAAGTCCCAGCCCGATTCGGCCCCGGCGCGCAGATCGCGATAGACCTCGTGCCGCGGCCGGCAGCTGGAGCGCGCGGTTTCGACATCTTCTCGATACGACTCCTCGCGCGGCGTGTCGCGCTCGTCCCAGTAGCGGTTGAGCACCACGCCGTCGGCCAGGCAGACGCAACGCCGATGCGCCTCACCCGGGCGCAAGGCATCGGCCCCGTCCATCCAGAACGCGTACTCCTTGTGCAGCTGCGGCAGGTAATCGCTGGCGCGATAGACGCCGGTTTCCTCGAACAACTCGGTCATCAGGGCGAACACCGGCGGCTGCGAGCGGCCCAGGTAGTAGGTGCGATTGCCGTTGGGCACGTGGCCGTAGGTGTCGATCAGGTAGGCGAAGTTGTCCGCCATGGCGCGCAGCAGATCGCAATGCCCACTTTCGTCCAGGCCGAGCATGGTGAAGTAGGAATCCCAGTAATACAGCTCGGTGAAGCGTCCGCCCGGCACCACGTAGTCGTGCGGCAGCGGCAGCAGCGAGGAATGCTCGGGATGGTCCTGCGGATGGCGGGTGAGGATCGGCCAGAGCCGGTCGATGTGCTCGGCCAGGCTGTCGTCGGGGTTGGCGACGAACTCCTTGACCGGCATTTCATACAGGCTGAAATGCTCGCGAACGAACGCGGCGAGGTCAAAGCCCGGCTCGTCGCAACGCCCTCGATAGTCCGCCAGGATGGCTTCGGGATGCTGCAGAGGCGCGCAGTCGACGAAGGTTTTGCTGTCGGGAAAGATGCATTGCATCTGCACGGCGACGAACAATTCCTGATAGCGCTCGGCGGGGGTGAGCGTATCGGCCAGCGAGATGGCGCTGACATCGTAGGTGAACGGCTGGCACGGCGCGATATCGGTCATTGTTCGCTGTAGTTCCATAGCAGGCCGCCGTCGACCACCAGGGTCGTCCCGGTGATGTACTCGGCATCCGGTGAGGCCAGAAAGGCGACGACCCCGGCGACGTCGTGCGGCCGGCCAAGGCGCCCGGCCGGAATGTTCTGCAGCAGGCTGGCCAATTTTTCCGGCTGGTTCATCAGCTCGCGATTGATCGGCGTTTCCACCGCGCCGGGCGCCACGTTGTTCACCGTGATGCCCAGCGGCGCCAGTTCGATGGCGATGTTGCGCATCAGCATCTTCAGTCCGCCCTTGCTCGCGCAGTAGGCGGTGAAGTTGGGATGCGGCAGCTCTTCGTGCACCGAGCTGTTGTTGATGATGCGTCCGCCGCGGCCATGCTCGCGCAGATAACGGGCGAAGGCCTGGGCAAGAAAGAACGGCCCACGCAGGTTGACGTTCAGCACCTGATCGTAATCATCCGCCTGCGCGTCGAGGAATGCCGCGTGCCGCTGCACACCGGCGTTGTTGACCAGAATATCCAGCCGCCCCATCTGTTCGATGCCTTCGCGCACCAACCGCTGGCACTGCTCGACGTCACCGACATCGGCGGCGATGAAGCACACCCGCCGGCCCCGGGCGTGTACCTGTTCGAGGCTCTCGCGGGCCTGCTCGTCGTCCTGGCGGCCGTTGATGACGATGTCGGCGCCCTCCTCGGCCAGGCGCAAGGCGATGCCGCGGCCGATGCCCTGGGTGCTGCCGGTGACCAGAGCCACCTGATTCTGCAAGCGCATTGCGACCCTCCGCACGCCCTGACGGGCGCGATGCCGTTTCGATCTGTATGCAAATCAGACGGAACGAGGCGGCGCGCGTTCCCCTCTTTAGCCCGGCGCACGCAGCCGGTCGCACCGAGTGTCTACGTTAGCTGACTAACCTTTCTCTCCTCTGGCCGAAGGCGCAAAATGGCCGGCTCTCCGCTGCTCGTCGAAGGACGTCATGGCTACCGCCAATCTGCGCAAGGGTTATCTGCTGGGGCTGGCCACCTTCAGCATCTGGGGCATGTTCCCGCTCTACTTCAAGGCACTCGAACAATACGGCGCGCTCGAGATCGTCACCCAGCGCGTGATCTGGTCGGCCGTGTTCGGCTCGCTGGTACTGCTGGTCTGGCGCCATCCAGGCTGGTGGCGCGAACTGCTGGCACATCCACGTCGCCTCGGCGTGCTCGGCATCTCCAGCGTGCTGATCGCCGCCAACTGGCTGATCTACGTCTGGGCGGTGAACCACGACCGGATGGTCGAAGCCAGCCTGGGCTACTACATCAATCCGCTGGTCAACGTGCTGCTCGGCATGCTCGTGCTGCGCGAGCGCCTGCGCCCGCTGCAGTGGCTGGCTGTGGCGATGGCCACTGTCGGTGTCAGCCTGCAGTTGCTGATGCTCGGTGAGTTTCCGTGGATTTCCATCGTGCTGGCGCTGAGCTTCGGCAGCTACGGTCTGCTACGCAAGCTGGCACCGGTGGCCGCGTTGCCCGGGCTGGTGGTGGAGACCTGGATGTTGTTGCCGGTAGCGCTGGTCTGGCTGTTCTGGTTCAGCAGCGGCACCAGCACCGAGCCGGCATTCTGGACCAGCAGCGATGCGCTCTGGCTGATGGCCGCCGGGCCGGTGACGCTGATTCCGCTGCTCGGCTTCAACGCCGCGGCGCGTCATCTGCCGTATTCGACCCTGGGCTTCCTGCAGTACCTGACGCCGACGCTGCTGCTGATCCTCGCCGTGCAGCTGTTCGGCGAGCCGTTCCCGGTCGACCGTCAGCTGGCGTTCTTCTGCATCTGGGCGGGGCTTGCGGTGTACAGCCTGGACGCCTGGCGCATCATGCGTAAAAGCGCCGGCTGAAATGCCGGCGGCCGGCTAGGGTTTCTCAGCAGGTTGCAGCTTGAGTTCGACCATCAGGTCATCGGCCAGCGCTTCCAGCCGCTGTTGCAGGACCTCCAGCGACAGCTCGCTCGGCACGGCCAGGCGCACCTCGGCGCGGAACAGCAGCTCGCTGCTCATCGGCGCCGGCAGCACCTCGGTATCCAGGCTTTCCAGGTTGACGCCGTGCGTGGCCAGCAGATGGGTAATGTCGCGCACGATGCCCGGACGGTCATTGCCGACCAGCTCTAGCTGGATTTCCTGCCAGCTCTCTACCGGCTCCGTGCCGCTGTGCGCCAGCAGGACGCGAATGCCCTGCGCCTCCAGCCCTTGTAGCGCAGCGGTAAGCTCGGCATGGGCCTGCTGCGGCACGGCCACCCGCAGAATGCCGGCGAACTGCCCGGCCATGCGCGACATGCGGCTCTCCAGCCAGTTACCGCCATGATCGGCGATGCACTTGGCCAGACGTTCGACCAGACCCGGCTGATCTTCGGCAATGACGGTAAGAACGAGGTGATCCATGGACTGCTCCTGTGCTGGGGAATCGCTCACGCGGTAGCGGCGGCCCATTAGGTATAGCAGGCGGTCGCCCTCGATGGCAGCCTGCCGCACCCTCCCCGTCGTCGCAGGGGGGCTCTTTCGGCGGACTGATTTTCCCCGGCGCTTCATGTAGTATCCGGCGACTCGGACTACAAGAAACGAGACTGTCCGTCGAATTAGAAGAACCAAGTGAGGCGAGTAATGACTGAGCGCGTTCAAGTCGGTGGCCTGCAGGTCGCCAAAGTCCTGTACGACTTCGTGAACAACGAAGCGATTCCCGGTACCGGCGTCGATGCCGCCGCCTTCTGGGCCGGCGCCGACAGCGTCATCCACGACCTGGCGCCGAAGAACCGCGCGCTGCTGGCCAAGCGCGACGACCTGCAGGCGCAGATCGACGCCTGGCACCAGGCTCGCGCCGGTCAGGCCCACGACGCAGTGGCATACAAGAGCTTCCTGCAGGAAATCGGCTACCTGCTGCCGGAAGCCGAAGACTTCCAGGCCACCACCGAGAACGTCGACGAAGAAATCGCCCGCATGGCCGGCCCGCAGCTGGTGGTGCCGATCATGAACGCGCGCTTCGCCCTGAACGCCGCCAACGCCCGCTGGGGCTCGCTGTACGACGCGCTGTACGGCACCGACGCGATCTCCGAAGCAGACGGCGCCAGCAAGGGCCCGGGCTACAACGAGATCCGCGGCAACAAGGTCATCGCCTACGCGCGCAACTTCCTCAATGAAGCCGCACCGCTGGAAACCGGCTCCCACGTCGATTCCACCGGCTACCGCATCGAAGGCGGCAAGCTGGTTGTTTCGCTGAAAGACGGCAGCACCACCGGCCTGAAGAACCCGGCCCAGCTGCAGGGCTTCCAGGGCGAAGCCAGCGCACCGATCGCCGTGCTGCTGAAGAACAACGGCATTCACTTCGAGATCCAGATCGACCCGGCCAGCCCGATCGGCCAGACCGACGCGGCCGGCGTGAAGGACATCCTGATGGAATCGGCGCTGACCACCATCATGGACTGCGAAGACTCCATCGCTGCCGTCGACGCCGACGACAAGACCGTCGTCTACCGCAACTGGCTCGGCCTGATGAAGGGCGACCTGGTCGAGGAGCTTGAAAAAGGCGGCAAGCGCATCACCCGCGCGATGAACCCGGACCGCGTCTACACCAAGGCCGACGGCAACGGCGAGCTGACCCTGCATGGCCGCTCGCTGCTGTTCATCCGTAACGTCGGTCACCTGATGACCAACGATGCCATCCTCGACAAGGAAGGCAACGAGGTGCCGGAAGGCATCATGGACGGCCTGTTCACCAGCCTGATCGCAGTGCACAACCTCAACGGCAACACCAGCCGCAAGAACACCCGCACCGGCTCGATGTACATCGTCAAGCCGAAGATGCACGGCCCGGAAGAAGTGGCCTTCGCCACCGAGCTGTTCGGTCGCGTCGAGGACGTCCTCGGTCTGCCGCGCAATACCCTGAAGGTTGGCATCATGGACGAGGAGCGTCGTACCACGATCAACCTCAAGGCCTGCATCAAGGAAGCGCGCGAGCGCGTGGTGTTCATCAACACCGGCTTCCTCGACCGCACCGGCGACGAAATCCACACCTCCATGGAAGCCGGCCCGATGGTGCGCAAGGCGGCCATGAAGGCCGAGAAGTGGATCAGCGCCTACGAGAACAACAACGTCGACGTGGGCCTGGCCTGCGGCCTGCAGGGCAAGGCGCAGATCGGCAAGGGCATGTGGGCCATGCCTGACCTGATGGCGGCGATGCTCGAGCAGAAGGTCGGCCACCCCATGGCCGGTGCCAACACCGCCTGGGTGCCGTCGCCGACTGCTGCCACCCTGCACGCCATGCATTACCACAAGATCGACGTGCAGGCGCGTCAGGTCGAACTGGCCAAGCGCGAGAAGGCGTCCATCGACGACATCCTCACCATCCCGCTGGCGCAAGACACCAACTGGAGCGAGGAAGAGAAGCGCAACGAGCTGGACAACAACTCGCAGGGCATCCTCGGCTACATGGTTCGCTGGGTCGAACAGGGCGTCGGCTGCTCCAAGGTGCCGGACATCAACGACATCGCGCTGATGGAAGACCGTGCCACCCTGCGTATCTCCAGCCAGCACGTGGCCAACTGGATGCGCCATGGCGTGGTGACCAAGGATCAGGTGGTCGAAAGCCTCAAGCGCATGGCGCCGGTGGTTGACCGTCAGAACCAGGGCGACCCGCTGTACCGCCCGATGGCGCCGGACTTCGACAACAGCGTGGCCTTCCAGGCTGCCCTGGAGCTGGTCCTCGAAGGCACCAAGCAGCCCAACGGCTACACCGAGCCGGTACTGCACCGCCGCCGTCGTGAGTTCAAGGCCAAGAACGGCCTGTAACAAGCGAGTCAGCTGCAAGAGAACCGCCCTACGGGGCGGTTTTTTTATGCCTCGAATCCGCCGAACGGTTCTCAAGTTCACTCTGTTACAACCGATAACGTGACCCGAAAGGCATTTCCAGTCACAATATCGTTGCGCGATAGCATTTGGCCATATGCGCAACTCCCGCAGTACCTGCAGCCCGCCCTGGAGTCGATGCATGCTGAAGAACTTCTCGCTGACCGCCAAGCTTTCCCTGGTGCCGGCAGTAGCCCTGTTCGGGCTCGTGTTGTACGTCGGCTATACCTCGCTGCAGCTTTCGGCTACCGATTCGCGGCTGGTCTTTCTCGAAAACCGTGGCTACCCGACGCTGGAAAAGGCCGATGCGGTGATCTTCCAGTTTTCCCGCGTGCCGGCTCTGCTGAACAACGCGGTGGCTGCCGGCGAGCCCGGTGTGCTCGACGAGGCTCGTGAAGTGCTGCAGCAGATCGATACGCAGCAGCAATCCCTGGCAGCCCTGCTGAGCGATCAGCGCCAGCAGCACCAAGCCCTGGGCGACTGGCGCAAATCCGTGCGCGACTATGCCGACAACGCGCTCGCCGCCTCGACCAAGCTGATCGACGGCAGCGCCTCGTTCGATGACCTGCGACCGAGCCTCGACCGCATGGCGAGCGACCTGGCCCAGGCGCAGAAGCTGGGCAGCGATTTCCGCGCACAGGCCTACGACAGCTTCCAGCAAACCCTGGTCGAGACCCGCGAAGCCAACGCCAACACCACGCGGCTGGGCATCATCCTCAGCCTGGTGCTGGTGATATTGGTCAGCCTCGGCGCCTGGCTGGTGATCCGCAGCGTGATGGTCAATATCCGCGGCGTGATCGCTTCGCTGCAGTCAATTGCCCGCGGCGACGGCGACCTGACCCAGCGGGTCAACGTCGAATCCAACGACGAAATCGGCGCGATGATCGAGCTGTTCAACAGTTTTCTCGACAAGTTGCAGAGCACCATTCGCCAGATCATCGATGCCGCGACCCCACTGGGCCAGGTTTCGAAGGAGCTGTACAAGCTGACCCAAGGCTCGGAAGAAAACGCCAAGTCGCAGCAGCACCACACCGATTCGATCACCCGCGACATCCTCACCATGACCGGCAGCATTCAGGAAGTGGCGCAGCGCTCACAGCAGGCTTCCGACGAGGCCAACTCCGCCGCCCGCCAGGCCGCCACCGCACGCGAACATGTCGGCAGCCTGTCGACCGGCATCAGTGACCTGGGTGACAGCGTGATGGGCGCGGTCAAGGCTATGGAACAGCTCGAGGAAGAAACCCAGGAAGTCGGTTCGGTACTGACCGTGATCCGCAGCATCGCCGAGCAGACCAACCTGCTCGCCTTGAACGCCGCCATCGAAGCCGCCCGTGCCGGCGAGCAGGGCCGCGGCTTTGCCGTGGTCGCCGATGAGGTGCGCAACCTGGCGCAGAAAACCGCCGCCTCCACTGCCGAGATCCAGCAGATCATCCAGCGCCTGCAGAACAGCGCCAACACCGTACTCAATGTGATGACCAGCAATGGCGAGAAATCCCGCGCGAGCATCCAGCGCTCGATCGAGGCCACGCAGCTACTGGAAACCATCGCCCGCACGGTCAACCAGATCGACGAACTCAACGCCGGCATCGCTCAGTTCACGCAAGAACAGATCGGCCTGTCGAGTTCCATCCAACAAGAAACCCAAGTGTTGCAGCAGGACGCACAAGCAACCGCTAACGGCGCCGAAGCCACCGCCCGTCTTGGCGAGCAACTGGTGAGTACCGGAGACCACCTGCGCGCGGCTACGGGCCAATTCCGTGTTTAACGATTATTTGGAGCATCAAATGACTGCACTTCGTGTCGCCGGTCTGGCAGCTGTCTGCCTGGCCGCCACCCCTGCCTTCGCCCTGGAACAGGGTGAACATCGCTTCAACGGTTTTGGTACCGTCGGCTTCACTCACCTGGGCGGCGAAGATGATGGTCGCAGCTATGGCATTCAGGGCCAGACCAACGATTCCTGGCGCGGCGATCAGCTGTCCAAGTTCGGCGCCCAGCTGAGCTACGGCATCACCGACACCCTGGGCGTAACCGTCCAGGCCACGGCCAAGGCGCAGCAGGACGAGTGGAAAGCCAACCTCGAGTGGGCCTACCTGTCGCTGCAGGCCAACGACCAGCTGATGCTCCGCGCCGGTCGCCTGCGCAGCCCGGTCTACATGTATTCCGAAAGCCTCGACGTCGGCTACAGCTACCCATGGCTGCGCCTGCCCGACGAGGTCTACAGCCAGGTGCAGGTCACCAACTACGAAGGCATCGACGCGGTCTACACCGTGCCGCTGTCGTACGGCTCAGTGACCTTCCAGCTTGCCGGTGGCCAGGCGAAGAACCGTGACTACTACGCCTACGACGAGCAGTTCGATATCGATTACGGCAAACTCTTCGGCGCCAGCGTCAGCCTGGCTACCAATGACTTCGGCACGCTGCGCATCGGTTATGTCGAGGCGGATATCAAGACGGATATCACCGGCACCGTCGATGCGACCGCCATTGGCTTTGGCGCCAACGAACCCCTTTCCCTGCTCAACTTGAATAAAGAGAAAGGCAAGTTCACCTCGATCGGCTATCAGTACGACAACGGCACCTGGATCAGCAGCAACGAGTGGACCTCGCGCCTGATCGAGAACGACGGAATGGAAGCGATCGACTCCTTCTACCTGATGGGTGGCCGTCGTTTCGGCGATTTCCTGCCGCACGTCACCTATGCGCAACTGGATGACAACGGTGGCCGTCAGAGCTCCTGGACCCTGGGCCTGAACTACCAGGCCGCGCCGACCGTGGTGGTCAAGGGCGAGTACAAGCGCGTCGATACCAAGAACGGCTATGACGGCGTGTTTACCCGCAGCGCGCAGGAGGTCTTCGACAATGAAGTGAATGGTCGCTTCGGTGGCGCAGTGGGCACCCCCGCCCGCAACTACGACGGCGACATCGTTTCCGTCGGCGTCGATTTCGTATTCTGAGGAGCGTCCTGATGAAAGCATCCATTCGCATCCTCGGCACCGCCGCACTGCTCGGCATGGTTTCCCTGGCTCAGGCCGAGGTCGCCGTGATCGTCAATCCCGGCGCAGCCAAGGCACCGTCGCAGTCCGAGGTCGCCAACATCTTCCTGGGCAAGGACAAGTCCATGAAGGGCGTCGACCAGGCTGGCTGGACACCTGCCAAGGAAGCCTTCTATGCCGGCGTGACCAGCAAGAACGAGTCCCAGCTCAAGTCCTACTGGTCCGGTCTGATCTTCACCGGCAAGGGCCAGCCTCTGCCCACCGTCGCTGACGACGCTGCAGTAGTGGCGAAGGTCGCCGCCGAAGCCGATGCGATCGGCTACGTCGACAGTGCTGCCGTCAATGGCTCGGTCAAGGTGCTGTTCACCCTGCCCTGAGGCTCGCCAGCCAGATAAGAAACCGCCCTACGGGGCGGTTTTTTATGCCTGTACTATCGCAACAGCCCGAAACACCAGGCTGACCCTGATCAGCTCCTGCAACGCCCGTGCTGACTAGACTTACGTCCAATTGGGTCCGAACGGCCCGCAGCCCACCATTAACAAAAAATGGACGCCAAGCATGAGCACACCCGACGCCTTTTCTCAGGCTGGGAAGACGGCCGTACTGCAGAATATCCACGGCACCATGGAGTTCCTGCGCAAGTACGCCCCGTTCAACCAGATGGAGCCGGCCCACCTGACGTTTCTGGTGGAGAACTGTGAGCTGCGCTTCTATGCCGAAGGCGACTGCATCATTTCCCCGGATGACGGCGTGGTGCAGCATTTCTATATCGTCAAGCAGGGGCGCGTTCATGGACAGCGCCCGCATACCGCCAAGCGCGGCACCGATACCACCTTCGAAGTCATCGTCGGCGAGTGCTTTCCGATGGCCGCGCTCATGGGCGAACGCGCGACCCGCACGGCGCACCTGGCCGCCGAGGACACCTTCTGTTTCCTGCTGAACAAGCCCGCCTTCGTCAAGCTGGTCTCAAGCTCGCCAGTGTTCCGCGATTTCGCCATGCGCGGCGTCAGCAGCCTGCTCGACCTGGTCAACCAACAGGCACAGATGCGCGCGGTGGAAAGCCTAGGCGAACAGTACTCACTGGAAACCAGCATTGGTGAACTGGCGCTGCATCACCCCGTCTCGTGCCTGCCGTCCCGGCCGCTCAACGAGGCGGTGGCGATGATGCAGCAAGAGAACGTCGGCAGCATCGTCATCGTCGATGAGGCTCTGCATCCGCAAGGCATCTTCACCCTGCGCGATCTGCGGCGAGCCATCGGCACCGGCACCACGGACCTGAGCCAGCCGATCTCGCAATTCATGACGCATGACCCGTTCTATCTGCCGCCGGACGCCACCGCCTTCGATGCGGCCATCGCCATGACCGAGCGGCATATCGCCCATGTCTGCGTGGTGGAGAACGGTCTGTTGCAGGGCGTGATTTCCGAGCGCGACCTGTTTTCCCTGCAGCGAGTGGACCTGGTGCATCTGGCGCAGACCATCCGCCATGCAGACCGCGTCGATGCGCTGGTGGTCATCCGCAGCCGCATCGCACAGCTGGTCGACAACATGCTGGCCCATGGCGCCTCGTCGACGCAGATCACCCACATCGTCACGCTGCTCAATGACCACACCGTGTGCCGGGTGATCGAGTTGGCGATCGAGCACATGGGTGACCCGGGCGTGCCCTTCACCTGGCTGTGTTTCGGCAGCGAGGGGCGTCAGGAGCAGACCCTCTACACCGATCAGGACAACGGCATTCTTTTCGAGGCCGCCGACGCTGCCGAAGCCGCGCATATCCGCGGCCGCCTGCTGCCACTGGCCGAGCGCATCAACCGCGACCTCGACACCTGCGGCTTCAGCCTGTGCAAAGGCAACATCATGGCGAGCAATCCGCAGCTGTGCCTGTCGCGCCAGGAATGGAGCCGCCGCTTCAGCTCGTTCGTCCGCGAAGCGACACCGGAGAACCTGCTCGGCAGCACCATCTATTTCGATCTGCGCAGCATCTGGGGCCCGTCGGAAGGTTGCGAGCAACTGCGCCGCGATCTGCTCGACGAGATCAAGGGCAACAGCCTGTTCCAGCGCATGATGGCCGACAACGCCTTGCGCCATCGCCCGCCAGTGGGCCGCTTTCGCGACTTCGTGGTGGCGCGCAAGGGCGAAGGCAAGGACACCCTGGACCTCAAGGTGCAGGGGCTGACGCCCTTCGTCGATGGCGCCCGCCTGCTGGCGCTGAGCAATGACATCGGCACCTGCAACACCCTCGAGCGCCTGCGCAAGCTGGTGGAAAAGGGCGTTATCGAGAAGAAGGATGGTGCGGCCTACGAAGAGGCCTATCATTTCATTCAGCAGACGCGAATGCAGCATCACCAGCAACAGGCGCGCGACGAGCTGCCCTATTCCAACCGCCTGGATCCGGATACGCTCAATGTGCTGGACCGTCGGATCCTGCGCGAGTCCTTCCGCCAGGCCCAACGTTTGCAGGCCAGTCTCGCGGTGCGCTATCAACTATGAGTATGTTCTGGTTCAACTCACGCGGCCCGAAGCTGCCCCCCGAGCAGCAACAGCGCATTGACGAGCTGCCGCTTCCCCTTGCGCCGCAGACGGTCCCGTTGCGGCAACAGCGCCTAGTGGTGCTGGACCTGGAAACCACCGGCCTGCACCTCAAGCGCGATCTGGTCATCGCTATTGGCGCAGTTGTCATCGAAGACGGTGCCATCGACTATTCCCAGCAGTTCGAATGCACGCTGTGCCGTCAGGTGAAGGTTACCGAAAGCGTGCTCATCCACGGCATCGCGCCGAGTGAGCTGGCCAACGGCCTGCCACCAGCCGAAGCGCTGCTCAGCTTCATGGAGTTTGCTGCCGGCAGCGTGATCCTTGCCTTTCACGCACCGTTCGACCAACGCATGCTCGGCCGCGCGCTGAAAAGAGAGCTGGGCTACACGATGGACCACACATTCCTCGATGTGGCCGATCTCGCACCCATGCTATTTCCTGAAGCGATGATCCATCGCGGCGGCCTGGATCACTGGCTCGACTACTTCAATATCCATATCCCGCAACGCCACAACGCATCAGCCGATGCCATGGCGACCGCAGAGATCGCCCTGATCCTGCTGCACCGCGCACAACGGGTGGGCCTGACCAGCCTCGACGAACTGGCTCAGCGGCTCAGATGCTGGCAACGCGCACGCAAGGCCGCATTCAATTCGATCTGAGTGGCCCCCGGCAGCTGTCAGCGTCGCGGTGGAATAGTGTCGCCGAACGATTCGATGCCTACAGACATCAGCTGCCACTCACTGCAGCTGACCGATCAGCCCATTGCGGGCCCGCTCTTCCGTCACGGCGCGCATCAGGGGTTGCTGATGCGCGATATCCCAGGGTGCAAGTGCCTAGTTACCGGCGGGCCTCACAAATAGCCTGATACAGCGGTGAATCGGCTTCCAGCTCGGTGAGCGTCTCGATCTTCGCCTGGCCGGCTTCGTTCAGCCTGAACATTGCCCTCTCGGTGCAGATCAGCTGATAACTGGCGCTCTTCACGCTCGACATCAGGTGCTGCTTCTCGAAGCGGTACAGTACGAAACGTCCAAGACGGCCTTGATCGGTGTCCTGCACCTGAGCGTTCGCGCCGTCCAGTACCGTATAGGCCAGCGGCATCGGATAGAGCATGGTCCATGGCCGCCAGAGCATCTCGCCCTCTTCACTGGCTACCACCAGCGAGCCTTCCGGCAGACGCGCTTGCTTGGTCTCGAACCAGGTGTACTCGTAATGGATGGTGTAACTGAGCATGCCCAGCCCGGCGAACACCGGAATGATCCATTTCGGCAGTCGCTTACGCGTCAGTGAGCGCAGCATCAGGCCGATACCGGCTCCCGCCACACCAGCGACGATTGCCGCGATTAGATGCCAGAACATATACAACCCCCCTAAAAAAATCGGGCTTCCAAATGGAAGCCCGACTTCTACTTCAACCTTGTGTCAGAGCAGGTCTGACGTTCGGCTGCATTATCAGTTAGTGGTCAAGCGCAACGCCAGCACCTTTCGGGGTACGAACGCTCTCGACCAGATCCTGAATTTCCTGCGGCGGAGCTTCGGTAGCCATCGACACAGCGTAGGCAACAGCGAAGTTCAGCATGGCACCCACGGCACCGAAGGCCTGCGGGGAGATGCCCATCCACCACTGATCAGGGGTGTTCGGGATGCTCGCAGTGCCAGGGATGAAGAACCAGCCCAGGTACAGGAAGATGTACACGGCGGTGGAAATCACACCGACCAGCATACCGGCAACCGCACCCTTGCTGTTCACGCGCTTGGAGAAGATACCCATCATCAGCGCCGGGAACAGGCTCGCTGCCGCGAGACCGAACGCTAGTGCCACTACCTGCGCCGCGAAGCCTGGAGGATTCAGACCCAGCCAGGTAGCCAGCAGGATCGCCGCCGTCATGGAAAGACGAGCAGCCAGCATCTCGTTCTTCTCACTGATCTTCGGATTGATGAGTGTCTTGATCAGGTCGTGACTGATTGCCGAGGAAATCGCCAGCAGCAGACCCGCAGCTGTCGACAAGGCTGCCGCAATGGCACCCGCAGCGATCAGACCGATGACCCAGCCCGGCAGGTTGGCAATTTCCGGGTTGGCCAGAACGATGATGTCATTGTTCACGGTCAGCTCGTTGCCGTTCCAGCCACGCTCTGTAGCGGTGGGGGTGAACTTGGCGTTAGCGTCGTTGTACATCTGCACACGACCGTCGGCGTTCTTGTCTTCCCACTTGATCAGGCCAGTACGTTCCCAGGTCTGCACCCATTCCGGACGATCTTCGTAACGGATCGCTTCGGCCTGCGGGCCTTCCGGATAGATGGTGTTAACCAGGTTCAGACGTGCCATCGAGGCAACGGCCGGAGCGGTGAGGTACAGCAGGGCGATGAACACCAGGGTCCAGCCAGCGGACCAGCGAGCATCAGCGACCTTCGGTACGGTGAAGAAGCGGATGATTACGTGCGGCAGACCAGCAGTACCGATCATCAGCGACAGGGTGAACAGGAACATGTTCAGCTTGTTGTCGACGTCAGCGGTGTAGGCAGCGAAGCCCAGATCGGTAACGACCTGATCCAGCTTGTCCAGCAGCGGCACGCCGGAATCGACGTGGGTACCGAACATGCCGAACATCGGGATCGGATTGCCAGTCAGCTGCATGGCGATGAACACGGCCGGGATGGTGTAGGCAATGATCAGAACGATGTACTGAGCCACCTGGGTGTAGGTGATGCCCTTCATGCCGCCGAATACAGCGTAGGCGAACACGATTGCGGCAGCGATCCAGATACCAGCGGAGTTGCTCACTTCCAGGAAGCGGGAGAACGCCACACCAGCACCCGCCATCTGACCGATTACGTAGGTAACGGAGATGAGGATGAGGCAGACAACTGCAGTCAGACGCGCACCGCGGCTGTAGAAGCGGTCACCGATGAAGTCCGGCACGGTGAACTTGCCAAACTTGCGCAGGTAGGGTGCCAGCAGCATCGCCAGCAGCACGTAGCCACCGGTCCAGCCCATCAGGTAAACGGAAGTGGCATAACCGCCGGAAGCGATCAGACCGGCCATGGAAATGAAGGAAGCGGCAGACATCCAGTCTGCTGCGGTCGCCATACCGTTGGTCACGGGGTGAACACCACCACCGGCAACGTAGAATTCCTTAGTCGACCCAGCGCGAGCCCAGACCGCGATCCCGATATAAAGCAGGAACGAGGCGCCCACGAACAGCATGTTGATCCAATATTGGCTCATGGCTTACTCCTCAACCCCGAATTCCTTGTCCAATTTGTTCAACCGCCACGCGTAGTGGAAGATGATCGCAATGAACGTGATGATGGAACCCTGTTGAGCGAACCAGAAGCCTAGGTCAGTTCCCCCGACGGGGATGCCGGCTACCAGCGGACGCAGGAGGATACCGAAACCGTATGAGACGAGAGCCCAGACCACTAAGCTCCAAGTGATAAGGCGAACATTCGCCTTCCAGTACGCAGCAGCATTTTCTTTATCGTTGTCGGCCATTGACGTTCTCCGCCTTATTTTTATTACGTGTGAAGGGAACCCACATGCTGAATTTAACAGGGGTGCCTTTCTGAATGAAAGCCCCGACTTTAGTCTGACGAACAACACGCAAAGACCAAACCACGTATTGCAGAGCCTCCTGAAGAATCCCGCTCAGGGTGGCCACGAGCCATCGGACGGACTACTCGCCGTAACCTTCGTGGCAGACGGTTTTGACCACGATCCGTGCGGCGAGCTGACGCGGCACCTCTACCCCGACTCGCCCCTCCCGCTGGAGCACTCTCAATACCGACTAGTCACAAATTAATCTCGCCGCTTCCCAACTAAAAAAACAATGGCAAAACAACAAGAACTTCAACCAGTGAGAACTTTAAATATATGCAGGATTTAAACTTGTATATATCGACAAATAACAGGAAACTAAATTAACTCACTTATATTGCCTTTTAATGGCAAACGATGCGGTTTCCAGCGAACGCCAAACGGGGCGATTTGTCACGTCGTCAGGCAGGCTGATCCCGCCGGCGCATGCGGGACGGCTCGACGGGGGAGGAATTCAGGTGGCGCCGCTGCCAGCCAACGGCAGCGGCTGCTCTTGGACGCGAAGGGGCGTTCGGCTGATGCAGCAGCGCGCCATCGCCCTGCTGGATCAGCCTGCGAAGCTCAGGCCAGACCGGACGCCGTCTGGCCGACTCGCCGCCGTTGCCGCTGGCACCGCGTCAGCAGGCTGGCTGACCCGCCGTGTACTTCTCGGTGGGATAGATGGCGGCGTTCAGTTCACGGATGGTCTCGGCGCCGATCAGCAAGGGATAGCTGAAGTGGGTGCGATCGGTCAGGTTGACCTCCACATCGCGCAACTGATCGCCAATGCACAGCTGCATCCCCACAATCGGGCGCTCTGCTCGTGGCGGCTCGCGGTGCGGATCGACGTTGCCGGACTCCTCGGCACGCGTCTTGATTCGGCTGATACCGAGCAGGCGTTGCTCATATAAAGTGTCATCGGCACCGTCGACGGCCAGCCGGAAGCGGACCCAGTCTTCGCCATCCCGCTCGAATTGCTCGATGTCCCGGGCCGACAGCGACGCAGTCATGGCGCCGGTATCCATCTTGGCGGGCAAGGTCTTGCCGATCTCTTCGATCTTGATGTGTTCGTAACGTCCGTAGAGGGTGGGCTCGGCGGCGAACGCGGGTAGCGCCAGCAGTCCGGCAAGGAAAAGAACGCGAGACAAAACAACCTCCTGGGGGCGGATAGTGGACAATTTTCGATCAGAACCCCCGCCTGGGGTTCCGTCTGCCGGCCTTTCAAAACGTTTCACGATGCCGGCCTATCGCCACACCGAAGCCGCGTGACCGGCGCATGCGCCGGCAGCCTGATAGACTGCAGACCGATTCCCGTCTGAAGACTCTCCCGTGCCCAGTACCGCCTTTTCTTCCCTGCCCCTTTCTGCCGCCATGCTGGCCAACCTCGACGCCCTCGGCTACGCGGCGATGACGCCGATTCAGGCGCAGAGCCTGCCGGTCATGCTCAAAGGCCACGACCTGATCGCCCAGGCCAAGACCGGTAGCGGCAAGACGGCCGCCTTCGGTATCGCCCTGCTCGAGCCGCTGAATCCACGCTATTTCGGCTGCCAGGCGCTGGTGCTGTGTCCGACACGCGAACTGGCCGACCAGGTGGCCAAGGAGCTGCGCCGTCTGGCGCGGGCGGCGGACAATATCAAGATCCTCACGCTTTGCGGTGGCGTATCGATCGGCCCGCAGATCGCCTCCCTCGAACATGGCGCGCATGTCATCGTCGGTACGCCGGGCCGGGTGCAGGAACATCTGAAGAAGGGCACGTTGAAGCTCGACGGGCTGAACACTCTGGTACTCGATGAAGCCGACCGCATGCTGGACATGGGCTTCTACGACGCCATCGCCGAGATCATCGGCCAGACGCCAGCCAGGCGGCAGACCCTGCTGTTTTCCGCTACCTACCCCGCCGGCATCAAACAGCTTTCCGCGAGTTTCATGCGCGACCCGCAACAGGTGCGCGCCGAAGCGCTGCACGATGATGCGCAGATCGAGCAGCGCTTCTACGAAATCGACCCTGAGCAGCGCATGGAGGCAGTAACGCGCCTGCTGGCCAGCTTCCGTCCGGAAAGCTGCGTGGCCTTCTGCTTCACCAAGCAGCAATGCCAGGAGCTGGTCGATCATCTGAGCGCCAACGGCATCTCGGCCATGGCGCTGAACGGCGACCTCGAGCAACGCGACCGCGACCAGGTGCTGGCGATGTTCGCCAACCGCAGCCTGTCGGTGCTGGTGGCGACCGATGTCGCGGCGCGCGGGCTGGATATCGACGCGCTGGACATGGTGATCAACGTCGAGCTGGCGCGCGATGCGGAAATCCATGTGCACCGGGTTGGCCGCACGGGCCGCGCCGGCAATCAGGGCCTGGCCGTGAGCCTGGTCGCCCCGGCTGAAGCGCATCGCGCGCAGGCCATCGAAAAACTGCAGCAGGCGCCGCTCAACTGGCAGCCGCTGGACGGCCTTAAGCCCAAGGGCGGTGCGCCGTTGCAGCCGCCGATGGCTACCCTGTGCATCGGCGCCGGGCGCAAGGACAAGCTGCGCCCAGGCGACATCCTCGGGGCATTGACGGGCGATGCCGGCATTCCCGGCACCCAGGTCGGCAAGATCGCCATCTTCGATTTCCAGGCGTTCGTCGCCGTCGAGCGCGGTGTGGTCAAGCAGGCGCTCAAGCGCCTCAATGAAGGTAAGATCAAGGGCCGCTCGCTGAAAGTACGCGTGCTCTGACAAGCCTGGAGCCGGTAACGGCCGAACGCAGGTGCCAGCCGGCGTTCGCTGCACCAGCTGGCTGAACGCACGAGCCAACCGCGACAGCGTGCGCGGTGGCTTCGTCCTATCAGGCCTACACCAACGGATCGCTTCATGCCGCAACCCTCGCTCAGCCAATCCCTGCGTCGCCTCTGGGCGCTGGAGAAGTTCGGCTACAGCCTGCGCGTGCTTATCGCCATGGCTGGCAGCATGGGGCTGAGTTGGTACCTCGGCCAGCCGACGCTGATCATCCCGCTGTTCCTCGGCATCATCGCCAGCGCGCTGGCGGAAACCGATGACAGCTGGCTGGGCCGGCTGAATGCACTGCTGGTCACCCTGCTGTGCTTCAGCATCGCGGCCGTGGCCGTCGAGCTGCTGTTTCCCTATCCCTGGCTGTTCGTCGCGGGACTGGCAGTTTCCACCTTTGCACTGGTGATGCTCGGTGCGCTGGGCGAACGCTACGGGGCGATCGCCCAGGCAACCCTGATTCTCGCCATCTACAGCATGATCGCTGCCGACCAGCGCAACGGTGAACTGCAACACTTCTGGCGCGACCCGCTGCTGCTGGTGGCTGGCGCCGCCTGGTACGGCCTGCTCTCGGTGTGCTGGAACGCGCTGTTCGCCCACCAACCGGTGCAGCAGAGCCTGGCGCGGCTGTACCGCGAGCTGGGACTGTATTTCCGTTACAAGGCTGCGCTGTTCGAACCGGTGCGCCAGCTGGACGTGGAACAGCGGCGCCTCGAACTGGCACAACAGAACGGCCGGGTCGTCAACGCGCTGAACGCGGCCAAGGAGACGCTGCTGCACCGCCTCGGCAATGGACGGGCCGGAGGCAAGATCAATCACTACCTCAAACTGTATTTCCTCGCCCAGGATCTGCATGAGCGGGTCAGCTCGTCGCATTACCCCTATCAGGCACTGGCCGAAGCCTTCTTCCACAGCGATGTACTGTTTCGCTGTCAGCGCCTGTTGCGCCTGCAGGCCAGCGCCTGCGCCGAGCTCGGTGAAACCATCCAGCTGCGCCAGGCGTTTCGTTACAGCGAAGCCAATGGACAGGCGCTGGAGGACCTGCAGGCGTCGCTGGAACACCTGCGCGAGCAGAACAACCCGGCCTGGCGTGGCCTGCTGCGATCACTGCGCGCACTGTCGGGCAACCTTTCCACGCTGCAGCGCCAGCTCGCCAGCGCCAGTGACCCTGGCACCCTGGAAGGTGAGCAGGACAACAGCCTGCTGGATCGCCAACCGCAAACCCTGCGCGAAGCGTTCAATCGCATTCGCCTGCAGCTGACCCCCACCTCGCTGCTGTTCCGTCATGCCCTGCGCATGACGATTGCCCTGATCACCGGCTACGCCGTGCTGCATGCCATCCATCCGGAACAGGGCTATTGGGTGCTGCTGACCACGGTATTCGTCTGCCAGCCCAACTACGGCGCCACCCGCATCAAGCTGGTACAACGCATCAGCGGCACCGTGCTGGGACTCGTCGCCGGGTGGGCGCTGTTCGATCTGTTTCCCAGCCAGCCGATCCAGGCATTGTTCGCGGTGGTCGCCGGCGTGGTGTTCTTCGCCACCCGCAGCACGCGCTACACCCTGGCCACCGCGGCCATCACGCTGATGGTGCTGTTCTGCTTCAACCAGGTCGGCGACGGTTACGGGCTGATCTGGCCGCGCCTGTTCGATACGCTGCTCGGTAGCCTGATCGCCGCGGCTGCGGTGTTCCTCATTCTGCCGGACTGGCAAGGGCGACGCCTGAATCAGGTGGTCGCCAACACGCTCAGCTGCAACAGCGATTACCTGCGCCAGATCATGCGCCAGTACGACAGCGGCAAGCGCGACGACCTGGCCTACCGGCTGGCGCGGCGTAACGCCCATAACGCCGACGCGGCGTTATCCACCACCCTGTCCAACATGCTGCTCGAACCGGGACACTTTCGTAAGGATGCCGAAACCGGCTTTCGCTTCCTGATTCTTTCCCACACCCTGCTCAACTACCTCTCCGGTCTCGGCGCCCATCGCGAGAGCCTGCCGGACGACGCGCGCGACGCGCTGCTGGAAAGCGCCGCGCAGCAGCTGGCGGCGAGCCTCGACGATCTCGCCGCCGCGCTGGCACAGAACCGGCCCATTGCCATCTACAGCGAGGAGGAGGAGGCGCTGGCGCAGCAACTGGAACAGACCCCGGACGAGATGGATGATGCCCATCGCCTAGTGCAGACCCAGCTGGGATTGATCTGCCGCCAGCTCGCGCCGCTGCGCAGCATGGCCGTGCACCTGCTCAAGCAGCAGCCAGCGGGTCAGGGCCAGGATCAGCGCTAAGGCAACCCATCCGGTACCGGCAGTGCGTGGCGGACAAAGATCGCCGCGTAGCTGCCATCAGCGAGCATGGCGGCAATTTCCCGGTTGAAGGTAGCGATGATATCGGTCGCCCGTGGATGGTCGCGCCGCACAAGCAACGACAGCTCCACGCGCCTGAACTCACCCGGCACGAACGCCAGCGCATCCCGCTCATGCCCCAGCTCCCGCTCGAAGTGAAACAGTGCAGTGCGCTCGTCCTCCAAGGTCAGGTCAGCACGTCCGGCAAGTACCATCGTGGCCGCCTGGACAAAGTTGGCGGCATAGCCCTTCTGCAGGCGCGTATCGGCGTCCAGCTCATCGCTGTACGTGTAACCCCTGCTAAGCACGAGCAGATAGCCGGTCAGGCTGTCGAGCCCGTCGTAACGAATGCCGCTCCCGCGTCGCTGGACCCAGCGCATCCGGTTGATCAGAAACGCACGGGAACTCAGGGAATAGTCGACGCGTTTTACCGCCGGCCAGCCGTTGACCAGGTCGTAGCTGCCTTTGCGAAGCCCGAGCAGGGCGCGCTCCCAGGGCACCTCTATGTATTCCACCTGGTAACCGCCACGGCCAAGCGCCGTGCGGATGAGTTCAACGGATAAGCCCTCGCCGGGCAGGCTCCGGTCCGTATAAGGCGGCCACAGATTACCGGCCAGACGTAGCACTTCGGCGGGCAGCGAAGCGCTTGCCAGCAGCAATATCAACCCAAGCAAACGTCGCAAGCCTGTCAAGTTCTCTTGCCCCGGCAAAGTGCTATCAATTTCAATCAGAGCACAAAGTGCGCCAATCGGCGTCAGCGTCTCGTCGGATGCCGGGCTGCACCGAGCCAACAGCAGGAGTACCATCGCGCCTTTTGCGCGAGGTAAGCAGTGGTGCAGACTGACGTGGTGGTGATCGGCGCCGGTGCGGCCGGGCTAATGTGTGCCTTCACCGCCGCGGCGCGCGGACGCCGGGTGCTGCTGCTTGATCATGCCAACAAAGCCGGCAAGAAGATCCTCATGTCCGGCGGCGGGCGCTGCAACTTCACCAATCTATACACCGAACCGGCGAACTTCCTTTCCAGCAACCCGCACTTCTGCAAGTCCGCGCTGGCGCGCTACACCCAGTGGGACTTCATCGAGATGGTCAGCCGCCATGGCGTCGCCTATCACGAAAAAAAGCTCGGCCAGCTGTTCTGCGATAACAAGTCCAGCGACATCCTCGAGATGCTGCTGGACGAATGCGCCCAGGCCGGCGTCGACCTGCGCCTGGATACCGCGGTCGAGTCGATTGCCAAGCGTGACGAAGGGTACGAGTTGAACACCGGCGTAGGCGCGGTGCGCTGCCAGTCGTTGGTGATCGCCACCGGCGGGCTGTCGATTCCCACCCTCGGCGCCAGCGGCGCTGGCTACCAGATTGCCCGGCAGTTCGGCCATAGCGTGTTGCCGACACGGGCCGGGCTGGTGCCGTTCACCATCACCGAGCCACAGCTCAAGACCATCTGCACCGAGCTATCCGGCACATCGGTAGAAGATTGCCTGGTCAGCTGCAACGGGCAGAGCTTTCGCGAGAACATCCTGTTCACCCATCGCGGCCTGTCTGGGCCGGCGATCCTGCAGATATCTTCCTACTGGCAACCAGGCGACGTGGTGCATATCAACCTGCTGCCCCATCTGGACCTGAACGAGTGGCTATCAGCGCAGAAACAGGAACGCCCCAACGCTGAGCTGAAAACCGTGCTGGGTGACGTCTTCACCCGCAAGATGGCCGGCCTGCTGTGCGAGCACTGGTTCGACTCCAAGCCGCTCAAGCAATACGTACCCAGTGAACTGGAAGCGATCGCCGCGAAACTCGCGGACTGGCAGCTGGTTCCGGCTGGCACCGAAGGCTATCGCACCGCGGAGGTGACGCTGGGAGGAGTGGACACGCGGGAAGTGTCGTCGAAGACCATGGAATCGCAGAAATCCGCGGGACTGTATTTCGTCGGTGAAGTCCTCGATGTCACCGGCCACCTGGGCGGCTTCAACTTCCAGTGGGCCTGGGCGTCTGGCTACGCCGCCGGACAGTACGTCTAGCCAGCGCAGCAGCACTTCGCTTATTCGTTGGTCCGGTTGGACGGCGGCGAGATCTCCCGCGGCCCTGCGGGATCGGTCGCGGTGTTCTGATATTCCTGCTGGTTGCGGGTGTTGTTGTCCAGCGCCGACTCTTCTTCGTCCGGTGAACAACCCGCAATGGCAAGCGCGCTCAGGGCGCCGGCCAATAGATAATTCCACTTCATTGCTTTCTCCTGCGGGAGGCACCTCGCGATGCGCAAGGTGCCTGGGTCAGGTGGTACCGGCGCTTACTGCGAAGTGCCGGTGCCAGTGCCGGTGCCCGTACCAGTGCTGGGCGCAGTGCCCGAACCGGATTCGGTGCCCAGGCCGCTGCCGTTGTCAGCGGGCGGAGTGGCCATGCCGCCAGAAGTGCCAGTGCCGGTACCCGTTCCGGTGCTCGGAGCAGTTCCGGTACCGGTGCCAGTGCCTGCAGGTGGTGTGGTGGTATCGGTGGAAGGTGCGGCAGGCTGCTCGGTAGTGGCTGGCGGCGGAGTCGGCTCACGCTCGCGGTCTTCGTCTGGGCCGCAACCGACCAGCAAGAGTCCGAGTACGGGGGGCAGCAGATAGGTAAGACGCATGGTTAACCTCCTTCAGGGTGGTCCGACGGATAGCCGGAGAATTCTTGAATCGTCAGATTCACAGAAGGTTGACCGCTTCGAGGCGCAAGAGTGCCCCTGCCTGCCCGATTGCGGGCGGCATCCGGCGCCTGTCATCCTGAGGACCAGTGCAATCGATTGACTGCTACCGGAGCTGCTGCAAGCCCCATAGTCCGTCGGCTCGGCGCGTTCCATCGAACAGCGCCTGCAGCTCGGGGGCCGGCCGCGGCGGGCTGAACCAGTAGCCTTGAACTGCCCGGCAACCCTGCGCGACGAGAAACTCGATCTGTTCGGGTCGCTCAACCCCTTCGGCGACCACTGCCAAGCCGAGGCTTTGCCCCAACCCGATGATGGCGCCGCTGATCGCCACCGAATCGGCGTCATCCGGGGCTGCCGCGATAAAGCTGCGATCGACCTTGAGCACATGCAGCGGGTAGCGCTTCAGGTACCCGAGCGAGCAGTAGCCCGTGCCGAAGTCGTCCAGCGCCAGACGCACCCCCAGCGCAGCGACTTCGTGCAGGCAGTTGAGCATCATCTCGCTGTCATGCATCAGCAGTGTCTCGGTGATCTCCAGCAGCAAGCTTTGCGGCGGCAGCCCGGTTTCACGCAACACCCGCGCCAGCAGCTCGGCAAAGTCGACCTGCTGCAACTGACGGATCGACAGATTCACCGCGCAGTAGAGCTGCGTCTGCCCTGCCTGCTGCCAACGCCGGACCTGGCGACAGGCTTCACGCAGCACCCATTCGCCGACCCGGACGATCTCGCGCGACTCCTCCAGGACCGGGATGAACTCCATCGGCGCAACCGGCTTGTCCTCGAAGCGCCAGCGCAGCAGCGCCTCAACGCCGAGCAGATAGGGCTGGCCCTGCTCGACGCGGCAGATCGGCTGGTAATGCAGCGTGAATTCCCGGCGCGTCAGCGCTTGCGCAAGCGCACTTTCCAGCTCCAGCTGGCGTGCGGCCTTGGAATGCAGGCCATCGCAGAACAGCGCGAATTGGTCCTTGCCGGCGCTTTTCGCGCGATACAGCGCAAGGTCCGCTGCCTGCAGCACGTTCAGCGCCTGTCCGTCGCGCTGCAGGGGAGCGATGCCGATGCTGGCGCTGACCGACAGCGTGCGTTCACCAAGCTGCAACGGCTCGCGCAGTGCGACCAGCATCCGCTGCGCCACGCGCTCGGCATCGGCTTCGCAGGCCAGATCACCGAGCAACGCAACGAACTCGTCACCCCCGAAGCGCGCCAGATGATCGCCGGGGCGCAGGCAGTGCAACAGCCGCTGCGCGACTTCGACCAACACCTGATCGCCAGCGCCATGGCCGAGGCTGTCGTTGATCAGCTTGAAGCGGTCCAGGTCAATGAAGAGCAAGGCAGCCGCTCGACCATACGGGCGCTGCTGCACCTCCTTGAGCAGCTCATCGAGATGCAGGCGGTTGGCCAGACCTGTGAGCGCATCATGCCTTGCAGCATGGCGCAGGCACTCCTCCGCCGCCTTGCGTGCACTGATATCGGTCTGCGAACCTGCCATGCGCAGCGTGCCCTGCTCACAACGTTCGGCTACCCCTCGCACCAACACCCAGAGATACTCACCGGTCTCCATGCGCACGCGGTATTCATGCGCCAGCGAAGGGGAGTGCCCGTTGAGGTGAGCAGCGATCGCTTCGCGCAGCCCGGGCAGGTCGTCCGGGTGCACACGCTCGAACCAGCCGCGGCTGCAATAGCCGGCCTGCATCGGCATCCCCAGCATGGCGGTCCAGCGTTCGGAGAGGTGCAGCTGATCGCGCTCGACATCCCACTCCCAGATACCATCCTCGGAGCCGCGCAGTGCCCGGGTCAGTCGCGCCTCGCTGTCCTCCAGCGCATGTCGCTGCGCCGCGCTGTAGGTGTCGATCGCGAGGATCATGTCGAAGAAGACGATCTTCAGCAGGCTGTCGTAAAGCGCATGCTGGTCGCCGTCTCCCAGCAGCGTCCGGAGCATTTCCGACAGGTAGAGGCGGTACGCCCCCAGATACCACTCCAAATCGACCCCGACACGCTGGTGCACCAGCCCGACCAGCAACCGGTCGCGCACATAATCACGCTCGTATGGGCCGCTCCACAGGCGGCGGTAATACTCCAGCTGGCGTTGCTTCAGCCGTGCGATCCCGACGCAATCGTTCTGCATGGCGGAGGGTTGACCGAAAGCATTCAGGTGTTCGTAGAGTTTTTCGATGAAGGCCGGGTGCGCAGATTCCAGCTCCGCCGCGGCGCGGTTCAGACGCAGCCCGTCACTGGCCTGCCACTGCAGGTAACGTTTGCGCACCAGAATCTGGTCGAGGCCGAGCCCGACTCGTTGCAGCAGTGCCTTCAGCTCGTCTTCCATCCCCGCCCCTGTACGCTGGACACACGCCACTAGGACTGCGCGCCATGCAGTTACGAGCAAGGGTTGCGTCGAGGGAATGCACCAGATGATGCCATCGAGCCATCAAGGGTCGCAGCGGAGCCACGCGGCGGTTTTGATGCAGGTCAGCAAAGCAGGTGGTCCGGGGGCAGACCATGGTCGAGCAGACCGGGGCTATAGGCCCCGGTTGAGACGCGGAACTCAGGCGGCCTGCTTGGCCGTCAGTTCCTTTTTCAGACGGTTACGCAGCGCAATCATCTGCTCGCCCATTTCTTCGAGGCGCTTGGCATCGAACAGCTCGCGGGCCTGCGGGAACATTTCGGATTCCTCTTCCTCGATGTGGTGCTCAAGCAACTCCTTGCACACCTTGGCACGGCCGGAGAATTCGAGGCTGCCCGGGTCGGTTGCCTTCAGATCTGGCAGCACCAGCGCATCCACAGCTCGGTGTTCCTCCTTGGCCTCGTGGTACATCTTGGCCTCTTCCTTGCCGCCAGCTTCCTTGTAGGCGGGATAGAGAATCTGCTCTTCCAGCTGCGTGTGGATAGTCACTTCCATTTCCAGCTTGCTCAGCAGTTCGGTACGCGTCTTCACGGCGCGCTCGGTGGAATCGGTCAGGCGCGTCAGCAGGTCCTTTACGCGCTCATGATCCTCAATCAGCAGGTCGATGGCGTTCATGCGGCAATCCTCTTCGGCTTAACGGCAAACGAACCGAGCTCTGTGGCCCGGTGTCGAAAAATGTGGCTGCGGTCATCCCGCAGCCGAGCGGCTCAGGCGTACTCGTAGGTAGGCAGTGCGGTACGGCTCTGGCTCTGCAGGTGTGCGATGGAAGGCGACATCCCCGCCTCCAGCGCTAGGTCACGGCGAACCGAGCTGACGACCCATTCCAGTTGCATTCGGGTCTGGGTCTGCCCCTTGGACAGTGCACGCTTGACCAGGGTGCGGTCGTCGTTGCGCAGGGTCAGCAGCAAGCCGCCATCCGGGCGGGGCTCGGTGAGCACTTCGAACTCAGGAAAGGCAGCAGTAAGGAATTGTTGTGCGGCGGTCATTGTTCTGTACTCCAATAAGTTCCAGCGGACTTAACGGAGCAGCGTTCGTGCCAACCTCGGAATTATTATTTTTTCCTTTAAAATCAATTATTTATGCGATTAGCAAAAAGAATTAAGCCGTGCAAAACGCAATACAAAGCGTGACGCAGGTTGCATTCTGCGGCCTGCACTGCCTGTTCAGGCCTTGCGCCAGACGCTGGCAAGCCACGGCTGTTGCGCTCGGGGCAGTCCTGCCGGCCGGTAATAGTGCTCCAGTTCGACGAAACCGGCCGCCAGCACGTGCGTACGCCAGGTAGCCCAGCTATACCAGACGCCGTAGCGGTCCCCGTTCCAGCCCTCCTCGTCCTGCCCGCGCGGGTTGGAGCAGAACAGCACCCCGTCCGGCTTCAGCGTGCCGTGCAACTGCGACAGCAGCTTGGGTAGATGAGCGCTCGGCACATGGAACAGCACGGCGTTGGCGAAAATGCCGTCGAACGACTCGGACGGCAGTTGCAAGTGCAACAGGTCCTGATGCCAGACTTCGCAGCCGCTTTCGGCGCGAGCCATCTGGACGAACGCTTCGGTTCCGTCGAGCCCTACTGCCACATGTCCGCGGGCGGTCAATGCCTTCAAGTCACGTCCCGGGCCACAGCCGAGATCGAGGATGCGCAGCGGGGGCTGTGCCTGAATGTGACGCAAAAGGGCATCGAGATTCTGGCTGACGTCATGCTCACGGGTGCCCTCGCGGAAAGCCTCCGCATTGAGGCGGTAATAGTCGAGGGTGCGCTGCGCTGCCTGCTCCGATTCGCTCATGCTGAACTCCTGCAATACCTGGCCGACCACCCTACCGCGGCCCGCCATCCAGGGCCAGCAGGGGCGCCCGGCTAGGCGCCCCCAGCTAGGCGCCCCCAGCTAGGCGCCCCCAGCTAGGCGCCCCCAGCTAAGGTCGGCCTTGAGCGCAGCGTCCGAAGCGGCGAGGATGCTGTTCACAACGTGCGCCAGCGCACAGCAGCGCAGCGAAAGTGACGACCGTCTGGCTGCAGGACTGAAACTTGCAGCGCGCAGCCTGTCGAAACCCTGTCCGGCTCGCAACGGGCTGGCATGCAGCACGTAAGGCAACATCGAGACCACCATGAACCACGCACCGCCGAAAATCGTCCTGCTCGTCGAAGACGAGCCGCATATCCTCAGCCTGCTCGCCGATTATCTGGCCGGCGAGGGCTATCAGGTGCTGGAGGCGGACAGTGCGCCCAAGGCGTTCGAAATCCTGGCGACCAAGCCGCATCTGGACCTGCTGGTGACCGACTTCCGCCTGCCGGGCAACGTCTCGGGCGTGATGATCGCCGAACCTGCGCTCAAGTTGCGGCCCGACCTCAAAGTGATCTTCATCAGCGGCTATCCCATCGAGATCTACGAGTCGGGCAGCCCGATCGCCCGCTCCGCGCCGGTACTGGCCAAACCCTTCGCCCTGGATACGCTGCGCAGCCAGATCCAGCAGTTGCTCGCCAGCTGAACGAGGTCAGGCACAAACGAAAAAGCCCGCTCGAAGCGGGCTTTTTCATATCAGGACCGATCAGTTGATCTTCGGGTCCAGTTCACCACTGGCGTAGCGCTGGAACATGCCTTCCAGCGAGATCGGCTTGATCTTGCTGGCATTGCCGGCTGTACCGAAGGCTTCGTAGCGCGCGATGCAGATGTCGCGCATGGCCGAGACGGTCTTGGCGAAGTATTTACGCGGGTCGAACTCGCTGGGGTTCTTCGCCATGAACTCGCGAATCGCGCCGGTGGAGGCCAGACGCAGGTCGGTATCGATGTTGACCTTGCGCACGCCGTACTTGATGCCCTCGACGATTTCCTCGACCGGCACGCCGTAGGTCTCGCCGATTTCACCACCGTACTGGTTGATGATCTGCAGCCACTCCTGCGGCACCGACGAGGAACCGTGCATCACCAGATGGGTGTCCGGGATGCGCGCATGGATTTCCTTGATGCGCTGGATCGACAGGGTGTCGCCAGTCGGCGGCTTGGTGAACTTGTAGGCGCCGTGGCTGGTGCCGATGGCAATCGCCAGGGCATCGACCTTGGTCTTGGCGACGAAGTCGGCGGCTTCTTCCGGGTCAGTCAGCAGCTGGCTGTGGTCAAGCACGCCCTCGGCACCGACGCCGTCTTCCTCGCCGGCCATGCCGGTTTCCAGGCTGCCCAGGCAACCCAGTTCGCCTTCCACGGAAACGCCGCAGGCATGGGCAAAGGCCACGGTCTGCTGGGTCACGCGGACGTTGTAGTCGTAGTCGGCCGGTGTCTTGCCGTCGGCCTGCAGCGAACCGTCCATCATCACCGAGGAGAAGCCGAGCTGGATCGAACGCTGGCAGACGTCCGGGCTGGTGCCGTGGTCCTGGTGCATGCACACCGGGATGTGCGGGAATTCTTCGATCGCCGCCAGGATCAGATGACGCAGGAACGGCGCACCGGCGTATTTGCGGGCACCGGCGGAAGCCTGGACGATCACCGGGGAATCGGTCTTGTCGGCCGCTTCCATGATGGCGCGCATCTGCTCGAGGTTGTTGACGTTGAAGGCCGGCACGCCGTAGCCGAACTCGGCGGCGTGGTCGAGCATCTGGCGCATGCTGATGAGTGCCATGTTTTCCTTTCTCCCGGTCTGGGTCGTTTGATCGTGTAGAGCCTGCCGCAGTGGCCGGCGCTGTTCAAGCGCCGCACGCGGCGCGGCATTGTAGAGGCGGGAGCGACAAATGCTAGCGTCCCGCCAGCGCTTTCAATTCATGCCCCGTATCGGCGGGGCAGCTTCTACTCGTTTACCGCTAGATACTGATGAGCGATGCACTGCAGCCGTGGGCGAGCAGCTTGTCGTCGGCGATGCGATACACCAGCGCCTCGTTGCCCTTGTCATGGAAGGCGATCACGCCATCGCTATAGAAACTGCCACGCGTTGCAGGTTCCTTGCGCAGGGTATGAATACGTTCGCTATTGCCAACTTTCAGGTCGATTGCAGTTCGTTTGTCGTCTGCGTAACGCCAGGCGATGTTCTGCTGGCTCTGACACTTCCAGCGTACGAACGGCGCGTCCGGCCCGGATTGCCAATGGCCACAACCGCCGAGCAGCAACGCTGCGATCAGTATGGACAGGCCTTTTTTCATTCCTTCTCCTTGGCAGCGTCAATCACGGGCAATCCTGCAGACCGCCTTGCGTGATGGTCGGGTCGCCCGTGGCCTGAATTTCCACGCGCTGATCATGCTCGGCGGTCGGGCTGAGCACCGGCGGCGGGTCGAGCACCTGACAGGCAGTATCCGGCGAATTACCGGCGCAACCGGCCAGGCCCAGACAGCAAAGTGCAACGACGGCATAGCGCATGGTGCATCCCCTTTCCTTGTTCAAGATAGAACAAAGACCACGACGAGCGGCCGGGGTTGCCTGCAGGCGGTTAACGTTGCCGGCGCCATGGCGCCGGCAACCTGATCCGATCGAGGCATTCGCCTCGCCGACGGGATCAGCCGGCGCGCTGCTCCAGCACTTCGACGGCCGGCAGGACCTTGCCTTCGACGAACTCGAGGAAGGCGCCACCGCCGGTGGAAATGTAGGAGATCTGCTCGGCCACGCCGTACTTGTCGATCGCCGCCAGGGTGTCGCCACCGCCGGCGATGGAGAACGCCGGGCTCTGGGCGATGGCCTGGGCCAGCACCTTGGTGCCGTTGCCAAACTGGTCGAACTCGAACACACCAACCGGACCGTTCCAGAGGATGGTCTGCGAGGACTTGAGCATTTCGCCGAACATGGCCGCCGTCTTCGGACCGATGTCCAGGATCATGTCGTCATCGGCGACGTCGGCAATGGCCTTGACCGTGGCGTCGGCCGTTTCGGCGAACTCCTTGGCGACTACCACGTCGACCGGCAGCGGCACAGCGACCTTGGCGGCGATGGCCTTGGCGGTGTCGAGCAGATCGGCCTCATGCAGCGACTTGCCGACGTTATAGCCGGCAGCAGCGAGGAAGGTGTTGGCGATGCCGCCACCGACGATGAGCTGATCGCATACGTCCGCCAGGGAGGTCAGCACGTCGAGCTTGGTGGACACTTTGGAACCAGCAACGATGGCGACCATTGGCTTGGCCGGGGTCTTCAGCGCCTTGCCCAGGGCGTCCAATTCTGCCGCCAGCAGCGGGCCGGCGCAGGCGACCTTGGCGAACTTGGCCACGCCGTGAGTCGAGCCCTGAGCGCGGTGGGCCGTACCGAAAGCGTCCATGACGAAGACGTCGCACAGTGCAGCGTACTTCTGCGCCAGCTCGTCGGTGTTCTTCTTCTCGCCCTTGTTGAAGCGCACGTTCTCCAGCAGCACCAGCTCACCCGGCTGGACCTCGACGCCGTCGAGGTAGTCCTTGATCAGCGGTACTTCACGACCAAGGGCCTTGGACAGATAGTCGGCGACCGGCTTGAGGCTGTCTTCCTCGCTGTAGACGCCCTCTTCCGGACGGCCCAGGTGCGAGCAAACCAGCACTGCCGCGCCCTTCTCCAGCGCCAGCTTGATGGTCGGCAGCGAGGCCAGGATGCGCGCATCGCTCTTCACCGCGCCGTCCTTCACCGGCACGTTGAGGTCCTCGCGGATCAGCACGCGCTTACCCTGGAGGTCGAGATCGGTCATCTTCAAAACGGTCATGTTGGTCTTCCTTAAGGTCGAGAAGCGATATTCCAGGCGCGGGCCACTAGGAGCGATCGGCCACGCGCAAAAAGTGGTCGGTGACGTCGAGCATGCGGTTGGCGAATCCCCATTCGTTGTCAAACCAGGCCAGCAGGTTCACCAGCCGCGGGCCCGACGCGCGGGTCAGGCTGCCGTCGACGATCGCCGAATGCGGGTCGTGGTTGAAATCACAGCTGGCGTGGGGCAGCTCGGTGTAAGCCAGCAGCCCCTTCAGCGGGCCACTCTCGGCGGCCTCGCGTAGTACCCGGTTGATCGTTCGCGCATCGGTATCGCAGGCCGTTTGCAGCGTGATGTCCAGGCAGGACACGTTCACCGTCGGCACCCGCACCGCTTTGGCCTGAATCCGCCCCGAGAGTTCCGGCAGCAGGCGTTCGATGCCGCGGGCGAGGCCGGTGGACACCGGAATCACCGACTGAAAGGCCGAACGCGTGCGGCGCAAGTCCTCATGGTGGTAGGCGTCGATCACCGGCTGATCGTTCATTGCCGAATGAATGGTGGTGATCGAGGCGTATTCGATGCCCACCGCATCGTTGAGCAGCTTGAGCAACGGCACACCGCAGTTGGTGGTGCAGGAAGCGTTGGAGATCAGCCGCTCGGCGCCTGTCAGCTGCTGCTGATTGATGCCCATGACGACCGTGGCATCCACATCCGCCGCACTGGCCATCGGCTGGGAGAACAGCACCCGCGGCACACCCGCGGCGAGAAAGCGCTCGCCATCGGCACGGCTGGTGTAGGCGCCGGAGCACTCCAGCACCAGGTCGACGTCCAGCGCCCGCCAGTCGACCGCCTCGGGCGTCGACTCGCGCAGCACCTTCACGCAGTGCCCGTTCAGATGCAGGCAATCGCCGTCCACGCTCACCTCACCAGGGAAGCGGCCGTGTGTGGAATCGAAACGGGTGAGGTATTCCAGGCTGGCCATGTCGGCCAGATCGTTGAGGGCAACGAACTGGAAATCGAAGGCGGCGCCGCGCTCATAGAATGCACGCAGCACGCAACGGCCGATGCGGCCGTAGCCGTTGAGGGCGACGCGATAGGGACGGGCGTTGGCCATGGGTTCTCGTCGGTCCTGCAGGTGGAAAGCCGCAGACGGCTCTCCACCCAACGCGGATGGGGCTCGATGGGATGGATGACCGCAGCCACCTCATCCCATCTTCGCGATCAGTCCTCCAGCAGCTCTTCGGCGATGCCGAGGATGTTGTCGACGGTGAAGCCGAACTCCTCGAACAGCTGGTTGGCCGGAGCCGATTCGCCGTAAGTGGTCATGCCGATGATGCGACCGTCGAGGCCGACGTACTTGTACCAGTAGTCCGCGTGCGCCGCCTCGATGGCGATGCGCGCGCCGACTTCCACCGGCAGCACGTGCTGTTTCCAGGCGGCATCCTGGCTGTCGAACACGCTGGTGCATGGCATCGAGACGACACGCACCTTGCGACCCTGCTCGGTCAGCTTGTCGGCGGCCTGCACTGCCAGGCTGACTTCCGAACCGGTGGCGATCAGGATCAACTCCGGCTCGCCGGCGCAGTTCTTCAGGATGTAGCCACCGCGGGCAATGGCCGCTTCGGTTTCGTTGTCACGCACATGGAACGGCAGGTTCTGGCGCGAGAAGATCAGCGCGCTCGGGCCGTCCTTGCGCTCAAGCGCATGCTTCCAGGCCACCGCCGATTCGACGGTGTCGGCCGGGCGCCAGGTGTCCAGGTTCGGCGTGGTGCGCAGGCTGGTCAGCTGTTCGATCGGCTGGTGGGTCGGGCCGTCTTCGCCAAGACCGATGGAGTCGTGGGTGAAGACGTAGAGCACCCGCTGCTTCATCAGCGCGGACATGCGCACGGCGTTGCGCGCATATTCCATGAACATCAGGAAGGTCGCGCCGTACGGGATCAGGCCGCCGTGCAGGGCGACGCCGTTCATGATCGCGGCCATGCCGAACTCACGCACGCCGTAATACATGTAGTTGCCCGAGGCATCCTCGGCCACCACCGGCTTGCAGCCTTTCCACAGGGTCAGGTTGGAACCGGCGAGATCCGCCGAGCCGCCGAGCAGTTCCGGCAGCAGCGGGCCGAAGGCATTCAGGCAGTTCTGGCTGGCCTTGCGGCTGGCAATGGTTTCGCCCTTGTTGGCGACTTCACGGATGAACTCGCTGGCCTTTTCGGCAAAGTCGGCCGGCAGCTCGCCGGCCATGCGCCGCTTGAACTCGGACGCCAGGGCCGGGAATTCGGCCTCATAGGCGGCGAAGCGCTTGTTCCACTCGTTCTCGGCTTCGGCGCCCTTCTGCTTGGCGTCCCACTCGGCGTAGATCTCGGCCGGGATTTCGAACGGACCATATTTCCAGCCCAGCGCTTCGCGGGTCAGGGCGATCTCGGCGTCGCCCAAAGCAGCGCCGTGGGACTCTTCCTTGCCCTGCTTGTTCGGCGAACCGAAGCCGATGATGGTCTTGCAGCAGATCAGCGTCGGCCGGTCGCTCTTGCGCGCGGTCTCGATGGCCATCTGGATTTCGTCGGCATCATGGCCGTCGACGTTGCGGATCACCTGCCAGCCATAAGCCTCGAAGCGGCGCGGGGTATCGTCGGTGAACCAGCCGTGGACTTCGCCGTCGATGGAGATGCCGTTGTCGTCGTAGAAGGCGATCAGCTTGTTCAGGCCAAGGGTGCCGGCCAGCGAGCAGACTTCGTGGCTGATGCCTTCCATCATGCAGCCGTCACCGAGGAACACGTAGGTGTTGTGGTCGACGATGTTGTGGCCGGGGCGGTTGAATTGCGCCGCCATGACCTTCTCGGCCACGGCGAAGCCGACGGCGTTGGCCAGGCCCTGGCCCAGCGGGCCGGTGGTGGTCTCGACGCCGGCGGTGTAGCCGAACTCCGGGTGGCCCGGGGTCTTGCTGTGCAGCTGGCGGAAGTTCTTCAGGTCATCGATGGACAGGTCGTAGCCGGTCAGGTGCAGCAGCGAGTAGATCAGCATCGAGCCGTGGCCGTTGGACAGCACGAAGCGGTCGCGGTCGGCCCACTGCGGGTTGGTCGGGCTGTGCTTCAGATGATCACGCCAGAGCACTTCGGCGATGTCCGCCATGCCCATGGGGGCACCCGGGTGGCCGCTGTTGGCTTTCTGCACAGCATCCATGCTGAGGGCGCGGATGGCATTGGCTCGCTCACGACGGCTGGGCATCGCTGAATCTCCTGCGGGGTGTACGTAGAAAAAGGCGGCCATTTTCCCCTACCGAGGGTGGCCCCGGCAATGACTGAATCGCCCGGCAGGCGCGCTCAATCCAACAGCTCGACGCCCTGGCTGGTGATATCCGGCAGATGCTCGAGCAGGTAGTCGCGCATGCGTGTCAGGGTGACCGACTCATTGCCCGCGCCCGGCCAGACCAGGTAATAGCTGTCGCCGGACTTCACCGCCTGCTGAAAGGGCAGCACCAGGCTGCCGCGCTGCAGCTCCGCGCCGACCAGCGCCAGGTCGCCAATCGACACGCCATGCCCCTGCGCCGCGGCGGAGATGCCCAGCTCCAGGGTGTCGAACAGCTTGCCTTGCTGCCAGGCCACCTGATCCGCGCGGCCGGTACGCTGCAACCAGCGTCGCCAGTCCCGGCAATCGCGCGACGGATGAATGAGTTCGACCTCGGCCAGGTGCTGCGTATTCCAGGGCAAGGCACCGAGCAACTCCGGCGCACAAACCGGCACCAGCCATTCATCGAACAGCTTCACCCGCCGCCAGTCGGCGGGAAAACTGCCATTGCCGAGCAGGATCGCGCAGTCGAACGGCTCGCTACTGAAATCCACCGTATCCAGGTCCATCCAGGCGCTGGTGAGCTGCACGCGGCTCTGCGGATTGGCCACCTGAAAGCCCTCCAGAGTGCCCAGCAACCAGCGCATGGTCAGGGTAGACGGCGCTTTCAGGCGCAGCGCACCGCGCTGACGAGTAACAGCGACGCAGGCGTTCTCGATGGTGCGAAAGCCGATCTTGAGCTCCTGCGCCAGCAAGCGCCCGGCGTCGGTCAACGCCAACCGCGAGCCATGCCGCTCGAATAGCTGGCAGCCAAGATGCTCCTCCAGCGTCTTCACATGCCGGCTCACCGCACTCTGGGTGATGAACAGGCTCTGCGCAGCCTGGGTGAACGAGCCGAAACGCGCCGCCACCTCAAAGGCCCGCAGGGCATAGAGAGGCGGCATGCGTGACGCTGCAATGACCGAATCCGGCATGACTAAAACTCATCCTTATGGGCTGTTTTTTCCATTTTCCAATCCTCTTCCGCCTACCAATACTTCGCCAGCAATGGGTTTCAGACCAACCCCGGTCTTCTCCCGACGCCTCCGAGCACCCATAAAAACTCAGGAAAGGACGCCATGCAGAGCAAATACTACGAAACGCTTCTGGCCAACGCGGTAGAGAAAGGTGCGTTGCGGCATGAGCAGATCGGTCAGATCCTGAATTTCAGGCTTTTCGGCAACAAGAAAGGCTTCATGACGCTCGAAAGCCTCCCCATCGGCGAAGTCCCGCCGACGCCGTTGAGCCGCGACTATCTCTGCAAGCCGGATGACAGCAGCGAGCGCCTGCTGCTGCAGGCCACTGCCCTGCTCGGCGAACCGATTGGTTACGTGCAGGAGTCCGATGGCTGCATCGTCAATAATTTCTTCCCCCAGCAGGCCCATTCCCGGGCGGCCACTTCGGACAGTTTCGATACAGAGCTGGACCTGCATACGGAAAATGCCTTCCATGCCGTGCTGCCTGATTACCTGGTGCTGCTCTGCCTGCGCCAGGACCCGGACGCCGAAGCCGTCACCTATATCGCGTCAAGCGAACGAATTCTCGAGCGCCTGACGTTCGAGGAGCGGGCATTCTTCCTTACCGAACCCTACAACTTCCTCTCGGACTACGGCCCGACGAGCAAGAACCAGCGCATCGATATCAATCGCCACCAAACCATCCTTTATGGCGACCCGGATGCACCCTTCTTTCGCTTCGACCCCCAGTTCATGCTGGCCTTCAGCAGCCGGGCCCAGCAGCTGATGGACAAGCTGCGCGCCATCGCCTGGGAGGTGGTCGAGCCGGTGCGCCTGAACTGCGGCGACATGCTGATCATCGACAATCGCCGCAGTGCCCATGCGCGCAGCCCCTTCAGTGCACGCTTCGACGGCAGCGACCGCTGGATTCAGCGCGCCTTCGCCATCACCAACCCCAACTTCTACGCCGAGCGCCTGGGCCAGCGCAGCCGGGTCTTCGGCCTGGTGACCGAACTATGAACGCCACCTATCTCGCCTTCGCCGCCGCGGTCGCACTGCTGATCGCCTCCCCCGGTCCGGTGGTTGCGCTGGTGGTGGCCGATGCCCGGCGCCGCTGGCCGCTGTGGACCATCCTCGGCGGCGCGATCTCGGCGCAAATCCTGATGATCGCCGCGCTGGTAATGATCTATCTGGCGCTGGACCTCGACCCACTGGTGCTCGAAGCCGGACAGATCCTCGGCGGGCTCTATCTGATCTGGCTCGGTTGCGACGGTCTGTGCGGCGGCCGCAGCGAAACCGCCACACCAAAACGCAGCGAAGCGCATTACTTCTGGCGGGCCATGGCCGTAGGCCTGTCCAACCCGAAGGACATTCTGTTCTTCCTCGCCTTCCTCCCCGGTTTCATCCTGCCCGCACAGCCGTTCGCGCCGCAGGCGACGGTGCTGATCGTGATCTGGGCGGCGATCGATCTGAGCATCCTGCTCGCCTACAGCCTGCTCTCGCGGCGCCTGGCCGGTGAAGGGCTGATCCAGCGCCTGCTGGATATCCTGCCCAACTACTTCCTCATCGGCCTGGGTCTGGTTTCCTGCACCCTTGGACTGTCCCGCCTGCTGGAGTAACCGTGCGCCCTCAAGGGCAATATCAAAACTTTTTGATACTGCCCTTGCTGTACGAAAAGTGACCGACTAGACTGCGCGGCTTATGAGCCTGCGCATGCCCCAGATATCCCACGACACCAGCGACCAGCTTGCCTCCCTGTGCAAGGCCGGCGGTGATGCGTTGCGCCTGAAGGTATTGCGCGCACTGTCCAGTGATTCGTTCGGCGTTCTCGAGCTGGCGCAAATCTTTGCCATCGGCCAATCCGGCATGAGCCATCACCTCAAGGTGCTGACCCAGGCCGGCCTGCTGGCGACACGCCGTGAAGGCAACGCGGTGTTCTATCGACGCAGCCTGCCGCAGGCCGACAGCCTCGGTGGCAGGCTGCATGCAGCGTTGCTGGAAGAGGCGGACCGACTGGAGCTGCCGCGTGAGATCGAGGCCCGCATCGCTGCCGTGCACACCCAGCGCAGCGCCGCCAGCGAAGATTTTTTCGCGCGCATGGCCGATAGCTTCCAGGCGCGCCAGGACCTGATCGCCGGTCTGCCGCAGTACCGCGACAGCGTGCTGGCGCTGCTCGATGCACTGAACTTCGACAACAGCGCCACGGCACTGGAAGTCGGCCCGGGCGATGGCAGCTTTTTGCCGGAACTGGCTCGGCGCTTCGCCCGCGTGGTGGCGCTGGACAACAGCCCGGCCATGCTCGATCTGGCCCGCGCGCGCTGCGAAGAGGCGGGACTGGAAAACGTCGAGCTGAAGCTCGCCGACGCCCTGCACGACGACTGCCCGCCAGCCGACTGCGTGATACTGAACATGGTGCTGCATCACCTGGCGGCGCCAGGCGAGGCGATGAAACAACTGGCACGACTGGTGAACGCGGGCGGCAGTCTGCTGGTCACGGAGCTGTGCAGCCACAACCAGAGTTGGGCCAGGGAGGCCTGCGGCGATCTGTGGTTGGGGTTCGAACAGGACGATCTGGCCCGTTGGGCCGATGCCGCGGGGCTCACGCCCGGCGAGAGCCTCTACATTGGCTTGAAGAACGGTTTTCAGATCCAGGCCCGGTACTTTTCCCGGCTCGCCCCTGACAGCCGACTCACCCACCGGTAATAGGAAACCGATAGATGAGCGAATACTCGATTTTTACCTCCGAGTCCGTGTCCGAAGGGCATCCGGACAAGATCGCCGACCAGATCTCCGATGCGGTGCTGGACGCCATCATCGCCGAGGACAAGCATGCCCGCGTGGCCTGCGAAACCCTGGTCAAGACCGGTGTGGCGATCGTCGCCGGTGAAGTGACCACCTCGGCCTGGGTCGACCTGGAGCAGCTGGTGCGCGATGTCATCATCGACATCGGCTACAACAGCTCGGAAGTCGGTTTCGATGGTGCCACCTGCGGCATCATCAACATCATCGGCAAGCAGTCGGTGGACATCGCCCAGGGCGTTGACCGCAGCAAGCCGGAAGACCAGGGCGCCGGCGACCAGGGCCTGATGTTCGGCTATGCCAGCAACGAGACCGACGTGCTGATGCCGGCGCCGATCCGTTTCTCCCACGCCCTGGTCGAGCGCCAGGCCGAGGCACGCAAGAACGGCCTGCTCCCGTGGCTGCGCCCGGACGCGAAGAGCCAGGTCACCTGCCGCTACGAGAATGGCAAGGTCGCCGGCATCGACGCCGTGGTGCTGTCGACCCAGCACAACCCCGACGTCAAGCAGAGCGACCTGCGCGAAGCGGTGATGGAGCTGATCATCAAGCACAGCCTGCCCGCCGAGCTGCTGCACAAGGACACCCAGTACCACATCAACCCGACCGGCCAGTTCGTCATCGGCGGCCCGGTGGGCGACTGCGGCCTGACCGGCCGCAAGATCATCGTCGACACCTACGGCGGCATGGCCCGTCACGGCGGCGGCGCGTTCTCCGGCAAGGACCCGTCCAAGGTCGACCGCTCGGCCGCCTACGCCGGCCGCTACGTGGCCAAGAACATCGTCGCCGCCGGCCTCGCCGATCGCTGCGAGATCCAGGTGTCCTACGCCATCGGCGTGGCCCAGCCGACCTCCATCTCGCTGAACACCTTCGGCACCGGCAAGCTCAGCGACGACAAGATCATCGCCCTGGTGCGCGAGCATTTCGATCTGCGCCCGTACGCGATCACCACCATGCTCGACCTGCTGCACCCGATGTATCGCGCCACCGCGGCCTACGGCCACTTCGGTCGCACCCCCTATGAAATGACGGTAGGTGCCGACACCTTTACCGCTTTCACCTGGGAGCGCACCGACAAGGCCGACGCGCTGCGCGCCGCCGCCGGACTGTAAGCGACGTCCGGCCAATGAAAGCCCCGCCGGTGCCAGCCGCGCGGGGTTTTCTGCTTTCAGGAACGGTGGTCCGAATACATCCAGCACCACGCAACCCGTACCACGTCACGAAACCTGCATGCCAGAGCCTTTGCGCGCAGCAGGCTAACAGCTATCATCGCCGCCCTTTCGAACGGACTCGATCGATCACCTGTCGTGATCGACATTACAAGGAGCTTATCCATGCGTATTTCCCACCTCTTCGGCTGCGCCCTCCTCGCCCTCTCGAGCGCCTCGCTGCAGGCTGCCACCAGCGATGCGCAGGCCAAGTGCGAACAGCAGCTGACCGCCCAGCAAGACAAACTGGAAACCGGCAAGATGCTCGGCCACATGCTTGGCAACGAGAAGCTCAGCAACGCCATCGCCCAGGTGGAAGGCGGCTGCGCAGAGCTGAACAGCGAAGAACTGGCGGCCAATGCCAGCGCTACCGACCAGGGCGCGGCGCTCGACGAGAAGGTCCAGGCCGTGACCCAGGCCAAGGATGCCGTGCTCGGCCTCGGCAAGATGTTCGGCAAGTAAGTTTCAAGCGCTGTAATTGAAAACGCCCGCAGCTGCGGGCGTTTTCGTTTCTGGCTCAGTTCTTCAACCGATAGCCGGTCTTGAAGATCCACCACACCGCCAGCAGGCAGGCGGCGAGGAAGCCGAGGATCATCGCCAGGCTGATGCCGACGCTGATGTCCGAGACACCGTAGAAGCTCCAGCGGAAGCCGCTGATCAGGTACACCACCGGGTTGAACAGGGTGATCTTCTGCCATAGCGGCGGCAGCATCTCGATGGAGTAGAAGCTGCCACCGAGAAAGGCCAACGGTGTGACGATCAACGCCGGGACGATCTGCAGCTTTTCCCAGCCATCGGCCCAGATGCCGATGATGAAGCCGAACAGGCAGAAGGTGATCGCCGTCAGCACCAGGAACAGCGCCATCATCAGCGGATGCTGGATCTGGTAGTCGACGAACAGCCGCGCGGTGATAAGGATGATCACGCCGAGCACCAGCGACTTGGTCGCCGCCGCACCAACGTAGCCGATGACGATCTCGACATAGGACACCGGCGCCGACAGCACCTCGTAGATGGTCCCCGAGTAGCGCGGCATGTAGATGCCGAACGAGGCGTTGGAAATGCTCTCGGAAAGCAGCGCCATCATGATCAGGCCAGGGATGATGAACGCGCCGTAGGGGATGCCGTGCATCGCTTCCATGCGCGCGCCGATGGCCGAGCCGAATACCACGAAGTACAGCGAGGTGGAGATCACCGGGGTGGCGATGCTCTGCAGCAGGGTGCGCCAGGTGCGCGCCAGTTCGAACAGGTAGATCGCGCGGATCGCGTAGAAATTCATGCGGGCTTTTCCTCAGCGACCGTGAACAAGGTTGACGAAAATCTCTTCCAGCGAGCTCTGGCTCGACTGCAGATCCTTGAAATCGATACCGTGGGCGGCCAGGCGCTTGAGCAGTTCGGCGATGCCGGTGTCCTCATGCTGAGCATCGAAGGTGAACACCAGCTGGTTGCCGGCATCGGTGAGTTCCAGTGGGTAGCTCGCCAGTTCCGCCGGAATCTCGGCCAGCGGCCGCTGCAGGTGCAAGGTCAGCTGCTTCTTGCCGAGCTTGCGCATCAGCACATCCTTGTCTTCCACCAGAATGATCTCGCCGCGACTGATCACGCCGATGCGGTCGGCCATCTCCTCGGCCTCTTCGATGTAATGCGTGGTGAGAATGATGGTCACGCCGCGCTCGCGCAGGCCGCGCACCATTTCCCACATGTCGCGGCGCAGCTCGACGTCGACGCCGGCGGTGGGTTCGTCGAGAAACAGGATCGACGGTTCGTGGGACAGCGCCTTGGCGATCATGACCCGACGCTTCATACCCCCGGAAAGCTCCAGAATCCGGGCATTGCGCTTGTCCCACAGGGACAAATCACGCAACAGTTTCTCCAGGAACGAATCATCCGGCGCCTTGCCAAACAGCCCGCGCGAGAACCGCACCGTCGCCCAGACGCTTTCGAAACCCTCGTTGAACAGCTCCTGCGGCACCAGGCCGATCTTCGAGCGGGCGGCGCGGTAGTCCTCGACGATGTCGTGGCCGTCGACCAACACCCGACCGCTGCCGGGATTGACGATGCCGCAGATGATGCTGATCAGCGTGGTCTTGCCGGCGCCGTTGGGGCCGAGCAGGGCGAAAATCTCTCCCTTGCGGATGTCGAGGTCGATGCGCTTGAGCGCCGGGTGGCCGGAAGCGTAGGTCTTGGTGAGCTGCTCGATGGCGATCACTGGTTGCACGGGCTCGTCTCTTCAAGGAATCAGGGGCGGAATTGTAGATAAAAACGCAACCCAAGGCGCCCGCCGCGTCCGCCAGTCACGACTCGCAGTGACCGTGATCATGGCGACGCAATGGCAACACATACATGCTTGGAAGCGCTGGCAAGTGGACGCCAGCAAGGAGGCTATCCCGAGATGAGACAGATAAAACTCACCTACGTCGCGCTGTTCGTCGGACTGACGCTGCTCTGGCTGCTGGTCGACAGCTTCGTCATGGCGCGTTACCAGATCTGGCCGCTGCGCAAGGTGATGGTGCACTACAGCGGGGTGCTTGGCATCGCCGCGATGAGCGTGGCGGTGATACTGGCGGCAAGGCCGCGACGTTTCGAACGCTTCTTCGACGGCCTGGACAAGACCTATCGGCTGCACAAGTGGCTGGGCATCAGCGCCCTGGTCATCGCCATCTTCCACTGGGGCTGGGGGCAGATACCGAAATGGCTGGTCGGCTTCGGCTGGCTGGAAAAGCCGGCGCGACGGGCGGGCGAGGGCCAGATGCATGAAGGCATCTTCGCGCTGCTGCAGCGCTTCCGCGGCCTCGCCGAGACCATCGGCGAGTGGGCTTTCTACGCCGCAGTGATCCTGATCGTGCTGGCGCTGGTCAAGCGCTTCCCCTACCGCTGGTTTTTCAAGACCCACCGCTGGCTGGCGCTGGTCTATCTGGCGCTGGTGGCGCACGCGGTGGTACTTACCCCACCCGACTACTGGACATCGCCGCTGGGCCTGGCACTCGCCGTGCTGCTGGTGTCGGGCTCGGTGGCCGCCTGCATCTCGCTGCTGCGCCGTATCGGCCGCAAGCATCAGGTGGTCGGTCGTATCGAAAGTCTGACCCATCACCGCGACAACCGCGTGCTGCGCGTCGATATCAAGCTCGACGGCCCCTGGCCGGGCCACAAGGCCGGGCAGTTCGCCTTCGTCACCTTCGACGACAAGGAAGGGCCGCATCCCTTCAGCCTGTCCTCGGCCTGGTGCAACGACGGCAAACTGGCCTTCTCCATCAAGGGTCTCGGTGACTACACCCGCACCCTGCCGGATACCCTGAAGGTGGGCGACGCGGTGAAGGTCGAAGGGCCTTATGGCTGTTTCGATTTCCACAGCCGCAAGCCGCGACAGATCTGGGTCGCCGGCGGCATCGGCATCGCGCCGTTCATTGGCCGCTTACAGGCGCTCGCCGAGAGCGGCAAGGGCAACAATGTCGATCTGTTCTACTGCACCAGCGCGCCGGACCAGGGCTTTATCGAGCGCATCCGCCAACTGGCCGAGCGCGCCCGGGTGCGCCTGCACGTACTGGTGGCCAGCGAAGGCGGACGCCTCACGCCAGAGCGCCTTCGCCAGCTGGCACCGCAGTGGCAGGACAGCGACGTCTGGTTCTGCGGCCCGGCCGGCTTCGGTCAGGATCTGAGCAAGGACCTGCAACGCCACGGTCTGCCACCGAGGGATTTCCACCAGGAACTGTTCAATATGCGCTAACGCACGGTCGCGCCGCATCGAGCTGGCGACAATGAGTCACTGGCCTTCAATGATCGGAGGCCAGCCCACCTCATCAGAGCAAGGATGCTCGCCATGCAACGTCTGATCGCGCTATCGCTGTGCCTCTTCTCGTCCGTTTGCCTCGCCAGCTGTCCGACCTGGAACGCTGCGCGAGCGCAACAGGAAATCATCAGTCTCCAACTGCAGCTGCAGCACTGGGACGATGCCTATCACCGCCGCGGCCTGGCGCTGGTGGATGACGAAATCTACGACCAGAGCCGTGCGCGCCTGCACGACTGGCAGCGTTGTTTCCCGAGCACCCTCGCGGCTCCGGAGCCATTGGCCGGCGCCGGCGGTCCGGTACCGCATCCGGTGATGCAGACCGGGCTGGTCAAGCTCGCCGACGAGCAGGCGGTCGCGGACTGGATCGCGCGTCGCGAAGATCTTTGGATTCAACCGAAGGTGGACGGCGTGGCGGTCACCCTGGTCTATCGCGACGGCCTGCTGCAACAGGCTATCAGCCGTGGCGACGGCCGCAGCGGCCAGGACTGGACGGCCAATGCCCGGCGACTGCCGGCGATTCCATCCCTGCTACCGGAGCCAAGCGAGGTGATCCTCCAGGGCGAACTCTACTGGCGCCTGGAGCAGCATGTGCAGGCCACCCTTGGCGGTGCCGGCGCGCGCGCAAAGGTCGCCGGCGCAATGGCCGGCAGGCCGCTGACCGCCGAAGCCGCCCAGCAGATCGGCCTGTTCGTCTGGGACTGGCCAAACGGCCCGGAAGCGATGACCGTGCGTCTCGAACGGCTGGCGGCGATGGGCTTCACCCACAGCCAGCGTTTCAGCCTGCCGCTCGCGGGTCTCGAACAAGCGCGGCATTGGCGCGTACAGTGGTATCGGCAGCCCCTGCCGTTCGCCAGCGATGGCGTGGTGTTGCGCCAGGGCCGGCGACCGCCGGCAGAACGCTGGCAGGCCGAGCCGCACTGGGCCGCCGCCTGGAAGTATCCCCTGCGTACAGCGGTGACCGAGGTTCGCGCCGTGGACTTTCGTATCGGTCGTACCGGTCGAATCACGCCGCTGCTGCGGCTAACTCCGGTAAGCCTGGATGACCGGCAGATCCGTACGCTCAGCCTCGGCTCGCTAGAGCGCTGGCGAACCCTGGATGTGCGCCCCGGCGATCAGGTCGCGGTTGCACTCGCCGGACATAGCATCCCGCAATTGGATTCGGTGATCTGGCGCAGCGCCGAACGCGCAGCGGTGGAGGCGCCAGACCCGTCGCAGTTTCACGCGCACAGCTGCTGGCAGCCGAGGCCGGGCTGTGAGCAGCAATTTATCGCCCGTCTGGTCTGGCTGAGCGGCAAGCAGGGTCTTCATCTTCCCGGAACAGGCGCCGGTAGCTGGCAAGCGCTGCTGGACGCCGGCTTGCTGCCCGACCTGCTTGCCTGGCTGGAGCTGGATGCCGCAGCGCTGCAACAGGCGCCAGGCATCGGCAAAGTGCGCGCAGCCAAGCTCGCCGCGAGCTTCGCCCTGGCGCGCCAACGGCCGCTGACGCAATGGCTGAAGGCACTCGGCCTGCCTGGCGGCATTTCGCTCGCTCCGGAAACCAGCTGGGATGTTCTGGCCGCGCGTACCGTGTCGCAATGGCAGGGCGAACCGGGTATCGGACCGGCTCGCGCAGACCAGCTGCATGCCTTCTTCCGCACAGCGGAGCTGCAAGCACTGCGGCACCGACTGCGAGCAGTCGGTATTTCCGGCTTCTGAAGGGACTTTCACCGAATGACGCGGTCGATAAGAGCTGGATAACAATTATGGAGGCGAGGCATGTCTTTGCGACATTGGCCGATTGCCCTGCTGATCGGCTGCACTGCCATCAGCCCGCTGCTCGCCGCAGCCCAACAAACCAACACCCAGTGCCACGAGCAACGCCAATCCCTGCGCGAGCAGCTGCAGCAGGCTCGCCTGCAGGGCGACAAGCTGCGCCAGACGCAACTCAGCACCGAATTGCAGACCTTGACCGAACAATGCCAGGGCCTGGTCGCGCTGCATCCGCGTCAGGTCGAATACGAGCACATCAATCGTCAGGTAGAGCGCCGCGAGACGCTGCTGCGCGAAGCGCTGGGCACTGGCGACGCGCAGCTGATCGAGCTGCGCCGCAATCAGCTGGCCAAGTCCCGGGAAAAGCTCGAAACGCTGCGCCGCTAGAACCCCGCTTCAATAAGCGCGGAATTCCTTGTGACAGGTTTCGCAGGCATCCTCGACCCGCTGAAAGGGGGCCGCCACGCTTTGCGCACTGACAGGTTCCGAGCTGACCACGCTGGCCAGCTCTGCCGTGGTCGCCTCCAGCGCCCGTGCCAGCTCGTTGAAGCGCTCCTGTCGCTGCCAGACATCATCCCGCGCGTCGCTCTGCTTTTCCTTGACCTCGGGATAATGCTGCCAGGGCTGGCGCGAAAGCTCGTCGAGTTTCACCGCGCCCGTGCTGAACCCCTCAGCGTCAAACGGAATGCGGCCACGCAACATGCCGCCGAGATCTTCCTTGGTATCAAGCATCGCCTGGTAGATCGCCTTGCGCTTGCCCAGAGGCGAGTCAGGATCGACCCGGTCGCAGCCTGTCAGTACGAGGGCGGCAATCAGGGGCAGGCTCAGCAGACTCAACTTCATGGTTCAACCACTCATGGATGCAAAGCGCAGGATTATCCCCGCCCATGCACCGCTGAACAAATCAGTCGGACATTGACTTCGTCAGCAAAGATTGCCCGAGCGACCCGCTAGCGCGACCAGCTGCCGCCTGCACTCTCGCAATCGATCTTGGCCTGCGCCCGATCGCTGGCGTGGTAGTGGTAAGTGACGATCGTCGCGTCGTCATTTACCTGGGTCGGGAAGGTGCCATTCTTTGCCTGGGACCCGGTGGCGCGCTCGTTGGCCAGCGTCTCCGGAGTCATTCGCGCGGTGCAGATGCCAAAGTGGCCATCCGGGCAACTGTCGCGGATCTCGCGGCGGGAATTCTTCACCGCCTCGTTGTCCTGACAGACCCAGTCGATGGCGTCGTCGTTATCCATACCGTGAAACTCGAAACACTGCTCGGTCACCACTGGTGCCGGGACTGCACCGGACGTTTCGCTGTGTACGTAGCAGGACTGGGCAGCAGCCGGAAGGCTGAACGCGCCGAGAAGCAATACGGGCGCAAGACGAAGCATGGGGTTCATGGCGGTCTCCTGAAACGGTTTCGCCCGGCAAGGGTCACCGAACCTGAAATTACGACCCCGCGTCCAACCACCTAGTTCGCGTCGCGCCGGGCTTGGGATTGCCGAGCGGCGCAGCTATAATCGCCGGGTTTTCCCGATCGACTCCGCTTCGATCGTGCCCGCCACCTGTCCGAGGGGCGCTGCAGCAGGCTGCTCTGTCACAGAGGACGCCTGTCAGGCTCGGATGGGGCGTTTCCTAGAACGCATCAACGGCGCCCATTCGCATCTATACGAATGGAGAACTCTTCGATGAGTGCTGTCATGACGCCTGCCGGTTTCACCGACTTCAAGGTCGCCGACATTTCCCTGGCCGCCTGGGGCCGCCGCGAGATCATCATCGCCGAATCCGAGATGCCTGCGCTGATGGGCCTGCGTAGCAAGTACGCCGCAGAGCAACCGCTCAAGGGCGCGAAAATCCTCGGCTGCATCCACATGACCATCCAGACCGCCGTGCTGATCGAGACGCTGATCGCCCTCGGCGCCGAAGTGCGCTGGTCTTCCTGCAACATCTTCTCCACCCAGGACCAGGCCGCTGCTGCCATCGCCGCCGCCGGCATCCCGGTGTTCGCCTGGAAGGGCGAGACCGAGGAAGAATACGAGTGGTGCATCGAGCAGACCATCCTCAAGGACGGCCAGCCGTGGGACGCCAACATGGTGCTGGACGACGGCGGTGACCTGACCCAGATCCTGCATGACAAGTATCCGCAGGTGCTCGAGCGCGTCCACGGCGTGACCGAGGAAACCACCACCGGCGTGCACCGCCTGCTTGACATGCTCAAGGGCGGCACCCTGAAGATTCCGGCGATCAACGTCAACGACTCGGTCACCAAGAGCAAGAACGACAACAAGTACGGTTGCCGTCACAGCCTGAACGATGCCATCAAGCGCGCCACCGACCACCTGCTGTCGGGCAAGCAGGCGCTGGTCGTCGGCTACGGCGACGTCGGCAAGGGTTCGGCACAGTCGCTGCGCCAGGAAGGCATGATCGTCAAGGTCTCGGAAGTCGACCCGATCTGCGCCATGCAGGCCTGCATGGACGGTTTCGAGCTGGTCTCCCCCTACAAGGACGGCATCAACGACGGCACCGAAGCCAGCGTCGACGCGGCCCTGCTGGGCAAGATCGACCTGATCGTCACTACCACCGGTAACGTCAACGTGTGCGACGCCGGCATGCTCAAGGCGCTGAAGAAGCGCGCCGTGGTGTGCAACATCGGCCACTTCGACAACGAGATCGACACCGCCTTCATGCGCGCCAACTGGGGCTGGGAAGAGGTCAAGCCGCAGGTGCACAAGATCCACCGCACCGGCAAGACCGTCGACCCGACCAACGACGACTACCTGATCCTGCTGGCCGAAGGCCGCCTGGTGAACCTGGGCAACGCCACCGGCCATCCGAGCCGGATCATGGACGGCTCCTTCGCCAACCAGGTGCTGGCGCAGATCCACCTGTACAACGAGAAGTTCGCCGACCTGCCGGTCGCCGAGAAGAGCAAGAACGTCACCGTCATGGTGCTGCCGAAGAAGCTCGACGAGGAAGTGGCGCTGGAAATGGTCAAGGGCTTCGGTGGCGTGGTCACCCAGCTGACCGCCAAGCAGGCGGAGTACATCGGCGTGACCGTCGAAGGCCCGTTCAAGCCGGACAGCTACCGTTACTGATGCGCGGAGTGGCAATCGCTAGCAGCGCATTGCCACCCGACCCTGCCGATTAAGCGCAGGAGGCCAAGCCGAAGCGGGACGCAAGCATGTTAGCGTCCCGCTCCGACCTCCAGCGTTTAGAGGACGTCCTGGGCGCGCCGCGCCCGACAACCCTGGATTCGCCCATGAGCACATCCCCACGCCCCTCCATCAGCTTCGAGTTCTTCCCGACCAAGACCGATGCCGGGCATGAAAAACTGCTGAACGTGGCCCGCCAGCTGGCCGGCTATCAACCCGATTTCTTCTCCTGCACCTACGGTGCCGGTGGCTCGACCCGTGACCGCACGCTGAACACCGTGCTGCAGCTCGACGGCGAGGTAAAGGTGCCGACCGCGCCGCACCTGTCCTGCGTCGGCGACACCAAGGCTGAATTGCGCGAACTGCTGAACATCTACAAGGATGCCGGCATCCAGCGCATCGTTGCCCTACGCGGCGACCTGCCCTCCGGCATGGGCATGGCCAGCGGCGAGCTGCGCTACGCCAACGAGCTGGTGGAGTTCATCCGCAGCGAGACCGGCGACCACTTCCACATCGAAGTTGCCGCCTACCCGGAAATGCACCCGCAGGCGCGCAATTTCGAAGACGACCTCGCCAATTTCGTGCGCAAGGCCAAGGCTGGCGCGAACAGTGCGATCACCCAGTACTTCTTCAACGCCGACTGCTACTTCTACTTCGTCGAGCGCGTGCGCAAGCTCGGTGTGGACACACCGATCGTGCCGGGCATCATGCCGATCACCAATTACAGCAAGCTGGCCCGCTTCTCCGATGCCTGTGGCGCGGAGATCCCACGCTGGGTGCGCAAGCAGCTCGAAGCCTATGGCGACGACATGCAGAGCATCCAGGCCTTCGGCGAGCAGGTGATCACCGAAATGTGCCAGAAGCTGCTGGCCGGCGACGCGCCCGGCCTGCACTTCTACACGCTGAACCAGGCCGAGCCGAGCCTGGCGATCTGGAACAACCTCGGGCTGTCACGCTGAGCCTCCCGCCAGCTCCGTAGAAATACGGAGCTGGCTAATGAACCCGTGACCTGCGACACTGTCAGAGCAATGCGGCGTTAACAGGCTCTGTTATACTCCGCGCTTCCGCCAGGCTTACGCCCGGATGCCGCTCTTATATTTATCTGCGGCAGGACCGGACGGGATCGCACGCCAGTCGCGATTCGAGCCAGGCATGATCATCCCAGGGCCTCGCCCCTAACAAGACAGGATTACTCATGTCCTTTGCTTCCCTCGGTCTCTCCGAGGCTTTGGCCGGTGCCGTCGAGGCTGCCGGTTACACCCAGCCTACCCCCGTGCAACAGCGGGCCATTCCCGCCGTGTTGCAAGGCCGCGACCTGATGGTTGCCGCCCAGACCGGAACCGGTAAGACAGGCGGTTTCGCCCTGCCGGTCCTCGAACTCCTGTTTCCGGGTGGCCACCCGGACCGTGAACACCGCTACGGCCCGAAACAGCCGCGCGTGCTGGTGCTGACACCGACCCGCGAGCTCGCCGCCCAGGTTCACGAAAGCTTCAAGGTCTATGCCCGTGACCTGCCCCTGAAGAGCACCTGCATCTTTGGTGGCGTCGGCATGAACCCGCAGATCCAGGCGGTAGCCAAGGGTCTCGACGTGCTGGTCGCCTGCCCCGGCCGCCTGCTCGACCTGGCCAACCAGAAAGCCATCGACCTCTCCCATGTGGAAATCCTCGTCCTCGACGAAGCCGACCGCATGCTCGACATGGGTTTCATCCATGACGTCAAGAAGGTCCTGGCCAAGCTGCCGGCCAAGCGCCAGAACTTGCTGTTCTCGGCAACCTTCTCCAAGGACATCACCGATCTCGCCGGCAAGCTGCTGCACAACCCCGAGCGCATCGAGGTTACGCCGCCGAACACCACCGTCGAGCGTATCGAGCAGCGCATGTTCCGCGTAGCCGCCAGCCACAAGCGCGCCCTGCTCGCTCACCTGATCACCCAGGGTGCCTGGGAACAGGTACTGGTTTTCACCCGTACCAAGCACGGCGCCAACCGCCTGGCCGAGTATCTGGAAAAGCACGGCCTGCCGGCTGCCGCGATCCATGGCAACAAGAGCCAGAATGCACGGACCAAGGCCCTGGCCGACTTCAAGGCCAACCAGGTGCGCATCCTGGTCGCCACCGATATCGCCGCCCGCGGTCTGGATATCGATCAGCTGCCGCACGTGGTCAACTTCGAGCTGCCCAACGTCGAAGAAGACTATGTGCACCGCATCGGTCGTACCGGCCGTGCCGGGCGCAGCGGTGAAGCCATTTCGCTGGTCGCGCCAGACGAGGAAAAGTTGCTCAAGGGCATCGAGCGCATGACCAAGCAGCGCATTCCCGAAGGCGATCTGATGGGCTTCGATGCCAGTGCCATCGAGGCGGAAAAGCCGGAGGTGCGCGAACCGCGCCAGCCGCGTCCGCAGCGCGGCGAAGGCAAGGCACGCGGCGAGCGTAACAAGCCTGCCGAAAAAGGTGCCGAGCAGAAGGAGCGTAATCGTCGTAGCCAGAGCAAGTCCCGCAAGCCTGCGCGCGATAGCGCCAGCGGCGAAGCGCAGGTCGTCGCGCGTCCGCCGCAGCTGCCGCCGGATCGCGCTCCGGACGAGTTCCGCGATGATGAGCTGGACAACTTCGGCAATCGCGTCGATTACGTCAGCCCGTACCAGAACAAGCAGAACCGCGGCCGCCGTCCCGGCGCCCCGGCTCAGCCTGGTAGCGCGCCACGCGCAGCCGGAGCCGCGCGTACTGGTGCCGCCGGTGCCGGCGCGCCTGCTGCCAAGGGCAAACGCCCAGGCCAGGCCCAGGGCGCACGCAGTGGTCAGCCACGCAACGGCCAGCCACGGCGCAAGAACGAAAGCCGTCGTATCGACGAGCCTGTCGTTTCGCGACAGGAGGCCGCCAAGCCTCGCGAAAAGCAGCCGGTGATCATTCACAAGGAGTCGAAGATCGATCGTCTGCCCAGCCTGGATCAGCTCGAGCAGCTACCAACGCGTCCACGGGGCGAGAAGCCGGCCCTGCTGACGCGTAACCGCGAAGCCTGAGCCACAGATGAAAACGCCGCCCATTGGGCGGCGTTTTCGTTTCTGCATACCGGCAGCGCCGCGGTGATCAGACGAACACCGCGGCGACTCAGGTCAACCGCCGGACGGCTGCGTCTGACCAGCCTCCTGCCAGCCACCACCAAGCGCCTTGAACAGATTGACCTCGCTGGTCATCTGCGCCAGGCGGTCGCCAATCAGTTGCTGCTGCACGTTGAACAGCTGACGCTGTGCATCGAGCACAGTCAGGTAGCTATCCACCCCAGTGCGATAGCGGCGCTCGGCAAGGTTGTAGTAGTCCTCGCTGGTCTGCAGCAGATCACGCTGCGCCTGCACCTGGCGCGTGTAGGTAGCCTGGGCGGCCAGCCCGTCGGCCACTTCGCGGAAGGCCGTCTGGATGGCTTTCTCATACTGCGCGACCTGGATGTTCTTGCTGATCTGCGCGTAATCCAGGTTCGCCCGCAGCTGGCCGGCGTTGAAGATCGGCACGCTGATGCTCGGCGAGAAACTCCAGTAACCGGAGCCGCCGTCGAACAACCCGGACAACTCGCTGCTGGCGGTACCCGCCGCACCGGTCAGGCTGATACGCGGAAAAAACGCCGCGCGCGCCGCACCGATGCTGGCGTTGACCGCCCGCAGCTGGTACTCCGCCTGCAGGATGTCCGGCCGCTGCTGCAGTAGATCCGAAGGCAGACCGATCGGCAGTGCCGCGAGCTGGGTCCGCTCCAAACCATCGCCAGACGGCAACCCGGCCGGCAGGCTCTGACCCAGCAGCAGTGTCAGCGCGTTGCGGTCCTGCGCCACCAGGCGCGTGTACTGCTCGATGCTCACCCGCGCACTGTCGACGGCACTGCGCGCCTGGCGCAGCTCCAGTGCCGAGGCGACGCCGACATCGAAACTGCGCTGCGTCAGACCCAGGCTTTCCTCGTAGGTCTTGAGCGTGTCCCGCGTGACCTGCAGCAGCGCCTGATCGGCCTGCAGTGTCAGCCAGGCATTGGCAACACTGGCGATCAGGCTGATCTGGGTGCTGCGCTGCGCAGCCTCGCTGGCAAAGTACTCTTCCAGCGCCTGGTCGCGGAGACTGCGCAGGCGACCGAACAGATCGAGTTCCCAGGACACGCCGAACGTTGCGCTGTACTGACTGCTGATGGCCGGCTCGCCGGTCATGTTCATGTCTCCCGGCGTACGGCTGCGCGTGCCCGAGCCATCGGCACTCACTGCCGGCAGCACATCGGCACGCTGTACGCGATACAGCGCGCGGTACGCATCGACATTCAGCGCCGCAACGCGCAGGTCGCGGTTGTTTTCCAGCGCGACTTCGATCAATTGCTGCAACGCCGGATCGCGGAAGAACTCGCGCCAGCCAAGCGCCCGCTCGGAGGCCTGCGCCGCGCCCTGCGGGTAGGCCTCGCCCTGCGGCCAATCGCCGGCCACCGGGGCGTCGGGACGCTGATACTCCGGTATCAGCGAGCAGCCACCCAGGGCCGCCGCTAGGGCGAGGGCCAATAGAGACTTGTTCACAGCGACTCCTCCTTCGCGGCCTGGTTGGCGGGCTTCGTGCGATCGAAGAACGTACAGATCATCACGTAGAACAGCGGAATCCAGAAGATTGCCAACACCGCAGCGGTCAACATGCCGCCGATCACACCAGTACCGATGGCATGCTTGCTGCCCGCACCGGCGCCAGACGCAACGGCCAGCGGCACCACGCCGAGGATGAACGCCAGCGAGGTCATGATGATCGGCCGCAGACGCATGCGACAAGCCTGCAGCGCCGCATCGGCGTAGCTCATGCCCTGTTCGTGCAGTGCCTTGGCGAACTCGACGATAAGGATCGCGTTACGTGCCGACAGACCGATGGTGGTGACCAGGCCAACCTGGAAGAACACCTCATTGGACAGTCCGCGCAGCATGGTGAACGCCAGCGCACCAACGATACCCAGCGGCACGACGAGCATGACTGAGAACGGAATCGACCAGCTCTCGTACAGCGCCGCCAGGCAGAGGAACACCACCAACAGCGACAAGGCGTAGAGCGCCAGCGTCTGCGAGCCCGCCAGCCGTTCCTCGTAGGACTGGCCAGTCCAGGAATAACCCACGCCTGGCGGCAGCTGGGCGACGATGCGTTCCACCTCGGCCATGGCATCACCGGAGCTGTAGCCAGGCGCCGGTTCACCGAGCATCTCGATCGCGCTGACGCCGTTGTAGCGGGACAGCTTCGGCGAACCGTAAGTCCATTCGCCGCTGGCGAAGGCGCTGAACGGCACCATCTCGCCGGCATCGTTGCGCACATACCACTTCGCCAGGTCTTCGGGGTTCATGCGGGCATCGGCGACGCCCTGCAGATAGACCTTCTTGACCCGACCACGATCAATGAAGTCATTGACGTAGCGCCCACCCCAGGCAATCGACAGCGTGCTGTTGATTTCCGCCAGCGAAATGCCGAGTACCCGCGCCTTTTCATCGTCGATAAGCACCTGATACTGCGGTTCGTCGCGCAAGGTGTTCGGCCGCACACGGGTCAGCACCGGACTCTGGCTGGCCAGCTGCATGAACTTGTCACGCGCTTGCTGCAGCACCTGCTGGCCAACGCCAGCGCGGTCCTGCAGGAAGAAATTGAAGCCTGTGGCATTACCCAACTCCATCACCGCTGGCGGCGCGAAGGCGAATACCTGAGCGTCGCGGAAGCTGGCGAAATGCTGTTGCGCACGCTGGGCGAGGGCGAAGACGCTGTCTTCCTTGTTGGTCCGTTCGCTCCAGGGCTTTAGACCGATAAAGGCGATACCCGAGCTCTGACCGCGGCCGGCGAAGCTGAAGCCGGTCACGGTGAACACGGAACGGACGATGTCGCCCTCTTCTTCCAGCAGATAGCTGCGCATTGCATCGATGCTCTGCTGGGTGCGCTCGGCGGTCGACCCCGAAGGCGTCATCACCTGGGCAAACAGCACGCCCTGATCTTCCTCCGGCAGGAACGCCGAGGGGATGCGGGTGAAGAGCACCACCATGACGCCAACGATCAGCACATAGAGCAACAGGAACGGTGCCTTGCGCTTGAGCACGGCTTTCACACCGCGCTCATAGCCATTGACGCTGCGCTCGAAGGTGCGGTTGAACCAGCCGAAGAAGCCACGCTTTTCGTGATGGTCGTCCTTGTCGATGGGTTTGAGCAGTGTCGCGCACAGTGCCGGGGTGAAGATCAGTGCCATCAGCACCGAGAGCACCATCGCCGAGACGATGGTGATCGAGAACTGCCGGTAGATGACCCCTGTCGAGCCACCGAAGAAGGCCATCGGCAGCAGTACCGCAGACAACACCACACCAATGCCGATCAGCGCACCCTGGATCTGCCCCATGGACTTGCGCGTCGCTTCCAGTGGCGAGAGCCCTTCCTCGCGCATCACCCGCTCGACGTTCTCCACCACCACGATGGCATCGTCCACCAGCAGGCCGATGGCCAGAATCATGGCGAACATGGTCAGGGTATTGATGCTGAAGCCGAACACCGCCAGGACGCCGAAGGTACCCAGCAGCACCACCGGCACCGCCAGCGTCGGAACCAAGGTCGCGCGGAAGTTCTGCAGGAACAGGTACATCACCAGGAACACCAGCACGAACGCCTCGAGTAGCGTGTGCATCACCCCAGTGATGGACGCAGAGATGACCGGCGTGGTGTCGTATGGATAGACCACTTCGACACCCGGCGGGAAGAACGGCTTGAGCTCTTCGATGGTCTTGCGTACACCTTCGACGGTATCCAGCGCGTTGGCACCGGTGGCCAGCTTCAGCGCCAGACCGGCGGCCGGCTTGCCGTTGAAATGGGCACTGACGGCATAGGTTTCGCCGCCCAGCTCGACCCTGGCGACGTCGCCCAGGCGCACCTGGGAGCCATCGCTGTTGACCTTGAGCAGAATGTTGCGGAACTGCTCCGGCGTCTGCAGACGAGTCTTGCCGATCACGGTCGCGTTGAGCTGCTGCCCGGGCAGTGCCGGCAGTCCGCCAAGCTGACCGGAGGAAATCTGCACGTTCTGCGCCTGAATCGCCGTGCTTACATCCACCGGCGTCATGCTGAAACTGTTCAGCTTGGCCGGATCGAGCCAGATGCGCATCGCGTACTGGGCACCGAACACCTGGAAGTCACCGACGCCCTTGGTGCGGGAGATCGGGTCCTGCATATTGGCGACGATGTAGTTGGCCAGGTCACGCTGGTCCAGGCTGCCGTCCGTGGACACCAGGCCGATGACGATGAGGAAGTTGCGCACGGCCTTGGTGACACGGATGCCCTGTTGCTGAACCTCTTGCGGCAGCAGCGGCGTTGCCAGCTGCAGCTTGTTCTGCACCTGGACCTGGGCGATATCCGGGTTGGTGCCCTGGTCGAAGGTCACGGTAATCGTCATGCTGCCGTCGGAGTTGCTCTCCGAGGAGATGTAGCGCAGCCCGTCGATGCCGTTGAGCTGCTGCTCGATGACCTGCACCACGGTGTCCTGCACCGTCTGCGCCGAAGCGCCCGGATAGCTCACCGAAATGCCAACGGCAGGTGCGGCAATGCTCGGGTACTGGTTGACCGGCAACTTGAGAATGGACAGGCCGCCGGCGAGCATGATCACCAGGGCAATCACCCAGGCGAAGATCGGCCGGTCGATAAAGAATCTGGACATGGACTAGAAACCCCTCAGCCTTCTTGGCCTTGGGGCTGTGCTGGCACCCCACCGCGATTATCGACATTGGTCGCCGGGACCGCTTCGACCTCCACTCCCGGCTGGATGAACTGCAGGCCTTCGGTGATCACGCGATCACCCGGCTGCAGGCCTTCGCCGACCAACCAGCGATTGCCCACGGCACGTTCGGTCTTGATCGGCCGCACCTCAACCTTGCTCTCGGCATTGACCACCATCGCGGTCGGATCGCCCTTGGTGTTGCGCGTCACACCCTGCTGGGGCACCAGGATCGCCTCGCTCTTCATCCCCGCCACCAGTTGCGCATGCACGAACATACCCGGCAGCAGATCCTTGTCCGGATTCGGGAACACAGCGCGCAGGGTCACCGATCCGGTGCCGGCATCCACCGTCACCTCACTGAACTCGAGCTTGCCTTCATGGGCGTAGTCGCTGCCATCCTCAAGCTTGAGGGTGACCTTTGCCGCGTTGTCGCCGGACTTCTGCAGACGCCCTTCGGCCAGGTCACGGCGCAAGGCGAGCAGATCACGGGCCGGCTGAGTCACGTCGACATAGATCGGGTCGAGCTGCTGGATCGTCGCCAGTTCCTGCGCTTGGCCATTGCTCACCAGCGCACCTTCGGTGACGGCAGAACGGCCAACGCGCCCGGAGATCGGCGCCAGCACCTTGGTGTACCGCACGTCGATCCGCGCTCGCTCCAGCTCCGCCTCGGCTTGCAGACTGGCGGCCCGCGCCTCGTCATAAGCCTGTTTGCTGACGGCCTGGTCCTTGACCAGCTCGGCATAGCGGTCGGCCAGCGACTTGCTGGACGCGACGCTCGCCTGGGCGCTCTTCAGCGTCGCCTCGTAGACCGACGCATCGATCTGATACAGCTGCTGCCCGGCCTTGACGTCGCTGCCTTCGGTGAACAGGCGCTTCTGGATGATGCCGTTGACCTGCGGCCGCACCTCGGCGATGCGGTAGGCACGGGTACGTCCGGGCAGCTCGGTGGTCACCGCGAACGGCTCTGCCTGCAGGGTCACGATACCCACCTTGGGCTTCTGCTGGGCCGGAGGGGCGGCTTCTTCCTGACAGCCGGCCAGGAAAACAGCCATGGCGAGAATGGACATCAGGGCAGCATTGGCTGACTTGATTGGCATGGATAGACCTCTTGAAAACCTGGCAGGCGGGATTGAGCAACAGTGCGCCGCGGACACGGAGTGCGGGATGAGCCGAAATATACTTACATCCATGACTGTCTGTAAACCGGCAAACGCTTATCGCTCCCATATAAAATGTTGCGAAACATGCACCGCAGACCTCTGCATAGACGCTCAACCGCTGCGCGGAACTTCCCACATTCGCCCCCTGCAACGCAGAACGCCGGCTAACTGCCGGCGTTCCTGATCCGCTAGGACCTTCTTACTTACGCACACCTTCGACCGAGATGATCAGCTCGACCGTCTGCGAGGCCGGGCCCAGATCCATCTTGATGTCGAAGTCCTTGAGCGTCAGCGTGGTGCTGCCCTCGAAGCCGGCGCGATAGCCACCCCACGGGTCCTTGCCCTCACCAATGAACTTGGCGGCAATCACCACCGGCTTGGTCACACCATTGAGGGTAAGGTTGCCGGCGATATCGGCTGTGCCGTCGCCGGTAGGCTTCACCGAGGTCGACTCGAAGGTTGCCGTCGGGTGCTTGGCGACATTGAGGAAGTCGTCGCTGCGCAGGTGCTTGTCACGCTCGGCATGGTTGGTGTCGACGCTGGCAGTCTTCAGCGTGACATTGACCTTGCTCTCTTCCGGCTTGGCCGCATCGAAGCTGAACGCGCCGTCGAAGTCCTTGAAGGTGCCCCACAGCCAGCTGTAGCCAAGGTGGCTGATCTTGAAGTTGACGAAGGCGTGCTGGCCTTCCTTGTCGATGGCGTAATCGGCAGCGAAGACCTGGCCGCCTGCCAGGGCAGAGCCGAGAACCAGTGCCGCGAGCGTTTTCTTGAGCATCGATGAGTCTCCTATCGGATGGTGATTAACCGGGATTACGACCGAGCATGCGCTTGAGCGTCGCGTCGCGGTCGATGAAGTGATGTTTGAGTGCGGCCAGCGCATGTACGACGGCGAAGATCACCAATGCCCAGGCGGCGTACTCGTGGACCAGTCCGGCACTGTCGGCCTGGTTGGGAATGGATGTGATCAACGCGGGCACGTCGAACAGGCCGAACACGCTGATCGCTCGGCCATCGGCGGTGGATATCAGGTAGCCCGACATCATCACCAGGAACAGCCCCAGATACAGCACGCTGTGGCCCAACTTCGCCGCCATTTGCGTCAGCCGCCCCTGGCTGGCGAGCGGCGCCGGCGCAGGACTGATAAAACGCCAGAGCACCCGCAACAGCATGATCAGGAACAACACCAGGCCGATGCTCTTGTGCAGATCCGGCGCGGTGCGATACCAGCTGCTGTAGTAGGTCAGCCCCACCATCCAGTAGCCCAGACCGAACAGACCGAACACGGCCGCGGCGACCAGCCAGTGCAGCGCGATACTGGTCAGCCCGTAGTTGGTGGAGGAGTTACGCCAGCGCATTGATTCATCCTTTGAATTTCAGGCCTAGAAGCCTAGCCGGTTACCTATCGGAATAGAGCGCATTTTTTCGCTCTGAAGCATCGAGTAAATCGATAAAAGACGCATCAAGTCTTGCCCGGACGCTTCTGCTAGGCTTCGCGACTCATTGCGGAGGAGTAACGATGAGCCTGAACGACAGCTGGATGCAACGCGACCTCGCCGTGCTCTGGCACCCCTGCACCCAGATGAAAGATCACGAACAGCTGCCGCTGATTCCAATCCGCCGCGGCGACGGCGTATGGCTGGAGGACTTCGACGGCAAGCGCTACCTCGACGCCGTCAGTTCCTGGTGGGTCAATGTATTCGGCCACGCCAACCCGCGTATCAATCAGCGCATCAAGGATCAGGTAGATCAGCTCGAGCATGTGATGCTCGCCGGCTTCAGCCATCAGCCTGTAGTCGAACTGTCGGAACGACTCGTTGCACTGACACCAGCCGGGCTGGATCGCGTCTTCTATACCGACAATGGCTCGACCGGCATCGAAGTAGCGCTGAAGATGAGCTTTCACTATTGGCGCAACAGCGGTCGCGGGCAGAAGCAGCGCTTCGTCACCCTGACCAACAGCTACCACGGCGAAACTGTCGCGGCGATGTCGGTAGGCGATGTCGCGCTCTTCACCGACACCTACAAGCCGCTGCTGCTGGACACCTTCAAGGTACCGAGCCCGGACTGCTACCTGCGGCCCGACGGCGTGAGCTGGGAAGAACACTCGCGACAGATGTTCGCGCATATGGAGCAGACGCTGGCCGAGCATCACCAGGACATCGCCGCAGTCATCGTCGAGCCACTGATCCAGGGCGCCGGCGGCATGCGCATGTATCACCCGGTCTACCTCAAGCTGCTGCGTGAAGCCTGCGACCGCTACGAGGTGCATCTCATCCACGACGAGATCGCCGTTGGTTTCGGCCGCACCGGCACCATGTTCGCCTGCGAGCAGGCCGGCATCACGCCCGACTTCCTCTGTCTGTCCAAAGCCCTCACAGGCGGCTACCTGCCCATGGCCGCGGTGCTGACTACGGACAGGATCTATCAGGCGTTCTACGACGACTATTCGACGCTGCGGGCCTTCCTCCACTCGCACACCTACACCGGCAACCCGCTGGCGTGCGCCGCAGCGCTGGCAACGCTGGATATCTTTGCCGAGGACAATGTCATCGAGGCGAACAAGCCGTTAGCCGCGCGCATGGCCAGCGCCACCGCACACCTGGTCGACCACCCGCATGTGGCAGAGGTCCGTCAGACCGGCATGGCGCTGGCCATCGAAATGGTTCAGGACAAGGCCAGCCGCACCGCGTATCCCTGGCAGGAGCGGCGCGGCCTGAAGGTCTACCAGCACGCCCTGGAACGCGGCGCGTTGTTGCGGCCGCTCGGCAGCGTGGTGTATTTCCTGCCGCCGTATTGCATCACCGAGGAGCAGATCGACTTTCTCGCCGCTGTCGCCACCGAAGGCATCGACATCGCTACACGAGAAACTTCGGTATCCGTAGCAAGTGGCAGCTACCCAGGGTTCCGCGATCCGGGCTGATGCTGACAAGGTATCCAAGCGAGGTAGCCTGCGAGCCGGGCTGCCGATGCTTTAGACTGTCGCCTCCGACTTCCCGCCTGTAGCTGCCCTATGCGCCTATCCCGCTTCTTCATCGACGCTCCGCTTTCTCTCGGCCAGCATCCGCTGCCTGAAGCATCGGCCCACTACATCGGTCGGGTGCTGCGCCTTACCGCCGGCAGCGCAGTGCAACTGTTCGACGGCAGCGGCGACGAGTTTCGCGGCGAACTGCTGGAGGTCGGCAAGAAGACGGTCACCGTCGAACTGCACGAGCACCTGAAAGGTATGCCGGAGTCGGCGCTACAGATTCATCTGGGCCAGGGACTGTCGCGCGGCGAGCGGATGGATTGGGCAATCCAGAAAGCCACCGAGCTGGGCGTCGCGCAGATCACTCCGATCATCAGCGAGCGCTGCGAAGTGCGCCTCAACGACGAGCGTGCCGACAAGCGCCTGGCGCACTGGCGGCAGATCGCGATCAGCGCCTGCGAGCAATGTGGCCGGTCGGTTCTGCCGATCATTCACGCGCCCGTCAGCCTTCGCGACTGGCTGGCTGTCGAAGCAGAGCTGAAGTTGGTGCTTCACCCGATAGCCGAGCCGCTGGCGAGCCATGCGAAGCCGCGGACGCTGGCGTTTCTGATCGGTCCGGAAGGCGGCTTGAGCGAAAACGAAGTCGAGCAGGCCGCCGTGCAGGGGTTCCTGCCCGCCAGGCTCGGCCCGCGGGTGCTGCGCACCGAGACCGCACCGGTAGTGGCCTTGAGCGTGGCGCAGCAGTTGTGGGGGGATTTCTAGCGGGGCGCTGGCAACCAGGCGTGATCAGATCAGGCCGGCATCGGCCAGCTTCTGTTCCAGGCCGACCAGATCGGGTATGCGCGCCTGCACATCACCGAGGTTGACGGCATCGAGCTCCAGCGGCGCAAGCGCCACATCCGCACGCGCCAGGCTGGCATCGACCTTGATCGAGTGCGGAATGCCCTGCACCAGCAACGCAATGAACTTCACGTGATCACGCCCGCCAACCGCATTGAGCACGGCCACCCGGGCAGTGTTGCTCACCGGCTGCGCCTGGCCGTTGGACGCGGCTTCGAACGAAAGCAGCGGAAGGCTCAGGTCGCGCCATTGCACCTGCCCGAGAAACCATGCCGGCATTCCCTGCACCGCCTGTGGCGCGCGATAGGGAATCAACTCGGCGACGGCCACGTTGGGCATCAACAGCATCCGATCGGCAAGTGGCATCAGCAGCCCGGTAAGGCTTTCCACATCCTGAGAAACGACCATCTGACTCATGAGTTATCCCGTTTAAAAGACGTGGTGGGCGTGCCGACCTGATTGACCAAATGATTGACCAATGCCTGAGCCAACTCGCGCGAATCACCGCTGTAGGAGCTGTAGCCGCCTTCGCGAAGGTTGTCCGGCATGCTCGAGCAGGCACAGGAGTCGGCACGCTGGGTCCAGACCTTGCCGCCCTGGCGCAGCACATAGGCGGCAGCGGCACTGCCGTCGCTGCCCATGCCGCTGAACGCGATGACGCCGCACCGCTCGCCAAACTGCTGAGCCAGATTCAGCATCATCTGATCGATCGAGGGACTGTACGGCTCCGGCCAGCAGCGACCATTCAGTCTTGCATTGCCATCGCTGTCGAATCCAAGCTCCTCGGCGATGGGCGCGATGACCACTTCGCCACAACGCACTGGCTCCCCTGCCCTGACCTGGCGAACCTGCCACTGACTGTGCCGCCCGACGGCCTGGGACAGCGCCGATTCGAAACTGGCTTCGATGTGCTGGGCATAGATGAAGCCCACCGGAAGACCGCCGGGCAGCGCATCGAGAAACGCCTTCACCGCCTCCGGCCCGCCCAGCGAAGCCGCCAGCAGCCATACCTGACTGGCTGGCTCACCGGCCAGCAAGGCGGTATCGGCCAATAGTGGCGGGAGCGTCAGGCGTTCCGGGCGTTGCCCTTCGCCCTGCAGCACATCCAGACGCGGACCCACCGCGCGCGATGGATCGCCCACCAGACGCTTCAACTTGCTGAAAAGGCTGCGTTCCCAGCGTGGATAGAATTCCGAATGCCGCTCCGGCGCATGCCCTTCACCGAACAGCACCCGCGTGGTGTCTCGCTCAAGCAGCGCATCCACCAATGGCGAGTCCTCGGTCTGCGCCAGATCGACCAGCCACAGATCAGCTTCGGTGCTGTCCAGATCGGCAGGCTCAAGGCGCGCCGGGTCGTTGTTCAGCACCACCTGATAACCGCTGCCAGTCAACGCCTGCTGCAGCACGTGGCGCTGCAGCGAGGTATCGGCCAGGACCGCTATACGTGCGCAGAGGACTTCAGACATCGGCATGCACCAGCCGCTGAATCGCCTCGAGCAACACCGACTCCTGGTACGGCTTGCCGAGGTACTCATTGACGCCAATGCTCAACGCGCGATCGCGGTGCTTCTCGCCGGTACGCGAGGTGATCATGACGATCGGCAGATCCTTCAGGCGTTCATCGTGACGTACCAGCGTGGCGACTTCGAAGCCGTCCATGCGTGGCATTTCGATGTCCAGCAGCATGATGTCCGGCTTGCGCTCCTGCAGTTGCGTAATGGCATCCACACCGTCCTTGGCAGTCAGCACGTTCATGCCGTTGCGCTCCAGTAGGCGACTGGTGACCTTGCGCACGGTGACCGAATCATCGACCACCATGACCAGTGTCGGCCGCTCGCTTTCCACCTCGACCGGCTCATGAGTCTGATCGAACAAGCGCGGCTGTTGCAGCTGAGTGAGTTGATACGCATGCAGCACACGAATGGTCGCCAGCAGGTCGAGAATCACCACCACGCGACCGTCGCCGAGGATCGTCGCACCGGAGATCCCGTGGACGCCGGCGAACTGCGGGCCGAGGCTCTTCACCACGATCTCGCGAGAGCCGGCAAGGCTGTCGACCTGCACCGCAACGCTGTGCTCCTTCGAACGAACCAGGATCACCGGCAAGGGCAGGCTCTGCCCGACCAACTTCGGCTTCTGCCCGTTATTCAAGAGATCGCCGAGATAACGCAGCTCGTATGCCTGCCCGGCATATTCGAAGCGTGGCGCGTCCGGCTGGTAGTAGGCCTCCAGCTCGTAGGGCGAGACACGCACGATACCTTCGATGGTATTCAGCGGAATCGCATAGAGATCCTCGCCGGAATACACCATCAGCGCCCGGTTGACGGACACCGTGAACGGCAGGCGAATCAGGAAGCGCGTGCCCTGGCCCAGGGTCGACTCGATGGTCATCGAGCCGCCGAGTTGCTTGACCTCCGAGTGCACCACGTCCATGCCCACGCCACGCCCGGATATCTGGGTAACACGCTCCGCCGTGGAGAAACCGGCTTCCAGGATGAACTGCAGAATCTCGTGCTCGGAAAGGTCGCTATCGGCCACCATCAAACCGCGTTCGATCGCCTTGCGCCGTACCGCGTCCAGATTGATACCGGCGCCGTCATCGGCCAGCGTCAGGACGATATCGCCCCCCTCGCGCGCCAGATCCAGGCGGATGGTGCCCTGCTCGGGCTTGCCGACAGCCCGACGGCGCTCCACCGACTCGATGCCATGATCGACGGCGTTACGCAGCATGTGCTCCAGCGGCGCGACGATTCGCTCGAGTACGCTGCGGTCCATTTCACCGGTGGCATTGCCGACCATGAATTCGACCTGTTTGCCGAGCTCACCCGCAACCTGCCGCACGATACGCCGCAGACGCGGAACCAGCCGCTCGAACGGCACCATGCGGGTACGCATGAGGCCTTCCTGCAGCTCGGTATTGACCCGCGCCTGCTGCAGCAGCAGGGTTTCGGCGTCGCGGTTACGCGCAGCCAGGGTTTCTTTCAGGTCGAGCAAGTCGGACGCCGACTCGAACAGTGCGCGCGAGAGCTGCTGCAACTGTGAGTGGCGGTCCATTTCCAACGGATCGAAATCGTCATAACCGGCACGTTCGGCCTCGGCCTGATAACGACTGAGGATCTGCGCCTGGGTTTCGGTATCCAAACGACGCAGTTGGTCGCGCACCCGCTCGATGGTTGCCTCCATCTCACCGAGGGTGAAACCCACGTCACTGACCTGCTGCTCGACCCGCCCGCGGAAGATCGATGTCTCACCGGCCAAGTTGACCAGACCTTCCAACAGTTCTGCAGGAACCTTGACCAACTCCTGCGGCGCGCGGCGCGCTGCCGCCTCCTGGGCTGCCAGCTGTGCACGTCGAATGAACGGCAACACCTTGGCCGGGCTGCTGCTCGGCGCGGGCTGGGTGCTGGCTGCGACGATCGGCTGCGCCAACATCAGCGGCTCGCTCGGCAGTTGCGGCTCGAGGTCCTGCGCTTCTGGCTGCGACGCTTCGCTGCTATCGCTGCGTGTCTCACCGTCACTCGCCAGGTTCGCGCGAAGCTGCTCGACATCTTTCAGCAGCGCGTCGTAACCCTGCTGGACATCAAGGAACAGACTGTCCGGCCAGGGAGCGCCTTGCTGCTGAGCCTCACCAAGCATCTGCTCCAGATCATGGGCCATGTTGCCCAGGTCAGTCTGCCCAGCCAGGCGCGCTCCGCCCTTCAACGTGTGCAGCACGCGCAGCATGTCAGCCAGGGGCGCTGCGTCTTCACGGCCGGCATCCCAACGACCGAGCGCCGACTCCATTTCCTCCAGCAGATCGTCGGCTTCCTCGACGAAAATATCGAGGATTTCAGCTTCGGCGGACTGCTGTGCATCGTCCTGAGCCGCCTTCAGCGAAACGCTGCTGGGAATGCTCAACTGCTCTTCGGGGTTGTTGCGAAAACGCCGGATCGTTTCGATCAGGGCTTCACCGCTAGGAACTGGCTGGTGCGCACGCACGGCTTCGAGCATTTCCGCCAGGCGGTCCTGACAGGCCTGCAGCAAGCCGAACAACTCAGGACTGGCACGGTAGTTACCTGCACACAAGCCTTCGTAGAGGAACTCGAGTTCATGGGACAGATCGCCGATTTCGCGGATATCCGCCATCCGCGCGCCGCCTTTGAGGGTATGCAGATCCCGCTGCAGCGCCTCGAGCTCGAAGCTGTTATCGACGTCCGCCATCCACCGCTGCAAACCACCTGCAGCGCTTTCGATGAGATCGAAACCTTCTTCGAGGAATATCTCCACCAGCTCGGGATCACGCTCGACGTCGTTCTGTACCGGACTCGAAATGTCGTCGAACGACGCCGGCGTCTCCTCCACGCCTGGAAGGCTGAATTCGATTTCATCGAGGTCTTCGGCGAGCGGAACATCGACAGCGTTAATTTCTTCCGCTACGGCTTTCTCCTGCGCCTCAGGTAAATCGTCCTCGATTTCCACCAGCGAAATATCAAGCGAGTCAGAAGAAAGCGGCTCGTCCTGCGGCTGGTCGGCCTGGTATTCGATCGTGAGCAGTTCTTCGTTCAGGATCGGATCATCGACAGGAAGGGGCTGACTGGCGTCGTCCTCCTCCACAGACTCGAATACCGGCAGGACGCCTTGGCGAAAGGCTTGCATCGATTCGATCAGCGCATCGGCGCAACTCATGGGCGTTTCGCGCTGCAACTGCTCTAGCTGCAATGCCAGGTGGTCATGGCTTCGCTGTAGCAGAGTCGCGAGTTCTTGCGAATGGACGTAGCGACCGTCAGAAAGCCCTTCGTAAAGCGATTCCAGCTCATGCGCCAAATCGCCGATGGGGCGAATGGCAGCCATGCGGGCACCACCTTTGAGGGTATGCAGATCCCGCAGCAGAGCTGATAGCGCCATTTGATTGGCTGGGTCAGCAAGCCAGCGATCGAGCGCATGGCCAGCGCTCTCCATCAGATCGACCGCTTCGTCGAGGAAAATCTCGACCATCTCATGGTCCAGCTCGTCCTGCGCCTCGTCAGCGGGCGCATCTTCCATCGGCCAAGCTTCGGCTTCGGCTTCGGCTTCGGCTTCGGCTTCGGCTTCGGCTTCGGCTTCGGCTTCGGCTTCGGCCGGCAACAGTGTCAGTGGCGCTTCGATCGCTACTGCAACCTGATCCGGCTCGACTGATCGCTCAAAAGGTTGCTCCAGCGACAACGGATCAATGGCTTCGGCAAGCAGCGCCTCAAGCCGCGCGACCAGTTCCGACTGTTCGCTGACCTGCAGCGCGGCAGCGACCTGGTCCATCATGCCGACCAGTGCCTCGTGCCCTTGTTCGACATCGTCGAAGAATCGTTCACTGACCGCCAGCCGACCCTCCTCCACCACGGCGTACAAACGCAGCAGCACCTGACACAGCGCCTCCATCTGCGGCAGATCGGCCATCTTCGCGCCCTGCCCGAGCGTCGTCAGCTCCTGTAGCAGCGCCGATAGCTCCTGACGCTCGGCCGGATGCTCGCGCCAGCTGCGCAGCAAATCTTCAGCATCCAGCAGGATATCCATGCCTTCGGAGAGGAACAGCGCAATCATGTTCGGATCGCGAGTCTCACCCGCATCGTTGTGCTGACGGGCACCGGCTTCCACCAGCCTTGCCTGATGCAGCGTATGGACCTTGAGCAGAAATTCCGCGGCCCCCTCGATCGGCGCCAACGGCTCATGGTCGAGATTGGTCAGCCCTTTGCGCAGCAGCAGCTCGGCTTCATGCAGCAGTTCAGCTTCAGCCAGATCCATCTGAATCAGGTTGGTTTTGAACTCCTTGGCCATCTTCTCCAGCGGCGTTGCAATCTCCGCGACCGGCAGAATGCCGGCCATGTGCGCACTGCCCTTGAGCGTATGCAATGCGCGCTGCAGCGCATCGGTAACCGGCTGAGGGAGTCGCTGAGCGCAATCGGCAAGGAAACTGACCAGCGTAGTCAAATGCGCCTCGGCTTCGTTGCGGAAGATTTCCAGCAACTGAGGGTCGAGTGCGTCATCGTCGGCCGAAAAGGTCTCTGGGGACGAGTCTTCCGCTGGCGTCGCAGGCATCACCGCAGGCTGTGACAGCATCGCCGGCTGCCCCTTTGCCAGCGCATGCGCAGCCGCGGCCAGTTGATCGACATCGTCACGCTGACGCTGTGCCTTGGCCGCAAACTCATCGACCAGGGCAGGCATCAGCGCGATGACCCCGGTCACCACCTGCTTGACTGGATCGGTGACCTGGATGCTGCGATCCAGAACACGGTTGAGCAGATTCTCGATAGACCAGGCAAGCTCGCCAATGATCAGCGCACGCACCATTCGCCCACTGCCTTTGAGCGTATGGAAGGCGCGGCGGACTTCACCCAGCGCCTCCTTGTCTTCAGTATCGGCAAACCAGCGCGGCAACTGTTCGCCAATGGTCTCCAGTACCTCCGCAGCTTCCTCGATGAAAACCTCGAGCAGATCCTCGTCGACCGGCTCCTCGTCGTCGGGTGGCGGCAAGAGGCTGGGCGGGACATCCTGGGCTGGTGGATTTATGGCGGCGACCGGTGCCGCCATGACCTGTTCCAGGCTGAGCGCGGGCTCGGGCTTAGCAACCGACGAAGGCTCAGCTTCGCAATATTCCGGCAGCGTCACGTCAGGTAGATCGAGCTCGGCGACCTGTGCCTCGCTCCAGTCACTCAGGACGGGCTCATCATCCATGGGCAGCGGCCCAGGCGCCTGGACGTCGTCAGGCAGCCTGAAGATGATTTCTTCATCATCAGGCAGCTCTTCCAGCGTCCATTCGGAGCCGGTTTCAGTTGCTTCGTCGACGACGTCGGGGTGCGCATCAACTCCAAACAGTGCGTGCGGCTCGCTCGCAAGCTCGGGCTGTGTAACAGGCTGAAACTCATCCTGAGCGGCCGGGGCGAACTCGAACTCATCCAGAGCCGGGTCTTCGGGTAGCACTTCTATTTCATCCAGCGGTTCGACCAGATCGGCCGCCACCGGCGCAGCCTCAGCGCCAACAGACCGTGCACTTCCAAGCGAATAGCCAAGGTTCTGCAGGCTTTCTTCCGCCACATCCAGAATCAGGTCACCTTGGGTACCGCAATCCTCGGACAGGCGCTCGAGGTAATACTCGACGCTGGTAATTGCATCAGCCAGGGTATCCAGACTCTGCCAATCTGGTACAGCCTTACGGGCCAGGAGCTGGTCCTGGATATAACCATTGCAGGCCTGCAGCAACGCAGCGGCGCGCTCCAGGGGGATCATCGCCAGACCGCCACGAACCTGCGTCAGCAGCTCCGGCACCCGTGCAAGATGCTCATGGTTCCACTGGGACGCGATGAATTCGATGATCGCGTCCTTGGCCTGCTCCAGGCCATTACGCGCCTCACGAATCACCAGTTGGTGGATCTGAGCGACATCGGTGGTCGGCAGTTGACTGGCTTCGTTGCGTTCCTCAACCGGGCCTCCAACCATGCCAGCCAAGGTCGCTTCTACGTACAGCAGGGCTCCGGCGATATCCATCAGCACAGCGTCATCAGGCGCCTGCCTACCCTGTGCGACGGACTGCACGAGGACGATCTGGTCGAGCACGATCTTGCGTGGTTGTGCGAAGCCAAGAACAGCCAAGGTGTCGGCGATCTGCTTGAGCGGCACTTCAAGGCTGGCGAGATCGCCAATGATCTTGCGATCGCTGCGCACGAACAGATCAAGACTGTCCTTCACCCGCACCAGTTCTTCACAAAGCGCAGCCACCACCGAGCGCATCGCACCGCGGTCCGGGCCTGCCAGCTGGGCACGCTCCTGATCGACCACGGCACTGTCTGGCAGAGCTTCGTCGAGGCGATATTGCTGCTTGAGCGACTGGATACGCGGCGTCTGCCCCGGCGCCTTGGCGACGTAGAACAGCAGGTTCTTGATCAGTTCATCGGGAGCAGCCTGATTCAGGCCATCGGCACCTTCCTCGACCAGCCGCTTGAGCTGCTTGTCGACCTGGCGCAACAGGGTGCGAACCGAAGTCCCGTGGCTTACCTCTCCGCTGGCCAGGCCCTCGACCATACCTGACGCGATCTGCCATAACGCTTCCAGTGGCGCATCCTTGCAGAGCACTTCCAGTCGCGCGAATACCCGGGCCATGTAGCCCAGGTTGGTCGGCATGTCCTGATTACGGATCACTCCGACCAGAGCCACCTGCAGCATCTGCCGCAACTTGCGCAGCAGCGCCGGCAGCTCATTGGTGCGCAGACGTTCGACCGATTCCTGGGGCAGCGCTGGAGCTCGCCCGGAAAGGTCAGGGGAAAAAAGACTGGTTTCGGAAAGAAGCTTCTCGCCGCGAGCGGCACGAAGATCGTTTAGTAGCGGAAGGACCACCATCGGCAGGTCGCGCCGGGCGCTCTGAATGCGATCCAGATAGACAGGCAACTGCAGGATCGCCTGCATCATGACCTCGAGCGCTTCGCCCTGGTTCGTGACGCGGCCCTCCAACAGCGCGCGGGCCAGCTGCTCCATTTCCTCGGCGAGCAAGGCTGCACCAAAGAACTCAACCATCTGCAGAGTGCCATGGACCTGGTGCACGTAGGTCAGGCAAAAGCGCATCCGAGTTGGGTCCTGAGGGTTCTCGACGAACGCCTCCAAGGCCTGACGCGCCTGCTTAAGCGTCTCGGCAATTTCGCCTTTCACCCACTCCAGGGCGACATAATCGTGCCGATCACCCATAGCGACTCCGCTCATAAACTTTTCCGGGTAAAAGCCAGAACCTGATCGTTGGCCACCGGAAGCAATTCCGGATGCTGCCAACCAACCACTTCACCTACGCCAATCACCAGTAATCCCCCCGGGGCCAGGCAATCCGCCAGGCGATTGAGGATTTCTCGGCGACGCCAGCGGCGGAAGTAGATCAGCAAGTTCTGACAAAAAATGACGTCCATGCCGGACACTGGCGAGTTGGCCAGCTCCAGCACATTGAGCCTGGCAAAGCACACACGCGCAGCCAGGCCGGGAATGATTTGAAAACGGGCATCGGGCAGCGGTAGGAAATAGCGCTCACGCAGCGGCGTCTCGACCTGCTCCAGTTTGCGAGCGCCGTAGATTCCGGCACGGGACTTGGCCAGGGCGCTCAGACTGATATCGGTTCCGGTAACGCCGAAGCCACCATTGAACTCGCATCCGGTCAGTACCTCCGCAGTCGCCATGGCCAGCGAAAAGGTTTCTTCGCCGCTAGCGCAACCTACACTCCACAAGGCCAGGGGTCGCTCGAGCGTGCTCTGCGCCACGCGCCGCCGTAGATAGGCGTCGAGTAGTTCAAAAGAAGCAGGGTGCCGAAAGAAACGTGTTTCCTGCACGGTCAACCTGTCCATGAGCGTCGACCACTCAACCGCACCACGAGGACCAGAGGTGACCTGCCGGTAATAGCTGGCGTAGTCGGGAGCACCGACCTCGCGCATGCGAGCACTCAGATTGGTCTGCAGGAAGCTGCGCCTGCGTTCGCTAACGACCATGCCGGAGCGCTCTTCGAGGAGCGTCTGCCAGTCATGGAACTCCGTCGGCGACATATCGGCCAAGGGCTCCAATGCCCAGTCAAACCTCGGCTGCATGCCCTGCCCCTCGCTCGTGATCATCGGCGGCAGCCATCAAATGACTGCCGCACCCTCAAATCAGGCCTGATCCGGAGCATCCGGCAGGGTAAAGCCGGAAACGGAATGGCGCATCTCGTTGGCCATCTTGGCCAAATTACCGATGCTTTTCGCCGTTGCGGTAGTACCCGATGAGGTCTGCGAGGTGATCTCCTGGATCACGTTCATGGTGTTGGAGATGTGACCAGCCGACGAAGCCTGCTGGCGGGCCGCGTTGGAGATGTTCTGGATCAGTGCCGCAAGCGTCTTGGATACCTTTTCGATCTCTTCCAGTGCCACACCGGCGTCCTGCGCCAGACGCGCACCGCGCACTACTTCCGAGGTGGTCTGTTCCATCGAGATGACCGCCTCGTTGGTGTCGGTCTGAATGGTCTTCACCAGCGCCTCGATCTGCTTGGTCGCGGCCGAAGAACGCTCTGCAAGGCGCTGAACTTCGTCGGCTACCACCGCGAAGCCTCGACCTGCGTCGCCAGCCATGGATGCCTGGATTGCCGCGTTAAGTGCGAGGATGTTGGTCTGGTCAGCAATGTCGTTAATCAGGCTAACGATGTCACCGATCTCCTGAGACGATTCACCAAGACGCTTGATTCGCTTGGAGGTGTCCTGAATCTGCTCGCGGATGTTGTCCATGCCGGTGATGGTGTTGTGCACCACCTCATTACCCTTGTTAGCGATTGCTACGGAGCGCTCCGCTACCGCCGAGGATTCCGCGGCGTTGGCCGATACCTGGTCAATGGAAACGGCCATTTCGTTGATTGCCGCAGAGGCGCCGGCGATCTCCTGGGCCTGATGTTCGGAGGCCTCAGCAAGATGCATGGCTGTCGCCTGGGTTTCCTGGGCTGCACCCGAGACCTGAACCGCGGTCTGGTTAATGGTGGCTACCAGTTCGCGCAGCTGGTCGATGGAGTAGTTGATCGAGTCAGCGATCGCACCGGTGAAGTCTTCGGTTACCGTGGCGGCTACTGTCAGGTCACCGTCAGCGAGATCGCCGATTTCGTCGAGCAGTCGCAGAATCGCGGCCTGGTTACGCTCGTTTTTCTCCGCAGTTTCGCTAAGGCGGCGACGCGCCTCCTGAACCATCACCAGACCGATCAGGATGATGGAAGCCAGCGCCAGGGCACCGAGCACATAACCGAGAATGGTGTTCAGGTAACGGGCATCGGCACGGTTCTGCAGGCCTTGAGACAGCGCGGAGGTCTTGTCCAGCAGGGTCTGAGAGACTTCGAAGATACTGTTCGCCGACTCGCGCACCTGGAACAGCTCGGGTGACGTTTCGAGAATCTCATCCACCGAGCCAGATACGAACTGGAAGAGTTCGGCAATCTCGGAGAGACGATCCCGTGCCTCGTCATCGGCTACAGCGGTGATCCCCATGGCGACGTTGCCTTCGATCATCGCGTTCAATACGCGACCGAACAAACTGGCATCACGGCCGAACATATCCGCCGCCTGAACCGAGTCCTGGTCACCGGAAAGGACCTTGTTTACCGAGCCGAGAATACGTTCGGCCAGCAACGACTGGCGCTGGGCCACCGAAACCTGAGCAGCTGGCGCACCACTTTCCAACAGAATATCGACGACTTCCTCGTACTCGACCTGCAGCTGGGGAATGGTTTCGGCCAGAGTACTGGCTACCTGGTGCAACGAAAGTACGGTCTGTTCGCTGGAAAGGATGGCGTCGGTATCTCGACGCAGCGTGTTCCAGTCCTGCTCCACCGCGTTCACTTCCGTGCGCAGCGACTCGGGCACGGCGGGCAGGCCGATGCTTTCGTTGCCTTGCGCCAGATAGCCCCAACGCTGGTTGAAGTCGTTACGGGCCTGCTTCAGAGAAGCGAACGCTTCCTGGGTGCCCGTTGCCGCTTCCACGGCATCCTTGGCGATCTGCTGGGACAGTACGCGCAGCTCTCCCGCGTGAGCAATGTATTCGTTGTCGTGATCCGCCTGCGTATTGACGTACGCGAAGTTCGCGAACAGCAATACGATCGAAACGACCAACACGACGAACAAACCGGTGGTCAGCGTGTTGCTGCGCACCCCGCTCAGTAGAGCATTAGCATTTATTTTGATCATTATCCGGCCCCCGCCTGGACCCCCGTGCGCTTCCATCCAAGAACCAAAAGGCCGACCTCGGTCGACCCACCTACAACTAAAAAGCGACGTCTAAAAACGCCTGATGCGTCGCCAGCGCGTGCGGGCTGAAGACCAGCCAGGGCTGCTCGCGCTGAAACACACCATGAATAAATGGCTGAATCGATGCTTCGATCGGAGGCAACTCCTCCGAAAAAGCTTCTACCGGGAAGTGTTGCATGCCGAAGACTTCGTCAACGGTAAGGCCGGCAAACACTTCCTGATGATCGACCACCAGCACCCTGCGCTGCTTGCGCAAAGGTGAAAGCTCCAAGCCGAAATAGCCGCAAAGATCCATCACCGGCAATAGCCTGCCGCGGACGTTTGCCACCCCCTTGACCCAGCTCTTGACGCCTGGAAGCAGGGTGTAACGAGGCTCATGAAGAATTTCACCGACCTCGCCCATTGGAGCGACGAACAAACGCCCTCCCATTCGGAAGCCGATCCCTCCCCAGGTCTGTACGGCTTCCTGTTGAGAAGGCAGGCCCGCCGCGTACCGGCGGCATCGCTTATCAAGCTCCAGCAGCTGCTGAAACGGCGTTTGCATGTCAGCCATGCTGGCCACGTCCCTTTGTCCGAGTGTTGGCTACCCCGGCGTCAGCCCGCCAGAACGGCATTCAGGGTTTTCAGCAATGTGGCTTCGTCCACCGGCTTGGTCAGGTAATCCTTCGCCCCTTGGCGCTTGCCCCAGACCTTATCGGTTTCCTGATCCTTGGTGGTAACGATGATCACCGGAATGTGACTGGTTTCAGAATCTTTGGTCAGCTGACGCGTGGCCTGGAAACCATTCAGCCCCGGCATGACGATATCCATCAGTACGGCGTCCGGTTTTTCCTGGCGCGCCAGCGCAACGCCATCGGCACCGTTCTCGGCTTTCAGCACCACATGGCCGTGCTTCTCCAGCATGGCGGTGAGCTTGTACATTTCGGTCGGCGAATCATCAACAATCAGAACGCGAGCCATGATTTCTCCATAGGAAGGCTTCAGCGGCAAACAATGCCGAACTTCAGGATGCTTGCTCCACCGGCGCGAAGTCAGGGACATGAGCCTTGATCGCACCGAGCAGCTCTTCTTTGCTGAACGGCTTGGTAAGGTATTGATCGGAGCCGACAATACGCCCTTTCGCCTTGTCGAACAGGCCATCTTTGGAAGACAGCATGATGACTGGCGTCGACTTGAAGGAGCTGTTGTTCTTGATCAATGCGCAGGTCTGATATCCGTCCAGCCTGGGCATCATAATATCGACGAAGATGATGCGGGGATGAGTATCCGCAATCTTGGCGAGCGCATCGAAACCGTCCACTGCGGTGATGACATCGCATCCTACTTTCTTCAGCAGGGTTTCAGCGGTACGACGAATCGTTTTCGAATCGTCGATCACCATGACCTTCAAGCCCTCGGAGTGCTGTTCCATTTCGCCCTACCATCGCCTCGGTGAGTCGTAGTTTATCGTTATGTCAGTGCGCCGGAGGCCCTGCCACCGATGGGCTGCACCCAATCGCCGGACCTTTTTAGCACACTCCTCATGCACGCGCTATCAACCGGAAAAGCATCCGGATTTTCCTTGACCCAGTGCACAACCACGGCCAATCTGCAGCGACATTTTGAGCCACTGGCGGCCCGCTGCCGCCCACTGCCGGAGAACACCTCATGACCGTTCGCGTCGGGATCATCATGGACCCTATCGCGCAGATCGCCTTCAAGAAGGACAGCTCGCTGGCCATGCTGCTGGCGGCTCAGGCGCGCGACTGGACACTGTTCTATATGGAGCAACGCGACCTTTATCAGCTCGGCGACCAGGCTCGTGCACGCATGTGCCCGCTACGGGTATTCAACGACCCGCAGCACTGGTTCGAGACGGATGAGGAAATCGACGCAGCCCTAGCTGACCTGGACGTGATCCTCATGCGCAAGGATCCGCCCTTCAACAGCGAGTACATCTACGCAACCTATCTGCTGGAGCTGGCGGAAAAGGCCGGAACGCTGGTAGTCAACCGCCCGCAGAGCCTGCGCGACTGCAACGAGAAATTTTTCGCCACGCAATTTCCGCAATGCACGCCTCCGACACTGGTCAGTCGGCGCTCGGACATTCTCCGCGAGTTCGCCCGCGAGCACCGTGACATCATTCTCAAACCCCTCGACGAGATGGGCGGCGCCTCGATCTTCCGTCATCGCGAAGGCGACCCCAACCTGTCCGTCATTCTCGAAGTGCTGACCGAACACGGCAGCAGGCAGATCATGGCGCAGCGCTACGTCCCGGCTATCAAGGACGGCGACAAACGCATCCTGATGATCGACGGAGAGCCGATTCCGTATTGCTTGGCACGAATTCCCGCAGCGGGTGAAACGCGTGGCAATCTCGCCGCGGGCGGCCGAGGTGTGGCACAACCGCTATCCGATCGTGATCGTGAGATCGCAGCAATCGTCGGCCCGGAGTTGCGCAAGCGCGGTCTGCTGTTTGTCGGCCTGGACGTAATCGGTGACTACCTCACCGAAATCAACATCACCAGCCCCACCTGCATCCGCGAAATCGACAACGCCTTCGATACCCGAATCGGCGAGCGCCTCATGGACGCGATCGCGGGCAAGCTGCAAGCTTGAACCAGCTAACAGCTTTGAGCTTGGAGCTTGCGGCTCCCAGCTCAAAGCCGGCAGACTGCGCGGCACTTCGAGCCGACCCGACCTGCGATGAACGCCGCTATCCGCCAACCTGCGCCTGAAACCACCCGAGTCCGCCCGGCGGACCGGCTCGGCTTCACGCTTTTTTTAGCTGCCGCATTGCACCTGGCCCTAATTCTCGGCCTGGGCTTCACGCTGTCCGAACCGAAACAGATCAGCAAGACGCTGGAAATCACTCTGTCAACGTTCAAGAGCGAGGAAAAGCCCAAGGAAGCAGACTTTCTCGCCCAGGACAACCAGCAGGGCAGCGGCACGCTGGAGCACAAGGCGTCGCCAAAAACCACCGAGCAGGCGCCCTTTCAGGACACCGAGGTGCGCAAGGTGACGCCACCGGCAGCACCACCGCGCAGCACGCAACCGGAACCGGCGAAAACAGTCGTCACCACCCGCAGCCGGCAGCCGGACAAGGCTGATACCAAGCAGCAGACCCAGCCGCAGCCCGAACCGCAGGCCGCTCCGGCGTTCGACAGCTCTCAGCTGAGCGCCGAAATCGCCAGCCTCGAAGCTGAGCTGGCACATGACGTCGAGCGCTACGCCAAACGGCCAAGGGTCAGCCGGCAGAATAGCGCTGCCACCATGCGCGATATCAGCGCCTGGTACCGCGATGAATGGCGCAAGAAGGTCGAGCGCATCGGCAATCTCAACTACCCGGACGAAGCGCGTCGCCAGCAGATCTACGGCAGCCTGCGCATGCTAGTGACCATCAACCGTGACGGCACCGTACAAGAGTTGCGCGTGATCGAGTCCTCCGGCCAGCCGGTGCTAGATGATGCCGCGCTGCGCATCGTGCGACTGGCAGCGCCTTTTGCGCCCTTCACCGGCGAACTGGCACAGAAATTCGATCAGGTCGAGATCATTCGCACCTGGCGCTTCGAGCGCGGCGACAAGCTTTCCAGCCGCTGACCATCGCTGGACCAACCGTCGCACCTGTAGCCGGAAAGCAGAGCAACGCTTAAGCTAGCGCGCATGAAAAGCACCGCGCCCAGTTACCTCAAGCATCACTTTCTGATCGCCATGCCCCAGATGGCCGATCCGAACTTTGCCCAAACGCTGATCTACCTCATCGAGCACGGCGCAGAGGGCGCCATGGGCCTGATCATCAATCGACCGAACGGACTCAGTCTGGCCGATGTTCTGGAACAGTTGCGCCCAGACGGGCCGATTCCATCGCTGTGCCAGAGCCTGCCGATCTTTTCCGGCGGCCCGGTGCAGACAGACCGCGGTTTCGTCCTGCATTCTGCCGATCATCAATTTCAGGCCACGCTGGCGCTCGGCCCGCTCGGCATGTCCACGTCACAGGACGTGCTGTTCGCCATCGCCGATGGCCAAGGCCCCGCCCGGCATTTCATCGCCCTGGGCTACGCCGGCTGGGAAGCAGGGCAGCTGGAGGCCGAACTGGCTGACAACGCCTGGCTCAGCTGCCCGGCGAGCACGGAAATCCTCTTCGATCTGCCCTACGACCAGCGCCTGAACGCAGCGGCCGCATCGCTGGGCGTCGACCTGCGCCTGCTCAGTACCCAGGTCGGCCACGCATGAGCGCGCCTCGCCTGCTGCTCGGCTTCGATTACGGCACCAAACAGATCGGCGTCGCCGTCGGCCAGATGATCACCGGGCAGGCGCGCGAGCTCTGCGTGCTCAAGGCGCAGAATGGCGTGCCGGACTGGCAGCAGATCGAGGCCTTGATGCGTGAGTGGCAGCCGGATGCGCTGGTCGTCGGCCTGCCCCTTAATATGGATGGTACGCCAAGCGACATGAGCGCCCGAGCCGAAAAGTTTGCGCGCCGGCTCCATGGACGCTTCAACCTGCCGGTACACACCCACGACGAGCGCCTGACCACGTTCGAAGCCAAAGGCGAGCGCCTGCGCCAAGGCCAGCACGGCGGCTACCGCGACCGCCCGGTGGATGCCCTGGCCGCAGCTCTACTACTGGAAGGCTGGCTGAGCGATCACCCCGCCGCCTGATCCGGACCCTGAAGGAGATCTCATGATCCTGCCCAACCCCGAACAGCTGCTGCCCGAGATGGTCGCCGCACTGAAGCAGTACCTGAGCGACCGTGACATCCAGGAGCCACGTTTCATCGGCATTCGTACCGGCGGCGTCTGGGTCGCCCAGGCGATCCTAGCGGCGCGAGCGCAGAACGAACCGCTCGGCATCCTCGACGTTTCCTTTTATCGCGATGACTTCACCCAGAAGGGTTTGCACCCCCAGGTTCAGCCATCGGAACTGCCATTCGAGATCGAAGGGCAGCACCTGGTACTGATCGACGATGTGCTGATGACCGGCCGCACCATCCGAGCCGCGCTCAACGAACTGTTCGATTACGGTCGCCCCGCCAGCGTGACGCTGGTCTGCCTGCTCGACCTGAACGCCCGCGAACTGCCGATTCGCCCAGACGTAGTCGGCGCCACTCTGTCGTTGGCGCCGGAGCAGCGCATCAAGCTGATCGGGCCGGAGCCCCTGGCCCTCGAGCAACAGACGGAAACCAGCCCCTCCTGAGCGAGTCGGTAGCTTCCGCACTACAGTCCATCTCTAGCCGCCCACCGAGATCCTGCGATGACGCCCACCGACGCCAAGCGCCCGCTACAGCTGAACGACCAAGGCCAGCTGCGCCACTTCCTCTCCCTCGACGGCCTGCCCCGCGAGCTGCTCACGGAGATCCTCGACACTGCTGACTCTTTCCTCGAGGTCGGCGCCCGGGCCGTGAAGAAGGTTCCGCTGTTGCGCGGCAAGACGGTCTGCAATGTGTTCTTCGAGAACTCCACACGCACCCGCACGACCTTCGAACTGGCGGCCCAGCGCTTGTCGGCAGACGTGATCACGTTGAACGTGTCGACCTCCTCCACCAGCAAGGGCGAGACCCTGACCGACACCTTGCGCAACCTGGAAGCCATGGCCGCGGACATGTTCGTGGTGCGCCACGCCGATTCTGGTGCCGCGCACTTCATCGCCGAGCATGTCAGCCCCCAGGTTGCGGTCATCAATGGCGGCGACGGGCGCCATGCACACCCGACCCAGGGCATGCTCGACATGCTCACCATCCGCCGGCACAAAGGCAGCTTCGAGAACCTCTCGGTCGCCATCGTCGGCGACATCCTGCACTCGCGGGTGGCGCGCTCGAACATGCTGGCGCTGAAGACGCTTGGCTGCCCGGATATCCGCGTCATCGCACCGAAAACCCTGCTTCCCGAGGGCATCGAACAGTACGGCGTGCGCGTGTTCACCGACATGAACGAAGGCCTGCGTGACGTCGATGTGGTGATCATGCTGCGCCTGCAGCGTGAGCGCATGCAGGGCGGCCTGCTGCCCAGCGAAGGCGAGTTCTACAAACTCTATGGCCTGAACACTCAGCGCCTGGCGTTGGCCAAGCCCGACGCCATCGTCATGCACCCTGGCCCAATCAACCGCGGCGTGGAAATCGAGTCGGCGGTGGCAGACGGCCCGCAATCGGTGATCCTCAACCAGGTCACTTACGGTATCGCCATCCGCATGGCGGTGCTGTCCATGGCAATGAGCGGCCAGACTGCGCAGCGCCAGATCGATTCCGAATCCGTATCCGAGGAGCAGCAGTGATGGTGGCAATTCGAATCCTCGGCGCGCGCGTGATCGACCCCGTCAGCGGGCGTGACGAAGTCGCCGATATTTTCCTGCAACATGGCAAGATCGCCGCCATCGGCCAGGCCCCGGCTGGTTTCGAAGCGCAACGGACGATCGATGGCCAGGGGCTGATCGCCGCACCCGGCCTGGTCGATCTCGCCGTGGCGCTGCGCGAGCCTGGCTACAGCCGCAAGGGCAGCATTGCCAGCGAGACCCTCGCAGCAGCGGCCGGCGGCATCACCAGCCTGTGCTGCCCGCCGCAGACGCGCCCGGTCCTGGACACTGCGGCAGTCACCGAGCTGATCCTCGATCGTGCCCGCGAGTCGGGCCACGCCAAGGTATTTCCCATCGGCGCGCTGACGCGCAATCTGGCTGGCGAGCAGCTGTCGGAACTGGTCGCGTTGCGCGAAGCCGGCTGCGTCGCTTTCGGTAACGGCCTCACCGAATTTGCCAGCAATCGCAACCTGCGCCGCGCCTTGGAATATGCCGCCACCTTCGATCTGACGGTGATCTTCCACTCTCAGGACCGCGACCTGGCCGAAGGTGGGCTTGCCCACGAAGGCGCCACCGCCAGTTTCCTCGGCCTGTCGGGAATCCCCGAAACCGCGGAGACCGTAGCGCTGGCGCGCAATCTGCTACTGGTGGAAAAGTCCGGCGTTCGCGCTCATTTCGCCCAGCTGACCAGCGCCCGTGGCGCGGAAATGATCGCTCAGGCACAGGCTCGCGGCCTGCCGGTAACCGCCGACGTGGCGATGTATCAACTGATCCTCACCGACGAAGCGCTGCATGGATTCTCCAGCCTGTATCACGTACAGCCGCCGCTGCGCAGCGCAGCGGATCGCGATGGTCTGCGCGAGGCGGTCAAGGCCGGCGTGATCTCGGCGATTTCCAGCCATCACCAGCCACACGAAACCGACGCCAAGCTGGCCCCGTTCGGCGAAACCGAACCGGGTATCAGCAGTGCCGAGATCCTGCTGCCACTGGCGCTGACGTTGGTGGACGACGGCCTGCTCGACCTGCCGACCCTGCTGGCGCGCCTGACCAACGGCCCCGCCGCCGCGCTGCAACTGCCCGCCGGCAGGCTGCAGGCCGGTCAGGCCGCCGACCTGGTGCTGTTCGATCGACACAGCTCGACCCTGGTTGGCGAGCGCTGGTATTCCAAAGGCCGCAATTGCCCGTTCATGGGCCACTGCCTGCCGGGCTCGGTGCGCTACACCATCGTCGACGGCCACGTCAGCTTCGAAGGCTGAAGCGCCAGATCTGTGCAGGCTGGACATCGATACGTCCATGCCTGCCAGAAGTTTCTGCCCTACTCCTTCAGCTCCGCGCCAGGTTGCGCTCGGATATTTGCGAATTCAGCGTCCAGAAGTCGTAAAGCACACCGATGAAAAACAAACCGCCGGTAAACAGGTAGAGGATCCCCGTGATCCACTTGCCCTGATACATGCGGTGTACGCCGAACACACCGAGAAAGGTCAGCAGTATCCAGCCGACCGTGTAGTCGATGGGCCCCGGCTGGAAGCGCATGTCCGCTTCACGATCCATCGATGGGATCAGAAACAGGTCGATGATCCAGCCGACGAAGAACAGGCCGAGGGTGAAGAACCAGATGGTGCCGGTGATGGGTTTGCCGTAGTAGAAGCGATGGGAACCGAGAAAACCGAATATCCACAGGAGATAGCCGATCAGCGTGCTATGGGTGTTCTGCTGCATCCGAACCTCGATGTGCGCTTGATGAGTGACGTCCAGCTTATCCGATAATGCGCCTGAACCGCCCCGCCAGACGGCCCTTGCTGCAATGCATCGACGTGATACTGTATATGCGAACAGTATAACGGTCACCGTCATGCAATTGATCGACAAACTCAGCGTGCTTGCCGACGCCGCCAAGTACGACGTCTCCTGTGCCAGTAGCGGCGCGCCGAAGCGCAGCTCGAAGGGCAAGAGCGGACTCGGCGCTACCAATGGCATGGGCATCTGTCACAGCTTCACGCCAGATGGGCGCTGCGTGGCGCTGCTGAAGATCCTGCTGACCAACTTCTGCCTGTACGACTGCCAATACTGCGTCAATCGCCGCTCCAGCGATGTGCCGCGGGCGCGCTTCACGCCGGAAGAGGTGGTCAGCCTGACGCTCGACTTCTACCGGCGCAACTGCATCAGCGGCCTGTTCCTCAGCTCCGGCATCATCCGCTCGGCGGACTACACCATGGAACAGCTGGTGCGGGTTGCCAGGCTGCTGCGAGAGGAGCACGAGTTTCGCGGTTACATCCACCTCAAGACCATTCCCGACGCCGACCCGCTGCTGATTGCCGAAGCCGGCCGCTACGCCGATCGGCTCAGCGTGAATATCGAGCTGCCAACCGAAACCAGCCTGATCCGCCTGGCACCGGAAAAGCAGGTGCTGACCATCAAACAGGCCATGCACACCATTCACCAGGGCGAAACCGAAGCCAGCGCGGAGAAGCGCGCGCCGCGCTTCGCACCCGCCGGGCAGAGCACGCAGATGATCGTTGGCGCCGACAACACCGACGACAGCACCATCCTGCACACCGCCCAGTCGCTGTACGGCAGCTATCGCCTGCGCCGGGTCTACTATTCGGCCTTCAGCCCGATTCCGCACAGCCCCAACACCGTGCCCTTCGCGGCACCACCGCTGATGCGTGAGCACCGGCTGTATCAGGCCGACTTCCTTATGCGGGGCTACGGCTTCAAGGCCGGCGAACTCCTCGCTGGCCCAGGCAACCTCGCGCTGGATATCGATCCGAAGCTGGCCTGGGCGCTGGCGCATCGCGACCAGTTTCCAGTGGACCTCAACCGCGCCGAACCGACGATGATCGCGCGCATTCCCGGAATCGGCATGCTCAGCGCGAAACGGCTGGTGGATCTGCGCCGGCAGAAGCGCATCCGCTTCGAGGATCTGACCCGTCTACGCTGCTCGCTCGAGAAAGCCAAACCCTTCGTCATCACTCAGGATTACCGGCCAAGCCTGGCAGGACAGGAGTCGGCCATGCTGCGCCAGCACCTGCGCGACACGCCCGCACAACTGGCGCTCTGGTAATGCTCACGGTGCGCTTCGATGGAAGCTTCCAGGCGTGGCGAAGTCGCGCTCGGACGCTGCTGCAGAGCCACGTCGCACCACATGAAGTGAACTGGGCCAGCGACGATGAATCGACGGGGTTGTTCGACGATCCTTCGCCTGCACCGTCAACGGAATGCGGACCGCGGATTCGCGTCCCGAGGCAACTGCTGGACGAG